>NZ_UHIP01000002.1:338674-677348 GCF_900460245.1 Vibrio fluvialis
CAATCTGGTGATTGGCAAACCGTGTCTAAGCATAGGAGTGTAGTGATGAAATACCAACATATCCTGGTCGCGCTCGAACTCTCAGACGACAGCAAACCGCTCATCGATAAAGCGGTGTCGTTTGCCGAGGTAACGGGCGCGGACGTGTCATTTATTCATATCGATGGCACCATTGGCGAGATCTACAAAGAGCTGATCGACATTCAGGCCGATCCGAACCAGAAGCCGCTCAATGACCGTTCAAACAAAATGCTCAAATCGCTACAACAATACAGCGATTTTCCGATCAAACATTTCTATGTCGGCACTGGCGATCTGAGTGACAAACTCGGGATGATCATCGCCGATAACGGTTTTGATCTGCTGATTTGCGGTCACCACCATGACTTTGTCAGCAAGTTAGTCTCCTATTCTCGCCATCTGATCAACAAATCCCCCATCGATATTCTGGTGGTTCCGATCTGATTCTCGACCTGACTTCAGGTCATCAATTCGCGCAAAAAAAAACGATAACCCCAAGCAACCTCAACCGACTTGGGGTTATCGTCTCTTCCATTCACTCAATAATCGACTTTCTTTCTCAAAACCTTGGTTTCGCCACGTTTGGATTTACCATCCATACGGCGGCGTTGTGAGCCCAGCGTCGGTTTGGTCGCACGGCGCTTTTTCTGCACCACCATCGCAGACAAGATCAGCTCTTTGAGTCGCTCCAGCGCGGCCTCTTTATTTTGTAGTTGGGTGCGAAATTCCTGCGATTTAATCACGATTACGCCATCTGATGTAATGCGGCTGTCGGAAACTTTAAGCAATCGTTCTTTGTAAATAGCTGGCAGCGACGAGCGCTGAATATCAAAGCGCAGATGAATCGCGGTGGCGACTTTATTAACATTCTGACCGCCATTGCCCGCCGAACGAATCGCGTTGATTTCGATTTCCCAGTCGGCCAGCGTGACGTTGTTTGAAATAACCAACATGCCGCTACATCCGTTTCAGTGGCTTGACCACACTGTCGAGACCTTCAATTTTCAACGCCAGGCACAACTGCAGCAGTTGCCCCAGTTCGCCTTCCGGAAAGCCTTTTTTATCGAACCACAACAGATACTCTTCCGGCAGGTCAATCAGCACGCGTCCGGCGTATTTGCCAAACGGCATCTGCACCCGAGTCAGTTTCAGCAAGTTTTCTTTTTCTAACATAAGCTTGACGGCCTTTTGTCTCTGTTCCGATATTGAGGGAGTACAACGTAATGGAGCGAAGGACGCAAGTCTAACCCCTAATGATGTGTAAACCAAAAGGTCTCGTATGAAAAAGTTCGTTATCCCTTGCCTCGGTCTGATTCTGCTGGCCGGGTGCGATCAGGCTCAGCAATCCGCAGCAGAAGGCAATTCGACCCAAAACGCAGTACCGCAGGTGACCGACAATGCCACCAGCGCCATGTGCAGCAATGAGAAGCTGGCCGGAGGCTGGCACGACGCCGACGTCTCTCCGGAAGCAGAACAAGCGGTAGACGCAGTGCTGGCTCAGATGGGCAACAACGTGCGGCTGAAATCGATTCTTGCGGTGAAAACGCAGGTGGTCAACGGCACCAACTATGCTATTGAGTTTGATACGCAAGATGGTCAGGTTTGGCACGCTGTGGTGTATCGCACCCTCGATGGTGAGTTCACCATCACCCAAGGCGCAACACTGGGCGATTTGTGTGGCTAAACACGTGTGAGGCGATACAAGAAAAAGGGGCGAAAGCCCCTTCTTCTATTACGCGGCCTGAGACTGCGCGGGCGGCGCTTTATCTGCGATTTTCTGGCAGATGTATTCACCAATCGGCATTGCCGACGTTGCGGCCGGCGATGGCGCATTGCACACATGCAAGCTGCGTGGGCTTTCCGCAAACAGAAAATCATGCACCAAGGTGCCATCCGACAACACCGCCTGAGCGCGAATGCCCGCCGGATAAGGTTGTAAGTCCGCCAATTCAATGCTCGGGCAATACTTGCGAACCAGTTGCAGATAGCCTGGCTTCCACAGCGAGTTTTTCATCTCCACCAACCCGGTTTTCAAGTTCTTCGCGGTCACTTTCCAAAAACCACTAAAGCGAAGCATCTCCCACACATCGCGCACGCTGATGTTCACTTTGCCATAACCTTCGCGCTTAAACCCTTGCACCGCATTCGGCCCAACCGTGACCGAACCATCAATCATGCGCGTTAAGTGCACGCCCAAAAACGGCAGTTCAGGATCCGGAATCGGGTAAATCAGGTGTTTCACCACCTGATTGTGTTTTGGCGCAAGGCGATAGTATTCACCGCGATACGGGATGATTTGAAAATCCGTCTCCAGCCCCAGCATCTTGGTCATGCGATCAGCCATCAGGCCAGAGCACGACACCAGGAACTGGCTGTGGAAAGTGATCGGCGAGCCTTTATAACGACACTGCACGCTGATCTCCTGCTCGGTTTCATTCAACCCCACCACTTCGGTGCTCAGACACACTTCACCACCTAATGCTTTGAACTCTTCCGCCATTTTCTCGGTCACTAAACGGTAGTTGACGATGCTGGTCGCTTTGACGTAAATCGCACCAAGGCCAGTGATGTTAGGCTCCGCCAGTTTCAGTTGCGCGGCATCGAGCAGTTCCACATCGAGTTCATTTTGCAGGCAACGCTCAAACAGCGCCTGCATACGTTCAAACTCAACCTCGTTGGTGGCGACCAGAAGTTTGCCGCAATTCTCTACCGGAATATCGTGTTTGGCGCAGAACGACAACGTGCGCTCCACGCCGCGTTTGCAAAAATCCGCTTTGAGGCTGCCGGGCGCGTAGTAGACGCCCGCATGGATCACCCCGCTGTTGTGCCCGGTCTGATGGCGGGAGAAGCCTGCCTCTTTCTCCACCAGCAGAATCGACTTATCCGGATATTGCTGTTTGAGTTGCCAGGCCGTCGAAACACCAACAATACCGCCGCCCACAATCACATAATCAAAATGGGTGTTCATTTGCGTTCCTTATGCTGAAGCCGTTTTCATGGCGACGTTCGGACGTCGGCCACTGTAGATGAAAATCGCAATAAACAGTGCGACACACACCACGCGAACCAGCAACGGAATGTTTGGCCACACCAACGCGATACCAATCACCGCCAGCAGTGCGCGTATCGGCCAGTTGAGCGGGCCTTCCAAAAAGCCTTCAATGGCACCGATCATGGCGTACGTGCCGACAATGGCGAAGAAACCAATTGTGATCACGGTCATCGGATCCCAGTCGATCAACTGGGTATAGGCAATCAACAGCGGCACCAGATACAAGCCTTTGGCAATTTTCCACGCCGTCAGGCCTGTGCGCATTGGCGGTGTTTTGGCAATCGTTGCCGCAGCAAATGCCGTCAGACACACGGGTGGTGTGACGTTACTGTCTTGCGACAGCCAAAAGATGATGAGGTGCGCAGAAAGCAGCGCCAAGCCCACCGCTTCAAGACCCAAGCTTTGTTGCAGCAGCGTATCGAGGAAGTCTGCCGGCACCAACTCCACCAACTCTTTGGCTTTTTCCAGCGCCATCGGCGCATTGAGCAGTTCCAGTTTATCCGGCGCGGCCAGCATGAAGATCGCTTTGGCCTGTTCAGGCAACTGACCAGCAGCAATCATGTCGACCAACTGGCTTTCTGCAATCAGTTTGTACAGCGCAGGCGCAGAAAGTGTGCCCAATACGATGTACGCTGCCGTTACCGGCAGACCCATTCCGAGCACCAAAGACGCCAGCGTGATCAGCACCAACATGGTCAGCAGATCGCCGCCAGACCAGTTATCAATCATCAGCGAGAACGTGTTGCCGATACCGGTGGTACTGATTACGTTAATGACCAGACCAATACCCACCAGCAGCACAGCCGTAGTGGCCATGTTTTTCGCACCCTGCTCAAGCGCATCAATGATTTCTTTGATGCCCATGCGGTGTTCTTTCGAGAACCATGACGCGACAATCACCGACAGAATCGACAGGCCCGCCGCATAAGTCGGGGTAAAACCTTGCACCAACAGCGTGACCAGCACAAACAGCGGGATCAGATTATGCCAGCCCGACACCAGCACTTTGAGGAACGATTCGTCACTGGTGGTTATCTTCTGTACGCCGCTGCGTTTGGCTTCGATACGGACGAAAAACGCCACCGACAAGAAGTAGATCAGCGCTGGAATAAACGACACCGCGACAATATCAACATACGGAATTTGGGTATAAGACGCCATGATGAATGCCCCGGCGCCCATTACTGGCGGCATCAATTGCCCCCCCGTAGACGCGGCGGCTTCAACACCCGCTGCAAATCGCGACGGGAAGCCCGCTTTCTTCATCATCGGAATGGTGATCACGCCCGTCGATACAGTGTTCGCCACACTGGAACCCGACACCGACCCCATCAGACCGGAAGCCAACACGGCAATAAAGCCCGGCCCGCCAATGACTTTGCCCGCAGCGGCGCGCGAGACGTCAATGATGTAATCGCCCACCCCGGAGCGCACCAGAAAGGCGCCAAACAGGATGAACATGAAGACAAAGCTCCAACTGATACGGGAAATCGACCCGAACATCCCTTCAGAAGAATAGAAGCTGCGATACAGCAGGGTTTCCATGCTCAGGCCCGGGAAATGGAAAATGCCCCCCGCCCATTTGCCCCACAACACCACGTAGCTCAGGCAGACAATAATCAAGATGGGAATGAACCAGCCCATGGTGCGGCGAATCATTTCAATCGCAATCACAATCGCCATAATGGCAAACACCCAATCACTGGTGACGAATTTCACGCCGCGCGCATAGAGTGCATCTTCTGCCAGAGGGATATAAATCAGGCACGCTA
Organism: Vibrio fluvialis; assembly: GCF_900460245.1. Classification (NCBI taxonomy): domain Bacteria; kingdom Pseudomonadati; phylum Pseudomonadota; class Gammaproteobacteria; order Vibrionales; family Vibrionaceae; genus Vibrio; species Vibrio fluvialis. Next base: position 343,520 of record NZ_UHIP01000002.1, read on the forward strand.
GCGCTGCCAGGGCAATCATTACGTCGACGCCGAGCGCGATTTTGCTGTCACGCCAGCGAATGCTGGCCGGGTACCACAGCGCGCAGATCATCGCAAAACCGACAAAGTGGGTGGCGGAGATCCACAGCTCCGGCAACGTTGAAAAAGTATTAAACCAGATGTGGGCGAGCGACAGCAGCACACCGAGCACAGCAATGGTTTTCGTCACCCACGGAAAGGCATCGCGGGTTGGCAGTTCATATTTTTGTAGTTCTTGATCCAGTGGTTCACTCATATTGATACTCCACGGCTCTACAGCTAATGCCCGTCAAATACCGGACACAATTAACCATAGAAAATGAGAAATGCCGCCTCAAGTCGAGGCGGCTTGCAGCATTACTCAGCGATTAACTGAGCCGGGATGTTGATGCCCACTTCTTTGTAGTAACGAGCCGCACCTGGGTGCAATGGCAGAGGCAGGCCAGCGATGGCTTTTTCAATCGCCATGGCTTTGGTCGCTTTATGGATGCCTTGCAGGAACGCCAGGTTTTCGTACATGGTTTTGGTCAGCTGGTACACATCTTCTTCTGAGATGTCATCACGCACCGCCAGGAAGTTTGGCTGCGCGATGGTGGTGATTGGCTTATCCAGACCTGGGTAAGTGTTGGCTGGAATGACGTATTTGGTCCACAGCTCATAGTTGCCGTTCGCCTGTTTGATTTGCTCATCAGTGAACGACAGGATTTTGATATCGTTACCCAGCGCCGCAAACGCCTGAGTTACCGCACCGACAGGGACACCTGCTGGCGTGTTCATGCCATCAATCGTGCCGTTTTGCAGCGCACTGGCACTGCCGCTGTAGCCCAGATACGCCAGATTGAAGCTGTCCGGATCGATGCTCAGACCTTTCATGATCTGGCGACCCGAGTACTCTGTGCCTGAGTTTTTCGAACCGATTGAGAATTTCTTGCCCTGCATATTCGCCATATCGGCAATGCTGCCGTTTGGCGCTAAATCAGAACGTACAATGAAGTGTTCGACGTTCTGCCACAGCATAGAAACCGAGCGCAGTTGTGTCTGACGCTCTTTGTATGGGCCTTCACCCGCCCATGCCCAAGCGCCGTACAGGCCTTGCAGAATCGCAAATTGCGCTTCATTCTCGTTGAGCATTTTGACGTTTTCGCCCGACCCCGCAGAGCTGATAGCAGAAAGGGAGAAGTGGTAAGTCGGACTCAGTTTAACTTTGCTCAGTGTCGCCAGAGCAACACCAACTGGGTAGTAAGTACCACCGGTTGAAGCGGTCGCCAGAATGTAGCTGCGTTCTTCAGCAGCGTGCGCTCCTGCCAGCAGACCAAAAGAAGCGGCGGCGGCCAGTAGGGTTTTGGCCAGGCGTTTGTGTTTCATCTTTACTCTCCGTGTCATTATTGTTGTTCGCCGGAAATAGCGAGTAACCCTTCCTATCGACAGTGCGGAAATTGGTTGGAAGCGAATGTCCGCTGCCCTAGCCGATTGTTTAGGTCTATCCCTATAGAGCAAAGACAATGCCAAAAACTAAGCGATTGAATTTATTTGAAATAATAAAAGTCAGTCAACGAAATGAGCAAAAATCCGCTTATTCGCCCGATTAGGCATAAGCAAAATTTCGCCGATGGTGACGAGTAAAAAGCGGTGCTTATTGCGGTTTTTGATCACAACTCATTAACGAATTGTGATCAATGTTAATAAATGCCATTGAATCCTAATGAGCAAAATTTTGCCTATCCCAAATTACTTGCCGCTGGATTGGGAACGCGTCTCCTCGTCATCCTGGGTGTAATCGCTGCGATTGAGCCCATACTTCTGCATTTTCTGATTGAGGGTGCGACGCGGCAGATCCAGCTCTCTCATGGTGTCGCTGATGCTGCCGCGATGCCTGGTCAGCGCATCGTGAATCACCTTGCGCTCGAACGTTTGCAACTGAATCGACAGCGGCAATCCGGCGCTGGCCTCTTCGGTGGTGGCATTCGGGCGACTGGCCAAAATTTCCCCGACTGTCAGCGATTCATCCAGTGCGAAACGAATGGCCACGTTGCGCAGTTCACGCACGTTACCCGGCCAGGCGTAGCTGAGCAGTGCATGCTGATCCGCTTCGCTGGCGACGCGGGTTTGCGGATTGGCTTGCAACGTGAAGTGTTCAAACAGCAACAACGCATCTTCGTCGCGTTCGCGCAGCGGCGGCAAATAGAGCTGCGCCACGTTGAGACGATAGAACAAGTCCTGACGAAACTCCGGATGTTCCAACAGATCTTCTTTGGCAGCCGCAATCACACGCAAATCGATCGCCACTTTCTGGTTGCCACCAACGCGTTCCACCACATGCTCTTGCAGCGCCCGCAGTACTTTGACCTGCATCGACAGCGGCATACTCTCGATTTCATCGAGAAACAGCGTTCCTTTGTCGGCAAACTCCAACTTCCCGATACGCTTTTTCACCGCGCCGGTAAACGCGCCCGCTTCGTGACCAAACAGCTCGCTTTCAAACAGGCTTTCCGGAATAGCGCCGCAGTTAATTGGCACAAAATTGAAATGTCGGCGCGGACTTTCCTGATGCAGACAGGTCGCCACCAGCTCTTTACCACAGCCGGTTTCGCCGTAGATGATGACGTTGGTGTCAATCGCCGCCACTTTGGCAATTTGCTCACGCAGTGCCGTCATCACTTTACTGCGCCCGATCAGGACTTGCTCCAGCCCTTGCAGCGTGGAGAGATAATGGCTTCTGTCTTGCGACTGCGCTTCACTGTGAAACTTACTCACCGCATCCGCGACGGTGCTCGACAGGCGCTCCGGATTAAACGGCTTTTCAATAAAGTCGTACGCGCCTTTTTGCAGCGCTTTAACCGCCATGTCCACATCGCCATGACCCGTGATCAAGATCACTGGCGTATGCGGCTGCAGGCTTTTCAGCTCAGACAACATTTCTACGCCATCGTAATCCGGCAGGCGAACATCACTGATGATGGTCGCAAAGCGCTGCGCCTTTAATCCTTCCAGCGCGGCTCGCCCGTCGGCGAACACACATACATCAAAGCCCGCCAGTTGCAGCCACTGACTGGTGGCCTGACGGACAATGTCATCATCTTCAATTAACGCGATCGGTAATGCGTCCTGACTACTCATGCCATGCTTCCTTTTCCTATCTCGCGATACGGTAAGGAAAAAAGCGCCGCAAAGAAAGGAGCTGCTTCTCACTTCTTTGTTACCAGATACAAAGCCGCGAATCACCCATCACTTACAACAAAAAATGCCCATCCGAAGATGGGCCTGGCTAACGAGGGTTAGGAGCGTAATTTAGCCACAAAAGACAAACCGACTAGTTGTATGCCCGAGCAAGTGTTCCCTGGCCGGCATAACTGAAACGTAATGCATCATTACTGATAAATGCCGACTCACCCGCCGACAACACAATCGTGTGTTCTTCGCACGTCACATTCACTTGCCCATCAATGCAGAATAGGATCTCTGCGCTGCGGATGTACTGCTCTCGGATTTCATCGGTCACCGTTAAAATATCGAAGGCAAAATCATCCACCGGAACCGGATAGCTTTGTTTGCCATCTTTGTGAACCGGAGCCAGTTTGATCTCTTGTGGATTCATCGGGTCAAAGCTGGTGTTACGAATCAACTCTGCAACGTCGATATGTTTAGGCGTCAACCCGGCTCGGAGTACGTTGTCGGAATTGGCCATAATTTCCAACGCCGTTCCTCGAACATACGCATGGGGGGTTTCTGCATGCAGGAACATCGCTTCCCCCGGGGCCAGCTCTACAGTATTGAGAAACAGCGGAGCAAGCAGGCCGATATCATGGGGAAACAACTGCTCAAATTCTTCGATATACTGCAAAGCTTCACGCAGTTGTGACGTTTTAGCCGGACGCAACATTGACTGTTTAAGTTGCTGCAATACTTCAGTTTTTCGCTCATCGTTCATCGTCATTAACGTGGTAAAAAACACTTTTAACCCAGCGTTAGTTGGCTGGCTCTCAAGCAGCGCCAAATCTTGTTCTAGCGCTTGAATACTGATCTGACCAAATAATTCGATGATGTCCGGAATCGGACGAAAGCCATTCATCGCACGATAAAAAGTGAGCGCGTAAACTAACTCTGGTTTGTGATTCGCGTCCTTGTAGTTTCGCTGCGGCGAATTCAGCGCAATTCCTTGTTGATTTTCGCGTTCAAATCCGATTTCCGCATTGCGCTTATTGGGGTGAACCTGAATCGACAACGGTGCCTCAGCGGATAACACTTTGAGCAAAAACGGCAGTTCAGCAAATCTTGCTGCCGTGTACTCCCCCAGATAGCGTTTGCCATTCTTCGCCAGAAGATCCGCCAACGACTCGCCCGTACCATGCACCTTGGCACAACCATTGGGGTGTGCCCCCATCCAGATTTCGGCCTGAGGTTGCTGCTGTGGATTGGCGATTCCAAACATCTCCGTCAGAGCACTTTTGCTGCCCCAAGCGTAGTTCTGAATGACATTATCCAGTTTAAACAGTGCCATCTTAATGTCCTCCTGTCAGATTCGTGCCCAGTTTCAGCATCGCCGCGACATTACGTGCGGTACGTTGTAGGTTCTCACTCGCTTCAGAGAGCACTTGCTCCAATGATTGCGGTGCGCGGACTGAGTCGAAAACCCCTGCAAAATGGAGATTCAGAGCATCCGTCTCAGCCCCCAGAGAACCCGCAATACCAATCACCGGAATGCCTAGATTTGCCGCCCTTTGCGCAATACCAAACGGGGTTTTGCCTTGCAGAGTCTGGTTGTCCATCTGCCCCTCGCCGGTAATAACCAGGTCAGCATTTTTCAGAACGCTCTCTGCATCAAGGGCATCCAACACCATCTCAATGCCCGGTTTCATCTCAATGGGAAACAGCAGTGACAACCCAAGTGGTGCACCGCCAGCGGCCCCAAAGCCGGGCATGTTGCCACAATGAGTGCCACACTTTTTCGCGGCCAGATCAGCAAAGTGAGTCAACGCCTCATCAAGTTGTGCCACATCCTTTGGCGTTGCACCTTTCTGCGGACCAAAGATATGGCTGGCTCCTGCAGGGCCAGTCAGAGGATTCGCCACATCACAAGCGATCACCATGTCAACGTGAGCGCAGCGACCATCGAGTGCCGTCAGGTCTATTTCGGCAACATCAGCAAGCGCCCGCCCGCCTCGGCCGATGACTTCTCCGTTGGCTTTGCGCAGCACCCCGCCAAGCGCTTGAATGATCCCAGCGCCAGCATCATTGGTCGCACTGCCGCCTAATCCTATGAGGATTTTTTTCACACCGAGATCCAGTGCCTGCTGAATGATTTGCCCTGTACCGTAGGTTGAGGCGATCAATGGATTACGCTGCTGCATAGGCACTTTATCGAGCCCGGATGCCTGAGCAATTTCAATGAGTGCTGTACGCCCATTATCCAAAAGCGCCCATTCGGCGGCGATGATGTCGCCGAGCGGCCCCTCGACCCGAGAGACGATTTTCTCGCCATTGAGCGCTTTCAACAGCACATCGACCGTTCCTTCTCCTCCATCGGCTAAAGGCATCAGATGATAGTCAGCATTCGGAAAGACGGCAGAGAATCCGTGTTGAATGCACTGACACACCGCCAGTGCTGGCAAGGACTCTTTGAAAGAATCAGGCGCGATAACGATTTTCATGAAAGGATCCTTACCCGCTCCGAAGAGCGGGTATTGCAGAAAATTACAACGTGAAACGGAAAGATTTCACCTGACAAGGTTTGAGCACACCAAACGACTCGGTATCTACGTCATTCGAAATGGCTTTTTCATCCAAACTCACCGCCTGCCAAGACGTTACACCACCATGAATTTGCACGGCATCTTCAACCACGGCGGATTCCGATGGGTTGTAAACCCTTAAAATTAAGGCATTTTCATCTTCTGCTTTTTTCAGCACACTCAGTACCGCGCCGCGTTGATCTTTGCTAAGCAGGCTATGGGTCAATGGCAAATTCTGCTCACCGACATTAAGTTTCATCGCGTTGTAAGGAATTTTGTTGTAACACTGAATCGGCGTCACATTGTCACGGGCAGCCGCCATCACATTGGCGTCAATGTGGTTACCCGCAAAACCAAACAGGGTAAATTCGCACACCAGCTTGCCTCTCACCTGAGAATCCGGCGTTGGAATTTTGATCCCTGAAGGACGGCCCGGGCGCAGCAACAAATTCTCTTTACCCAGCACACCAACACCACGCACTAGTGTTAATGCAAAGGTATCGCGCTGTTCATTGCCTTGAGCGGAAATCACTTCAAATTCACGTAGGCCATTGCTCATAATGGCCATTCCACCCTGAGCATCTTCCAGCGCAGCAAAGTTCATCAGTTGATAAATCGGAACCGGAGCTTCTTTCCAACCATCGGCTTCCCAGTTGGCCATTTCCGGATCGTTGGTAGGACGAGTGATCAGACCAAACTGGTTGTCGGCCACGACCGTTTCAGACACAAACGGAGTAGGAACCAACACGCGAACACGGTGGTCATCCGCCTGGTTATCCAGCACCATCCTTACTTCAATGCGGCGCGAGCCCTGTTTGAGAACCACCTGACAATCAACATCCACGAAACCATTTTGACCGCTACGCGCTTCGCGTTCGCTCAAATCCTGCGGCACATTCATTCGCAGCATGATGCTTGCGACAGATTGGAAGCCTTCATGTTTCACATTCACGTCAGCTTTAAATTCATCTGAATACAACAGCCATTCGTGACGAGATGGAGAATAATCGTACTCATCACCATCATCGGAACCATCTTCAATGCGCAGTACTTGCGCGTAGGTATGCTTGGTCTCTTTATCGAAGATATCCAACGTGCCGTTGCTGTTCACGTGGATGCGGTAGTATTCGTTCTCCAGCAGAAAGTCTTTTTGCTCTGCGACTTTTTTCACACCTTTTTCATGTGCTTGAATATGCAAAGTGGTAAAGCCCATCGCAGGGACTGAATGTTTGATTTGAATGTCATATTCAATGAACGGATCGTAATTTCCGTAATGCACGATCTGGCGGTCAATTTTGCCAGGGTCAATGACGCGTTGATCCTGAATGAAGTATTCAACGGGCGTGCCGTGCTCATCAAACAGATTGAATTCTTCTGCGCGAATGGTGATGGTGGTATTAATCACTTCATCGCGAGCATAAGGAGACAGGTTAAACAGCGCCAATTTGTCGCAGCCTTCGCGAGCAGGCATGTGGTCAACAATCTTGCGCTTATAGAAGTTAATCAGATTGGTCGCCATATCGTCAGCGAGAATGTAACGATTGAGAATCTCCGCGTGCACTTTGTCTGAGCAACAGCAGCCGATTGAATCGTGCGCATGGTTCTTCATGCTCTCTTTCCACATCTTCTCAATCAAACCGTGGTGATACTCAAAGCCCAGAGTCCAGGCAATCGACGCCAACGGTTCAAGAATATTGACGATCTTGTTTTCTACTTGGGCATGGATCAGCTTGATGTCCATGCGAGTCGAAGAAATCGTGCGGTGAACACGCATGTATTTGCCATCGTTAAACTCACCTTTCACGGTGTCCAGTTGTTCGCGTTCAGCTTCAATGCGTTCAAACACCTCTTCGAAACGGCTCATTTGGAATGTTTTGTCCGGGTAGATTTCACGCAGTGCAGCCATCACTTCAAAAATGTCTTTTTGAATCGGCATCTGGTCATGGCCATTCGGCAGCAAAATATCTTTGGTTACCGACGGTTTTTCCAGCACAGGGAAATATTTGTCCAAGCGAGCACGCAGGCCTGCTTCATCTTGTGGCAGGTATTTACCAATCGCATACCCGAGCGGCAGTACTTGCGCCGTCACTTCGCTGCCATCGTTTGACTGCCACACAAATTCTGTTTTGTCTGTGCCATGGCGTTCAGAACAGCCGCGCCAGAACATCGCACGCTGAATGCCAAAGCCGTTATAGATGGCAGGCAGTTGAGAACTCATTGAGAACGAGTCCGGCAGATAACCAATTTTCATGGGCTCACCCAATGCCAGACAATCTCGCAATCCATACAACATATTGCGTACAATCGACTCACCAGACACTTGCATGGTGTCGGTTTGCGAATACCACGGGCCAATGATGAGTTTGCCTGCCTCCACCAGAGCTTTCACTCGTTGTTTGTGTTCAGGTTTAATCGCGAAGTAGTCTTCAAGTACGGCGGTCTGTCCATCAAGCACGTAATATTTGTAGTCCGGATCGTTTTCCAGACGAGTCATGATTTCCTCCATGTTGTTCACCAACAGAATGCGGGACTCTTCGGTCGTGAAGTACCATTCACGATCCCAGTGCATGTGAGGAGTGATATGAACGCGAGATGTAGTCATAACGGTTTACCCTAATTAGCCATCGAGGCCAGTAATGAGTGAAAATGTGGTTGCTTTTTATTCGTTCTAGCGAATTCGGGGCGCAGAAATCCTGCGCCCAACAGTGGTATTGAGCGAATGAATCCATGCTCTGATTAGTTCTGAGTGACAGCCTCAGTGGCAAACTTGCCCTTTTTTACTGCATGAGCTCTCCATGCAACCAAGGTCAAGGTAGAAATAGCCGTTCCGACCAATGCAGCGCCAAACCAGATGGCCGCCGCGGTAAACGCGCCAATACCGGCGTCGTGAAGTAAGAAGATGGAGAAAATGCCCGCTCCTGGCGTCGACAGACCGATGCCTGCGGCACCAACCATGGCACCCGTCACCACAGAACCCAGCAGGAATGAGCCAATGACGCGGATTGGATCTTCAATTGCCATTGGAATCGCCCCTTCGGTGATCCCCGCCAAGCCCAATAGCCAGGTGGATTTCCCCGTCTCGATTTCAAAGTCTTTAAACAGTTTAGGGGCCAACATGGTTGAAGCGGTTACGGTAAACGCCGACACCATTTTCACTGAGCCGAAGATGGCGTAAGGGCCATATACACCATTAGCCATTGCCCCCAGACAGAATGCGTAAGCAGCTTTATTCACCGGGCCGCCGAGGTCAAATGATACAAATAGCCCAATCACAGCACCCAGAAGCAATGCATTGGTCCCCGACATACCATTCAGCCAATCTGTCAGCCCTTGGTTCAACCAAGCTACCGGTTTCCCAATCACAAACAGCATCAACGAGCCCGCCACCAAAGTGCCGATCACCGGATACAAGTAGAAAGTCAGGAAGCCGTTGAATGCAGGGCTCAAACGTACATTCTCTTTAACCCAGCGCATGACGTAACCGGCAATCAGACCACCGACAACACCACCCAGAAAGCCCGACCCAATCAGATTCGCTGCGATACCTGCTGCAAAACCAGGGCCTAATGCCGGTTTATCTGCCAGAGAGTAAGCCGTGTAAGCAGCCAGCACAGGAACCATCAACGTCCCCAACAAGCCGCCACCCAGTTTGCGATACATCCACAACCACGAGCCTTCTTGTGCATACAGATCCTGCAAATTAAACATTTGCGCGAGGAGCACGGCCACAGCCAATACGGTACCGCCGGCAACAATCAGAGGAACAGCGTAAGAAATGCCGGATAACAGCGCCTGTTTGAGTTCCGTTTTTAATGGCAGTTTCTTCGGCTGATGGTCATTCGCAACCGTGCGATTCGCACCTGAGCCTGATTTGCCCACTTCAACCGCTTCTTGCAAAATACGTTCTGCGTGTTTAATCGGCTCCGCCACAGGCACTTCGACACGTGGAATACCATTAAAACGCTCCAGTTCCTTGATCGCCACTTCCGCAGCAAACACGACTGCTGTTGCTTTATTTAATTGCTCTGCGGTCAGTCGATCTTCAATACCATTCGCACCCTGCTTTTCTACTGAGACGTTATATCCCAGCTTTTTACCTGCTTTTTCCAGATACTCCGCAGCCATGTAAGTATGCGCGATCCCTGCCGGACACGCCGTCACACAGACAATCGTAGGCGCATCTTTGAGTTGATGAGTCTCTGATTCTTTATCCTGTTCTGCTTGGTTATCAAGCAATTCAAAAATTTGTTCTACATTTGTAGCATTTAATGCCGCTTCTCGAACCTCATCATCCACCAATGTTGTGGTCAGTTCAGTCAGCAGATGCATGTGGGTCGAACCTGCTTCGGCGTTAGGAATCGCGATGAGGAAGATAAGGTTGACATCTTCCTCATCATCTATGCCTTGCCATTTCAGATCTTCTTTAAGTGTCGCTATCGCAAAAGCCGCTTCCTTTACAGCATCGGTTTTACCATGAGGTACCGCCAAACCTTCCCCAAGCGCTGTCGGCCCTTGGGTTTCACGGGCGAACACCGCCTGTAGATATTCGTCTTTGTTGTGCAATTTTCCCTGCTGATCCAACATCTCAGCAAGTGCACGAATCGCTGCGTCACGACTTTCAAATGTCGTTTGTAATGTTATCAGCGACGGATTGGTTAGAGAGGTAAGTTTCATAATTTGTCCCATTGTCACGTTTACATTCGTTGTCCGTCCAACAACAATGGAATAATACCTTTTAAATACATCAATACCATGATCAAGATCTCAGTTGTATTAATATATGTATTATAGTTGTATTTTAATTTATCACAAGAACAGCAATGTGCACTTGTCATATTGAATCACTTTCGTATCATACAAATAACTATAGACAGCGTTAAAATCCCTGTTAAGCATACAGTTACTGAGAGAAAGTATGGCCAGATTACCCATGTATCGGCAGATCGCTGATGCCATTAGAAAAAAGATCAGTTCGGGTGAGTATAAGGTAGGTGAAGCCCTGCCGACAGAAGCACAATTACGTGAAGAGTTTTCAGTCAGCCGAGTGACGGTTCGTCAGGCAATCAAATTATTGGTCGAAAACGAGGAACTGGAAAGCGTTCAGGGCAGCGGTACTTACGTTAAAGCCAACAAAGTCAATTACGACATTTACCAACAAAGTAGCTTTTCTGAAAAGTGGGAACACCTCAACAAAGTGACCCACAGTGACGTTGTGGCTTTTGAGATTCAACGAGCGGCTCTGCATATCGCAGAACATCTCAACATTAAAGAAGGTGAACGCGTTTACTTTGTCAAACGAGTTCGCTACATCGACGACACGCCTATCACCGTTGAAGAGACTTGGATGCCGACCAACTTGTTTCCCGATCTGACTTATCAGGTGATGCAGGGCTCTAAGTATGACTACATTGAAAATCAAAAAGGATTGGTGATTGATCGCAGTGAGCAGGAGATTATTCCCATTCTGCCACCTAAAGAGATCGCGGACTTGTTAAAAATAGATGTAACCGCTCCGATCATTGAAAAACGGACGATTGGCTATCTGGAAAATGCGACAGTATTTGAATACAGCCGTAACTACACCAGCCCAACCGAATACAAGTTCACGTTAGTCGCGAAACGTAACCGCGGGTAATCCATAAGCGCGGCCAACAGTGCTGCGCTTTTTTGAATCACCGACTAGGGAAAGTACAGGTGTCATACATGACGTTAGCGCAGAAAAAGTTTGGTTTGGCGATGCTCGCTCTATTGCTGATTTTGGGCGTTAAGTCGGCATCGACCAATATCGTCAAGCAGTGGCAGCTGGAGCAGGCACAAAGTCACGGTGAGCAGCGTCTGCTGGACTACATCGGCGATGTGCGCAAAACGCTGCGCCGCTTTTATCATTTGCCCTATCTCATCACCAATGAGCTGATCAGCCAACAACTGCTGAGCGGTGATACTTCCGTCATGGATGAAATGCAGGCGACGCTGGGTAAACTCGACAAAGCCGCCAACACCAAAGGCTGGTACGTACTTTCGCCCAGCGGCGACGTGTTGGTTTCCAGTAAAGATGCGGAGAACTGGAATACTCATGACGGCGATGCGATCGTGGCCAAAATTCACGAGCAGCGCGAAGGGATTTCCATTGTGACCAAAGCGATTGGCGCAACGCCGATCTATTTCCTCGCCGCGCCGATTTACATCGATCTTGATATTGTCGGCATTGTAGCGGTGCAAATTGATCTCAGCGTGCTGGCCGACCAATGGTTTGCCAATGATGAACTGATCCTGTTTCAAAACGCCAGCGGCCAATACTTTCTCTCCAGCAGCCCGCAATACAACGCCGACTGGCTCAATGCCCATCCGCACATCACCAACGCCGCACAGCCGATTCATTTGTACAACGGTACCCGTTTGGTGCTGTGGAATTTGCAATCAGATCCGTATCTGGCCCAATCGGTCACGCTGGATGATTTGAACTGGACGCTGACCTATCTGACGCCGATGAAATCGCTCTATCAGACGGTCAACTGGATAAGCATGAGTTGTGTGGTTGTCGTGTTGTTGCTGATCTTACTGGGTACGTTGCGCTACGAGCAGTACCAGAAACAGATCAGTCAGCGTAAGTTGCAGGAGATCGTGCAGGAGTCAGAGCGGCGCCAGCGCAACATGATTCAGAAGACTCACGTCGGGCTGCTGCTGCTCGATGAATCTGGCCGGATTGAAGAGATCAACCCGATGGCTAAGCGCTATTTCAGCCTGTCAGAGTTGATGGTGAAAAACGTGCGCGCCTGGGAGCTGTTTGATATTGGTAACCCCAACGCCACCATTCCTTTGCTGCTGGAAAACTTGGCGCGGAATCAGGAACTGGCCGACATTACCTCCGTGGAAACCATGGCGCGGCGCAGCGATGGCAGTTTGTTCCCGATTTTGTTCTCTCTCACCTCTGTGCAATGGAAAGACAAGCGCCACTATCTGGTGACGATCCTCGACATCAGTAAGCGTAAGAAAGCCGAAATTGCGCTGCAGACGGCAAACCAGGAGTTACAACATCGGGTCGAAGAGCGCACCGCTGAGCTGAAGTCAGCGCAGCAGGAACTGATTGATGCCAGCAAAATGGCAGCACTGGGCCGCATGTCGAGTGCGATCACCCATGAACTCAACCAGCCACTGACCGGGCTGCGCACCCTCTTGTCGAGCAATGAATTGCTGCTGGCACGCGGAGAAACCCAGCTCGCGCAAGCCAACATGAAGCTGGTACACACACTGATCGATAGGATGGCGAATATGACTACGCAGTTAAAGTCTTTTGCCTTTAACCGCCCGGAAACACTGACGCCAGTATCAATTCCCGATGCGCTGCAGGAAATTTTGCGCGTTCATCAGGCGCGCCTCAATCGTGTGGATGTGCGGGTGCGTATGTCATCCGAGCTCCCCTTGGTTCGCGGAGAGGAACAGCGTCTGAGGCAGGTGCTGGGCAATCTCATCACCAACGCGCTGGATGCGATGCAGGATCAACCGGAAGCGAAACTGATCATCAGTGCCTCAGATGAAGCCGGCAAAGTGATGATTCGCGTGCGTGACAATGGCTGCGGTATTGATGAAGACAAGCTGACCACCATCTTTGAGCCGTTCCAGACCAGCAAAAAAATGGGGGAAGGCCTGGGGTTGGGGCTTTCCATCACCGCCAACAGCGTGCGTGATATGCAAGGCACCATTCGCGCGGTGAACAATCCGGAAGGCGGCATGACATTCGAAGTGACGCTGAGCGCCAGCGCCGAAACCAGCAACCTCGCACAATAAAAAAGAGGCGATGCCGCCTCTTTTTTATTTTCTTGTTGAATCCAACACCTAACGCCACACTCCCCACTCGCCGGTAGTGCCCGGTTCGTCACCTTGCGTCCACCATTGCGCAGTCCATTCGCGGCCATTGTGGCTGACCACATCGCCCGCATTATAGATAGTGTCGCTGCTCCATGCGTTGTCAGGTCCGGTCGGCGGAGTCGTTTCACCTTTGATCAGGGATAGCTGATAGCTGAAGGTCGCATTCGGCGCGAAAACTTGGTTTGCAAACAGGTTACTGGTATCGAACATGTAATGCCCCATCTCTGCATGCCAGATGCCGATATACCAAGCCCCGTTAGTCAGTTGATTAAACTGCCCCGCCAGTTCTGCCGCCCAGGTCGAGCTGTTATTGGCAGAAATAGCAAGGTTGATGTCTGACTGTTCATTACCATTGGCATCAAAGGTGCGAAAACGCACGGTATCACCCGATTCGACCGGGCCAAATCCCTGCGCAATAAAATAGCCCAGCGCCGTCAGGTCGACGGGTTGCGTGGGATCGGTGGGGTCTGTTGGCCCTGCGCCGCCATCAAAGGAGATATCACTGCAGTTGTAAAACCCTTCACCAGCCGCATCTTCACGCTGCCAACGGGTATACAACACGGCATCGCCACTGCGCCCAACGGGGAACGTTACTGCAATACGATACTTTTTATCTTCGCCTACCGCGACATTACCTGCGGTATCGATCAGTTCCAGATCCGCCCACGTGAGCGGCGCAGCGTGATTGTATTCCGGCTTCGTCAAATAGAACTGCCAGTATGATGGGCTGTGCGGCGCGGTGGCGTTGAACACCAGTTCAATCTGCTGATTCGCATCCAGCGTAATGGCGGTTTTCTGCCAATAGGGTGACGGAATGTTTAAGCCAGATTTGGCACTGTCAGCAGCCGAACACAATGAACCATCGCGCACGATGGCTTGCACATGTGCCATATCCTGATAGTTAGGCACGTTGGCTGAAATTTCATTTCGCTGTACAAACGGAAAAGCACCGGATTCATCAAACGCGGCCTGACAGGCAGCGTTCGGAATCGTATTGTCCCAAAAGCCTCCATCCTGATAACAGGTATTCTGGCGGGCACTTGGGTATTCCACCCAGCCATGAGCGGCCACCTGAAACGAGGCAACACTCCCGATGATCAGTGCGCTTAACGCACTAAACTGCAACACTTTGTTCATGATTTATCCTTTTTAACTGACATTGAGAAGCAAGGCGTACAAAACCGCTTTTGCTCCACAAAGCTAGCAAGGATTTATCTTTTCACGGCGCGCAAGGTGGGGTTTTCACCCCATTCAATCGTCAAACTGACGAGCCGTTTCCAAAGCCAGCCGCCAGTTTTCGTATCATCACATTTCCCTTCGAGTCACTTCAAATTTTGTATGTCGGACAAACGTCAAACGGCGTTCAATCTTTGGTCAGTCAATTAACAGTGTTAGAGAATCCACCACCAAATCATGGATTGTCAGAAATCCCCGACAAAACCTATCGCAAGCTTTACTTGGGCTGACGGACTCTTTACAGAAGGTTGCGTAATATGAAACTGTGCATGTCGCACAACAACAGGAGAAAAGTTATGAAGAAAGCACTTGTTATCTTAACGACTATGACCCTTAGTGCTGGTGCATTTGCGTCAATGGGCACCACCCAACAGGAAACCACGCTAACCACGGATGCGTATGCATCGAAACAACAAGCGTATGATGCCGGTTTCGCGAAAGTGAGCGAACTGAAAAGAATGCCTTCAAACGAGCTGGCCAATGAGCTCAATGTGTTTGATACCAAACTGGTACAAAACAGTATGAAGGTGAAAGATGCGGAAGTGAAAGTCGAACCCTTTGCCAAACCGGATGGTCAGGTTCAGTACCGCGCGGTGGTCGATGTCGATTACCAGTACACCGTTCGTGAAAGCAAAAACAGCTAATCTCTCGATCAACAGGGTGAGCGGAGATCTCACCCTGTTGCCTTTCTGTTATTGCCGCAATCGAAGCGGCTTAATGTCGTTCAAACTGATGAATCAGGCGCTGCAACTGTTCTAAGTTGTGCACCAGATGTTGCGTGCGCTGCACTGAAGAAGACGCCGCAAGTGAATTTTTCTCGGTTAACGTCTTAATATTGACGGCATTGGCAGTAATTTCGCGCGTCGCACTCGCCTGCTGCTCCACCGCGGCTGCAATCTGCTGGCTTTCATGGGTCACCTGACCGAGCTTGGCCGCAATATCCTGAATCACACCGCCAGTTGAATCCACCGTTTGTTTGCATTGCAGCGAGAGTTCCGAACCACGTTGCATCGAAGAGACCGCCTGTGTCGCGAGCGATTGCAACTCCGCAATCATGGCATGAATTTCACTGGTTGAATCCCCGGTTTTGGCCGCCAGTTTGCGCACTTCATCAGCCACCACCGCAAAACCACGCCCCGACTCTCCGGCACGCGCCGCTTCAATAGCAGCGTTCAGCGCCAGCAAATTGGTTTGCTCAGAAATGGCCGTGATCACTTCCAGAATGGTTTCCACCTGCTGACTGTGTTGAGCCAGTGTGGTCAGAACCTTCTGACTCTGCGCCAATTCACTGTCCAGTGCGTTTACCTGAGCCACCGTGGCACGAATCCGCTCCAGACCACACAACGAATCGCTCTGGGCAATTTCAGTTAGTTGTGACGCGGCCGACGCACTCTGGGCGATGTCGTTGATCGAATAGGTCAGCTCTTCCACTGCGGTGGCCACGAGTTCCGTTTCCTGCTGTTGCTGGGCCAATGCCTGTTCGATTCCACGCATATTGTCGAATTCACGCTGCGCCTCTTTCAGGATTTGTCCGGACGTTTCGCTGCTGCGTGCAACCACCGCACGCAGCTCCGCCTTACGCATCATCAGCGCCAGCTCGACGGGCGAACATTCATCGCAATAGCCGGTATACACTTTTTCCATCAGCGGGTTACTGTAAGCTTCGCTGGCCAGTTTATACAGCTGAGCATGACGCCGATGTAAGTAGCCCATTCCAGCCAGCGTGATCATTTGCATCAGCACCACCAGGCTACCCGGCAACCACGCCTGCTGTTGCCACATCCAGCCCGCGCTGATGAGCGTGCCTGACAGCACTGCGCCTTGCAATATGCGCATCATCGGCCAGCGACGCACCGTGACGGCTTGCCCCTGATTGAGTTTGGCGTACAACGCCTCGGCGCGCGCGACTTGTTCTTTGCTTGGTTTGGAGCGCACCGATTGATGCTCAACGATGTTACCCTGCGCATCCTTTATCGGTGTGACAAACGCCGACACCCAATAGTGCCTGGGACCTTTGCAACGGTTCTTCACAATCCCCATCCAGCTTTTTCCCTGATTGAGATACTGCCATAACTGCTCAAACGCAGCTTTGGGCATTTCAGGGTGACGAACCATGTTGTGCGGCTGAGCCAACATCTCATCAAGTTCATACTCTGCAACATCGCAGAAAGCTTCGTTGGCGTAAGTGATATGGCTAGAAGGCTGGGTGGTAGAGATAAAACTGATATTCTCCGGATAATCTTTATTCTCGGTAGCGGCCATGCTGAGCAAGCTCTTAATTAATATAAATTTAGTTGAGGAGAGACTTTTAGCATGCTCACTTTATGGTCACTTTGATACGCATCAATTCTATCAATAAGCTGCGAAATTTATCTCATTTATGAAACAAATAATGCAAGGTTTACATATTTGACGTCGAAATCATCACGCTAAACTGAGAAAAAGCGAAACAACGAATCCGAGGCAACGGTCCGCAGAATAAATGGATTAAACTTAAACCGACTCAGTCACGTAAACAGAACAAGAATAAAAACAAACACAACGGGCTTTCACGCCCACGAACTTATGCCGAAAGAACAACATCAAATTCAGGATGTGCCGATGAATGAGCTGAAACAGTGTTACTTTGACCAATCACCCGCGGGTATTGCTATCACGGATCTGAAGGGTCAGATTGAAATTGCCAATCAGCGCTTTTCTCAAATCACGCGGGCCAATGAGCAGCAGGACATCGGGGAGATTATGAATCCCGCATTGCCAATCAGCGTCGCAGAGGTCATCGATGATCTGTTGCAGGGTAAACAGCATATGCACATTTTTGAGGTCAAGCACGCCTTCAGTGCTGACACTTTAAGTTGGTGCATCATCAAGGCCAGCCTGCTGGATAAAAACGCCAAAACTCACGTATCGTTTGTGATTGAAGACATCAGTCTCAACCGACAGCTCAATCCACGCATGAATGTGCACCTCAATGCGATTGTCGACAGCCTGCCCGTCCTGATCGCTCAGATCGACGCTCAGAACCGCTATCTGTACGCCAACAAAACCTACGAAGAATACTTCCATACCACACTGAATGAAGTGATTGGCCGTACGATCGAAAATCTGATCGGCGAAGAAGCATTTGCGCGCAGCGCGCCTTATATCGAACGAGCTCGTCAGGGTGAAACCGTCACCTTCGACAATACCTTGTTTTTCACCAACGAATTACGCGTGCTGCATCTCAAACTGGTGCCGGATGAGATGCATCAGGGTGGGTTTTATATTTTCGGTCAGGATGTCACCGAGTTGAGGGCGTTTCAGAGCAGCTTGGAGTTCAAGGCTTATCATGATTCGCTTACGGGTCTGCCTAACCGTAGCTTTTTTATGAAATCGCTCGCCAACGTGCTTAAGTACAAACAACAAGGCTCTGCACTGTTGTTTATTGATCTGGATGGTCTCAAATTGGCGAACGATCGCTACGGCCACCACATCGGCGACGGCTTACTGAAGATCTTCGCCCGGGTGCTACAAGATGCCATTCGCCCGCAGGATTTCGTTTCGCGCTTGGCGGGTGATGAATTCACCATCATTCTGACGGAGCTGGAAGACCCGCTCGTCAACATGCAGGAAATCTGTCAGCGCATTCAGGAACGGCTGCCCGCCAGCGTCGAGATTGAAGGCCATTGCATCCCCTGCAGTTGCAGCATTGGCGCGACACTGCTCGATCACACCCAACATCTGAGTGAAGAAACCTGGCTGGCGCGGGCCGATGCGGCCATGTACAAAGCCAAAAGCAGTGGCAAAGGCGGTTTCGTCATCGAATAGTTTTTCACCGTTTATCCCGTCCTCACACTTTCGAATGGGTATTTTTGAGCAAATACCCGCTTTTCTACTACGCCTTTTCGAACAAAAACAAACATTTATCAGTGTTATCTAAAACACGATTTTGGTGCAAAACTTTGAAGTAACCCCATAAATTTGCAATCTAATCATTTGTTTTTATGTTCAAATTAATTCACATGCAACATTTATCACAGAAATAAGTATACGTTCGAACAACAATCCACGAAATTTCGAACGAAACAAACTTTTTCTCGTTCGCACTTAAAAACCATCGCAAAACAAATGAGGTCACCAATGTTTGGGATTTTCAAACCACAAGCTCACATCGAACGGCTGTCGCCGGATCGGGTTGAGAGCGCTTATACACGTCTACGCTGGCAACTTTTTATCGGTATTTTTGTAGGCTATGCAGGTTACTATCTGGTTCGTAAGAACTTCAGCTTGGCGATGCCATATCTGATCGAGCAAGGCTACAGCCGCGGCGATCTCGGTGTCGCACTGGCTGCGGTTTCGATCGCTTACGGCTTATCTAAATTCTTAATGGGCAGCGTGTCTGACCGCTCCAACCCACGTTATTTCCTCAGTGCGGGCCTGCTTTGCTCTGCACTGGTCATGTTCTGCTTTGGCTTTATGCCATGGGCAACCGGCAGCATCACGGCCATGTTCATCCTGTTGTTCCTGAACGGTTGGTTCCAGGGCATGGGTTGGCCAGCTTGTGGGCGAACCATGGTGCACTGGTGGTCGCGCAAAGAGCGGGGTGAAATCGTTTCTGTATGGAACGTCGCGCACAACGTCGGCGGCGGTCTGATCGGTCCTATCTTCCTGCTGGGTTTGTGGATGTTCAACGACGACTGGCGCACTGCATTCTACGTGCCTGCCTTCTTCGCGGTTCTGGTTGCAATCTTCATCTGGATCACCATGCGTGATACACCGCAATCGTGTGGTCTGCCACCAATCGAAGAGTACAAAAACGATTACCCGGACGACTACGACACCTCACACGAAAAAGAGATGACGGCCAAAGAGATCTTCTTTAAGTACGTGTTCTCTAACAAGCTGCTGTGGTCAATCGCGATTGCCAACGCGTTCGTTTACCTGATCCGTTACGGCGTGCTGGACTGGGCGCCGGTTTACCTGCGTGAAGCGAAAGAATTCACCGTTGATAAATCGTCTTGGGCGTACTTCCTGTACGAATGGGCAGGCATTCCGGGCACACTGCTGTGTGGTTGGATCTCGGATAAAGTGTTCAAAGGTCGCCGCGCACCTGCTGGTATCTTGTTCATGGTACTGGTTCTGCTGGCTGTTCTGGTTTACTGGTTCAACCCGGCTGGCAACCCAGCGATTGACATGGCAGCACTGGTTGCGATCGGCTTCCTGATCTACGGCCCGGTTATGCTGATTGGTCTGTACGCGCTGGAACTGGCTCCGAAGAAAGCAGCAGGGACTGCGGCTGGCCTGACCGGTCTGTTTGGTTACCTGGGCGGCGCTGTAGCAGCGAACGCGATTCTGGGTTACACCGTAGACCACTTCGGTTGGGACGGCGGTTTCATCATTCTGGTTGGTTCTTGTATTACCGCCATCGTGTGTCTGATTTACGCATTGATTGGCGAACGAGCGCACCATAAAGCGAAAGCCGATAAAGAAGCCAAACAAGCGGTCGCATAATTCCCGCGACCCACACTGAAAACGGGCAGCTCCTCCGATAACGCCCGTTTTCAGATTGTCACAATGTCTCCATTTAGGTGTGGTTTACTCCCCCATTCATCGCGCTCTTCCCCCGATTCAGAGCGCGATTTTTTCTAACCACGCCCTGCAAAACACAAGGATTCCACATGAAAAAGATTCTGACCCTTTCTCTGCTCTCTCTGGCTTGCAGCGCGAGCGTATCTGCCAATCCATTGGTGATTGCCCACCGCGGCGCATCGGGTTACCTGCCGGAGCACACGCTGGAAGCCAAAGCGCTGGCCTATGGCATGAAACCGGATTACATCGAGCAAGACGTGGTGATGACCAAGGATGACCAGCTAGTGGTTCTGCACGATCACTACCTCGATCGCGTGACCGACGTTGCCGAGCGTTTCCCTGGCCGCGCACGTGCTGATGGCCGTTACTACGCCATCGACTTTACACTGGCGGAAATCAAAAGCCTGCGCGTGACCGAAGGTTTCAACATCGATGACAAAGGCAACAAAGTGGCCGGTTTCCCCGACCGTTTCCCGATGTGGAAATCAACCTTTACCGTGCCCACCTTTGCTGAAGAGATTGAGCTGATTCAAGGACTGAACAAATCGCTCGGTTATGACATCGGTATCTACCCTGAAATCAAAGCGCCGTGGTTCCATCGCCATGAGGGCAAAGACATTTCTAAAGCGGTGTTGGACGTGCTGAAACAGTACGGCTACGACAGCAAAGACGACAAAGTCTACCTGCAATGTTTTGATGCCAACGAGCTGAAACGCATTCACGATGAGCTGCTGCCATCGATGAAGATGGATCTCAATCTGGTACAGTTGATGGCCTACACCGACTGGAATGAAACCATGACCTATCAAGGCGACACAGCAATGCCTTACAGCTACGACTGGATGTTTGAGCCGGGTGGCATGAAGAAAGTCGCGCAATACGCCGATGGCATCGGCCCTTGGAAACCGATGCTGGTTGACGACAAGAGCACCAAAGACAACATCATCATCAAGCCGTTGATGGGTGAAGCCAAAGCCGCCGGTCTGGTGGTGCATCCGTACACCTTCCGCGCCGACAAAGGCCGCATCGCGCCGTATGCGGAAAACTTCGATGGCATGCTGGATGTGTTCTACAACCAAGTAAAAGTCGATGGACTGTTTACCGACTTCCCGGACAAAGCGGTGTCGTTCCTGAATCATCAGTAACCGACGTTGCGCTAAATATAAAAATGGATAACTAAAAAGGGACGATCATGGATCGTCCCTTTTCGTTTTCACGCTATCTGCGATTGTTACGCGGCATAATGATGGCGCATAAAGGATTTGATCAACGTGATGAAGTCTTTCTCCGCCAGTTTTGCGCAGCGCAGTGTCTGCTCGTGAGACAGTTCTACATCGCCCAGCCCTTCCGCCATGTTGGTGATGGCGCACACCGCCAGCACTGGCAACCCGCAATGCGCAGCCGAGATCACTTCCGGCACCACCGACATACCGACCACGTCGCCGCCGATGATTTGCATCATGCGGATTTCCGCGGCGGTCTCAAAGTTCGGGCCAGTGTAGGAGACAAAAATGCCCTCGTTGAGGTGGATGTTCTGCGCCTTAGCCACCGCCAGCGTTTCTTCACGCAGTGTTTTGTCGTAAGCATTGGCAAGGCTAAAGAAACGTGGACCGTACGCGTCATCATTCGGACCCGTCATCGGCGATTCCGGCATGGTATTGATGTGATCAGTAAACACCACCAGCGAACCCACATCAATGCGTTCCGGTCGCAGTGAACCTGCTGCGTTGGTCACCAGCATGAATTCACAGCCAAGGCGTTTAAAGGTACGCACCGGATTGGTCATCACTTTCATGCTCTGGTGTTCGTAGTAGTGACCACGGCCTTTCATGCACACGACTTCGATACCAAACAGAGTGCCCAATACCAGTTCACCAGAGTGGCCTTCCACAGTGCTGACCGGGAATCCGGCTAACTCCTCGTAAGGGATAGCCACCTTGTCTTCCAACTCATCAGCGATAACGCCAAGACCAGAGCCAAGAATAAAAGCGGCCTGAGGCTTAAAGCCAGGCTTGCGCGCGTAGATAGTTTCCAGAGCTTGATTAACCGGATCGGACATGATGTTCACCTCGTTATGTTATTTGCTTCACTCTAGCGCAATCACTGTGCTGACAAAATCTCAAAATTTGGCACAATTATGTGATTATACAGCACAATTAAAGAGCCACTATGTCCACTCCCAGCCAACGTATTACGCTGAAAATGCTGCGCTATTTTCATCAGGTCGCGCAGTGTCAGCAGTTCAGTCAGGCCGCAGAACAACTCAACATCACCAAATCACCACTCAGCGCGCAGATTAAAGAGCTGGAGCACGCTCTGGGCGTGGTGCTGTTTGAACGCGATACGCGCAATGTGCGCTTAACCACGGCAGGCAAACAGCTGAATCAGGAGTGTGGACGCATTTTTGACGTGCTGGAAACATCGCTTAATCGGGTAACGCAAAGCGCGCGCGAAGAGCAGGCAACCTTGAACCTGGGTTTGATGAGTTCGATTTTCTGGGCTGGGTTTGGCGATGCGCTGCATCAGTTGCAACAGGCCAATCCATCCCTGACGCTCAATCTGCTGGAGCTGTCGCCGGAGAAACAAAAACAGGCACTGATGCAACACCAAATCGATATCGGTCTGGTGCGTTTTGCCGACACGACACAGATAGCGCCGCTCCAGACGCGCAGTTTGTATCAGGAGAAAATGGTGGTGGCGCTGCCCGCACAACACCCTTTGGCGTCCCGTAAACAGCTCTCCTTGCAGGAGTTGCGTGACACTGAATTTGTGATGCTTCGCCAGGAAAATTCCGCCTCGACTGCGCTGATTCGTCAGCACTGCCAACAAGCGGGATTTGAGATGACGATTTTGCAGGAAGTGGTCGAACCCAATACTCTGCTGGCGGTGATTTCCACCCGTGGGCTGCTGTCAATTGTGCCAGCCAGTTACGCTAATCTGGCCTGGCCGCACGTGCGTTTTGTTGCGTTGAAAGAGACGATTCTCGCCGATATCTGCGCGCTGTACACCAAAGCTTCGCACAGCCTGACCGACACGCTGCTGAACCAGCTTAGTCAGGCATTACAGAAAGGTTAGTTGAGGGTTTTGACGCTCTTTCTCACCACCAGCGTCGGCTCCAGCTGCACCACTTGTGCTTCGTTGGTCTCTTTGTCGAGTTTTTTCAGCAATGTTTCCACCGCCGCTTTGCCGAGGCGATATTTCGGCTGGTGAATGGTGGTCAAAGCGGGTGACATAAATTTTGCGATGTGGATGTCATCATAGCCAATGAGCGAGACATCTTCAGGAATACTCAGACCGTGTTCGTTTGCTGCATTGATCGCGCCCATCGCCATCATGTCGTTGCTGACAAAAATTGCACTCGGCAGCGCGCCACGTTCGATCATTTTGTTCATTGCTTCGTAACCGCCTTCGCATTCAAAGTCGGCTTCGACAATCCATTTCGGATTGATCTCCAGCCCGGCTTCAAGAATGGCACGTTTGTAGCCTTCATAACGCATTTGCGCCTGCTGGCGAATCAGCGGGCCGGTGATACAACCAATCTCTTTGTGGCCGCACTCAATCAGATGCTTGGTCGCCATATAGCCGCCCTGCAGTGAGTTATCCTGAATCTTGTCGCTGGCAAACAGCATCGGGCCCCAGTCCATCACTACCACCGGAATATCCGGATAGCGCTCGAACATGTCGATACGCTCGCCCGCCAGCGTGGAACACATCAAAATCACCCCGTCGACACGCTTTTGCAGCAGCGTATTGATGGAGGATTTCATGCGTTCATGGTCGCCTTCGGTGTTACACAAAATGAGGTTGTAACCCTGATGATAACAGCTGCGCTCCACCCCTTTCACGACTTCGCCGAAAAACGGGTTGGTGGAGGTTGTCACCAACATACCGATGGTTTTGGTGCGGTTCATTTTAAGGCTACGCGCCAGTGCAGACGGCGCATAGTTCAGGTCTTGCGCGGCTTTGTTGACCCGCTCGGCGATTTCATCACTGACAAAACGGGTCTTGTTAATGACATGGCTGACGGTCGAGGTTGAAACCCCGGCGAGTCGTGCAATATCCTTCATGGTTGCCATGTCATTGTCTCCTTGATTAATGATTGGCCAAAAACGCGTCCACTTCCGCCCGGTTTGGAATGGAAGTCTGGGCACCAAAACGAGTAACCGAAATGGCTGCCGCCGCATGAGCAAACTTAATCGCTGATTCTAGAGGCATTTCTTCTAACAAACCAGTGACCAGCGCCCCATTAAAGGTATCACCCGCTGCGGTCGTGTCCGTTGCCTGAACGCGGAAACCCGGGATCAACGCGCCACGGCCATTCTGGCTCAGCCACACGCCTTTTGCACCCAGCGTGATCATGACAATTTCAATCCCTTTGCGATGCAGTGCATCCGCCGCCAATTGCGCAGATTCGTCGTCGGTAACCGTAATGCCCGTCAGCACTTCCGCTTCGGTTTCATTGGGCGTGATGACATCCACACAGCTTAACAACTCATCCGGCAGTTCACGTGCTGGCGCAGGGTTAAGAATCACGTTCGTGCGCGCTTCTTTGGCGACCTGTGCGGCTTTGACGATACCGTCAATCGGCGTTTCCAGCTGCATCAACAGATACTTAGCTTCGCGAATGCGGGCAAGATCCGGTTCAATCGCTTCGGCAGTCAGTCTGGCGTTGGCTTCGGCAGAAATACAAATGCTGTTTTCACCGCTGTCCGAGACCTGGATCATCGCGATGCCTGTCGGGCAGTTCGGCTGCATTTTCACACCACTGATGTTCATGCCATCAAGCTTAAAACTTTCACGAATATTGATGCCAAATGAGTCGTCGCCGACGCAGGCAATAAAGCCGATATCCGCTTTTAAACGCGCGGCGGCGACCGCCTGATTGGCGCCTTTGCCACCTGGGATAACTTGGTAATTGCGACCGTGCAGCGTCTCGCCTGGGCGAGGAAATGAAGGCACTTGAAGAACATGGTCAGCATTGACACTACCTAATACCACCAACTTGTTCATAAGGGTTATCCTCAGTTTGAATGGAATACAATGTGATAGGAAATTCAGAGAGATTTGACGCCTCACTCAGGGACGTAAAGCGTCATAGCTGTCTCATCCTGCCCTACCGTCACTATCCGTTGCGGTAGGAACTGCTCTCTCCTGAGCCTGCCGGAGAGAGCAGAGAGTCTCGCTTATTCAGAGATGATTTTCAGTGGTACAGGAATGTACTCGTCCACTTTTTCGCCTTTCAGCATCTGGTCAGCGGTTTCTACACCCAGCGCACCGATCATATCCGGTTGCTGTGCCACGGTTGCCGCCAGCTTGCCACGTTTTACAGCTGCGATGCCGTCATCCGTGCCGTCAAAGCCAACGATAACCACGTTTTTGCCTGATGCCTGAACTGCGCGCAGTGCGCCCAGCGCCATCTCATCGTTTTGAGCAAATACAGCTTGAACATCTGGGTTCGCAGCCAGCAGGTTTTCCATTACGTTCAGACCTTTAGTACGGTCGAAATCCGCAGGTTGGCTGGCAAGTAGTTGCATTTCGCTGCCTTTAACGGCATTCATGAAACCTTCGCCACGCTCACGCGCCGCAGAAGTACCCGCAATGCCTTCCAGTTGGATCACTTTGGCTTTTTCACCCACTTTTTCCATAATGAAGTGACCCGCCATTTCGCCGCCCACCACGTTGTCAGAAGCGATGTGGCTCACCACTTCGCCACGACTTGCGCCACGGTCCAGAGTCAGCACCGGAATCTTAGCGTTGTTGGCAATGCGAATCGCGTTTGATACCGCATCAGAATCGGTTGGGTTGATCAGAATCGCTTTCACGCCACGTACGGTCAAATCTTCCACGTTTGACAGTTCTTTGCTTGGGTCGTTTTGCGAATCGAGTACGATCAGGTTGTAACCCAGCTCTTTCGCTTTCGCTTCAGCGCCGTCTTTCATGGTCACAAAAAATGGGTTGTTCAGCGTCGACAGCACGATTGCCATCGTGTCCTGTGCCTGTGCTGACACAGAAACGGTGGTAGACAGCAGCGCAGCGGAAATCAAAGTTGCGAGTTTTTTCATGTTCATCGTCCTTTATTGTAGGGGACCGGGTCAGGAATCCTGAACCCGGTGGTTTCACTGTTTACTTGTTTTTGTTGTCTACCAGTACCGCGAGCAAAATCACGACGGCTTTTGCAATCATCTGGTAGTAAGAAGACACATCGAGCAGGTTCAATGCGTTATTCAGGAAGCCGATAATCAACGCACCAATCAGAGTGCCCATGATGCGACCTTTACCGCCCATTAAGCTGGTGCCGCCCAGTACTACGGCCGCGATCGCATCCAGTTCGTATCCCATCCCCGCCGTAGGTTGAGCAGAAGAGAGACGTGAAGTCACGATGATGCCAGCCAGCGCTGAGAGCAGACCACAGATGGCGTACACACCAATCTTGACGCGATCCACGTTAATACCGGACAAACGCGTCGCTGATTCGTTTCCGCCCAGCGCATACACATAACGCCCAAAGCGCGTGTGGTTCAGCAGATACCAAGCCGCCGCAAACACCACCACCATCAGCCAAACAGGTACAGGAATACCCAGCGCATAACCTGTACCAAACCAGGCAAAGGCATCAGCGGTATCGGTAAAACCGGTCGAAATTGGTCGGCCATCGGTGTACACCATGGTGACACCGCGCAGCAAAGTCATGGTGACCAGCGTGGCGATAAACGCCTGTACTTTCCCTTTGGCAATGATGATGCCACTGATACCACCAAGTACCGCGCCCGCCAGCAGCGCTGTAGGTACTGCCACTAACACTGGCACTTCCATCGCAATCAGGCTGGCAGCAAACGCGCCACACAATGCCAATACCGAGCCCACGCTCAGATCGATGCCTGCGGTCAGGATAACCAGCGTCATACCCACGGCGATGATCGCGTTTACTGATGTCTGACGCAGAATGTTCAACAGGTTATCGACGGTAAAAAAGTTCGGGTTCAAGAATGATACGACGACTATCAAAAACAGCAGTGCGATCAATGATTTTTGTTCAATCAGCCACTCTTTGCTCAGCAGCTTTCTGCCGCCTGTCGGGGTTGGTTTCGTCATGGTCTTAGTACTCATGCTGCTTCCTCGTTCAGCGTTTTGCCAACGGCGCACGCCAGTAGATTTTCTTGGTTGGCATCTTTAGCATCAAATTCTCCGCTGATGCGGCCTTCGTGCATCACCAGAATACGATCGCTCATGCCCAGCACTTCCGGCATTTCAGAAGACACCAAAATGATGCTCATGCCATCGGCTTTAAATTTGTTGATCAGTTGGTAGATTTCTTTCTTCGCACCGACGTCCACACCGCGAGTCGGTTCATCCAAAATCAATACTTTTGGACGCGTCATCAGTCCTTTGGCGATCGCCACTTTCTGTTGGTTACCGCCAGAAAGGTTGCCGATGATTTGGTCGCGACTTGGCGTTTTGATGTTGAACAGCTGAATGAAATCTTCCACCGCCATCACTTCATCGCTGTGCTGGATTTGCACGCCTTTGGTCAGTTGATCGAGCGCGCACAACGACATGTTCTCTTTCACCGACAAACCGAGGATCAAGCCATCGCCTTTGCGGTCTTCCGAGATATACGCGATGCCATTCGCCAGTCCGTCCTGCGGGCTTACCGGATTAATGGTTTTGTTATTGAGGTTGATCACGCCGCGTTCAGAAGGCAGCGCGCCATAAATCACTTTCATCAGCTCCGTGCGGCCTGCGCCCATCAGCCCGGAGATACCTAGAATCTCACCGCGTTTGAGCGTAAAGCTGACATCGTGGACGCCCGAACCCGTCAGACCAATCACTTCCAGACAAACATCGCCGTGCTTAACTTCCACTCGCGGGTACTGCTCTTCCAGCTTACGGCCAACCATCATTTCGATCAGGCCATCTTCATTGGTATCTGCCACGCGGCACTGGCCAATAAATTTGCCATCACGTAGCACCGTGATGTCATCACAAATCTCAAAGATCTCTTTCAGACGATGCGAGATGTAAACGATGCCGCAACCTTGCGCACGCAATTCATTGATCACGCTAAACAGTGATTCGGTTTCCGTGTCGGTCAGCGCGTCCGTTGGTTCATCCATGATGATGACTTTGGATTCAAACGACAGCGCTTTGGCGATTTCCACCATCTGTTGCTCGCCGAGACTTAAATCACCGAGCAGAGTTTTTGAACTGTGTTTGACATTCAGACGTGCCAGCAGTTTGTCGGCTTCGGCATACATCTGTGACCAGAGAATGCGTCCCATCGCGCTGGTTTTCTCGCGTCCCAAGAAGATGTTTTCAGCAATCGTCAGTTCCGGGATCAGGTTCAGCTCTTGGTGAATGATACTGATGCCCGCATGTTGCGAATCACGCGGACCTTTAAAGCTGGTTGGCTGGCCCTGATACTCGATGCAGCCTGCATCTTTGGTGTAGATGCCTGTCAGCACTTTCATCAGCGTCGACTTGCCTGCGCCGTTTTCGCCCATCAACGCCATCACGCGTCCCGGGTAGACGTTCAGGCTCGCTTTATCCAGCGCCTTCACGCCCGGAAACGCTTTTTCAATGTTGCTGAGAGCCAGAATTGGTTGAGTCATAGTCAGTCCTCAATCGAGTTTAAGAGCGGCGTTAAAACACCACTCCAGCTTGGAAAATCACGTTTGCGTAAGGCGTGCATTCTCCGGTTCTCACTACAGCGCGACTGTAATGAGTACGAGCTTTGAACTCTTCGTGAGAGACGTAAGCGATGGCGATGGATTTGTTGCAACGTGCTTCTTCCGCTTTCAGCTCGTTAAGCAACGCGGCGTGCAGTTCCGGGCTGACTTTGGCAAATTCTTCGGCCATTACCACACCTTCGATTTGTGATTCCGACAAAATCACGCGCACAGTGTCCATAAAACTTGGAACACCATGAGTCAGTGCTAAATCGATACGTTGTGTTTCATCAGCAATCGGTAAACCCGCATCACAAATGGTGATTTCATCGGTATGACCAAGCGTCGCGACCAGGTAAGAGAGGTCGGCGTTGAGTAGAGTACTTTTTTTCATCGTTTTACCTTCGTGTTCGCTCACGTTCGAATTTTTCCGAGTATTTTCTGGGGCAGAAAAGTAAGAAAAAACACCCATCGAAACGTTTCGATGAAATCCTAACGCAAGTTTGTTGATTTGCACTAAGGTAAAAATCAGAGTGTGAGTTCGATCTCCGAAATCGATTCACAACGCCTGCAAAGGGTGAGAGTGATCACTGAGTTTTCTATCATCAAGGCCATTCTTTAGTCGCCAACAGTGGTGCGACATCGGTTGCCCTATAAGCACTCACATGCATTTAAGTGCGCCATTGTTCCATCCGATAAAGTCTGGTCGAGCGCAGATATTTGGCCTAGATTTAACAAAGCTTCAACCAATTTGGGTATAGTGGCGCGCATTAAGCACTTGCAGCGGAAAAGGATTGTTTATGATGAAGAAAATTGCACTGGTCATGCTAAGCGCACTCGCCCTAACCGCGTGTGAAAATGAGGTCGGCAGCGCGGGCTGGTGTCAGGATATGCGTGAAAAGCCAAAGAATGAATGGAGCGCGCAAAACGCCGTCGATTTCGCGAAGCACTGCTTGTTCCAGGAAGAGATCGGAACACCACAATGGTGTGAAAGTATGGATGCCAAACCAAAAGGCGACTGGACCGCAAACGAAGCCACCTCCTACGCTAAGCACTGCATCTTTCAATAAGTTCAGATCATTCTGTAATAAAAAATCAGGCCGTGTGGCCTGATTTTTTACTGCATTTCTAGTACGACAGATGATTTCAGGAGCTGCCTATAACAAGGAAAGCCAAACCTACTTGGCAAAGTCTTCACAAACATCAGAATTCATTTTAATGGCAACGTAGTCATCTGCATATTTTCGAATGATCATAGGCGTTTGAGCATCGTATGATCCCCATTTAGCTTTATCGACAAAGCAAACATGTATCCCGCTATCATCTTCTTTTACAAACTGCATCTCGTACTTCCAATACTCACTTTCAATAAGAATGGTGTCTTTAGATATAACAGGATTAGGTATTTTCAGATCTGAAAAGTGTTTCTGGCCTTGAGCTGCTTTTTGCACCAAAGAACTGTTAAAGGAGGTGATATCCAAATGCGCATATACCTCATTTGTAGGAAAAGCTTGGGCACAATAGGTAACCCCCCATAGAAAGACTAAAAGCAGTTTTTTCATTTTATTTCCTTGATTAATCCAGCTTCTTTTTCTCTGCGAGTTGGATATTTATCACCAAATTTCATTAAGTTATTGAACATTGCAGACCAGTCTTGTTCGATCGCTTGTTTCCAAAAATTCTCTGTTTCTGATGGTAGATAGCCGTATTGATACGAAACAGAAGCAATCACAGTTTGAGCTTGCCAAGGTAAGCATTCAAACTTGGTTGTTTTTGACGTCCGGTTATACAGGTCAACAATACGTCTCGTTTCAGACTCTTTGACTTTAGAAATGAGCAGTTCTAACTCTTGCTCATTTACTGACAATGGATTTTTAGCTAAAAATTCTACAGCCTCGTCCTTTTTATATCCTAGATAAGGAGTGAGTTTATCAACTAATGTTTGAGGCAGTCCCAGAGCCAATAAATCTGATTTAGATCTAGCACCAAGATCAAAACCGGATGCGATAGTTACTCCGCTACTACTATTTTTAACATCAGGAACATAGCCATCTTTTTTAACACCCTCCAGTTCTTTAATGAATTCAAAATTGATCATTAACTTGCATTCATGCTTGTAGACCCACCCATCAATCAACGCCTCATCCAAGCCCAGCAAGGTTCCTTGACCTACAATGCCATCAGTCTTGCCGACTTTATAGTCGGGATGTGTCGAATGGGACGGTGTATAGCTTTGCTGGAACATTTTGACCTGACGTTCCGTAGTACTGCCAAAACTGCCATCTGCGCCGTAGGTACCGAGATCAAACCCCAGTTTTATCAGTGCTTTCTGAATCGATTCAACTTCTTGACCCTTTGAACCCGTTTTGTAGGAAGCAACTTCACGGTCCGCTAATTTATTGAGCGTTTCGGACGGTTTCAACAAATCAGACTTCAATCTAGGTTCTTTCGTTGATTCAACGTCGTTCTCGGCTTGCGTTGAATTTACCGCTGAACCCGATGCCGCCTGAGATGATGCGCTCTGCTGTTGAGCGCCCTCGCCTAAGACGGGAGCCACCAGTTCAGACACAGTCACGATATTTGCCTCACCAGCGACTTGCGTGGATTGAATCGCTGCCTGTTGCAATTCTGCTGGCGATTCCAAACTGACAAGGTCCTTCGCTAACAGGGCCGACTTGCCGCCATAACTGCTCCCACTGCCTGCACTTCCACCGGCATTAAGGTTAATCGCGGATCCTGAAAGGTGGACGCCACCAGCGTCGACCTTAACAAAGCTTCCTCCTGCCTTTAAGGTAACCTCTGCACCGGCTTCGACCACAATTTTGGTGCCACCTTTCAGTGAAATTTCACGCCCGGTTTGCACAGCAATCAGTTTAGCGACTTTGTTTTGTGAAGCGCCAGCAATCTCAATACTACTGTCAGCCACGATTTTGGTGCGGCTTTCTCCACCCACCGTCAGATGCTGATTGTTTTTGATTTGGGTAAAGCGGTCGTTCTCCACCGTGAGGTGTTTGTCGTGCTTAATCACGCTGGTGTGGTCGTTTTCAATCAGGCCATCAAAGTCTTTCTGCGCGTGCAGGTAAATTTGTTCGCTGCCCGCTTGGTCTTCAAAACTGAGTTCGTTATAGCCCTGCCCCTGATGGGTTTCGGTGCGCAGCACGGTTTTGGTTTTGTTGTCCGGCAGCGCATATGGCGCGGTATTAGTGGCGTGATAGGTACGGCCAGTAACTATCGGTTGGTCGGGATCACCATTGAGAAACGACACAATCACTTCATGACCGATGCGCGGAATGGCAATCATGCCGTATTGGCTGCCCGCCCAACCTTGTGAGACGCGCACCCAGCACGAGCTGTGCTCATCACCGTTGGAATAGCGATCCCACGGAAAATACAGTTTTACGCGGCCGTGTTCATCACAGAAGATCTCTTCGCCTTGCGGGCCTACAACTGTGGCAATCATCGGGCCATCAACCTGAGGTTTGGCTTGCGGTGTGGCGCGCCAGGTGCGATGCGCCGGGATGAGCGAAAATTGGTTCGCGTAGGTGGTCGCGCCATTACCGCCCGCTTCTTCTAGCGCCTGAGGCTGAGTGCCTTGGCTGGTGACACTCACCACCAACCAATCTCGGTTTAAGGTGTCATCAAGGTGTTCTTGTAGGTCAAACTTCACCCCCGGACGCAGCAGCGGCTGGTTGCTTTTACCCGTCGCGGTGCGCGCGTTGCGGCGCAGGTAATCAAGGCGGATCTGGCTGAACGCTTTACCGCTGACATCGTCTTTATACCGCCCCGGCGCATCGAAATGTTCGTAATTTGGCTGCTGGTACGCCATTTCGGTCCCGACCGCTTGCTGGGCAAACGAGTACGCCGGCTTTTTGAAGCTGTAATCCTGCAGCGCCGTTTGGCTCACCTCCGATTGGGTGTGCACGCTCAACGCCGAGATATACGGCGATTCAATCATGCCGCCCGCCAGCGTGTTGTACGGGATTGGCTCGCCGAGTTTCGGTAGGCTCTCTGAGGCGTCGCTGAATATCAGCGTGTG
This sequence comes from Vibrio fluvialis, assembly GCF_900460245.1. NCBI lineage: Bacteria > Pseudomonadati > Pseudomonadota > Gammaproteobacteria > Vibrionales > Vibrionaceae > Vibrio > Vibrio fluvialis. The sequence continues at coordinate 376,639 of NZ_UHIP01000002.1, forward strand.
TTTGCCTTCTTCATGAATGAAGCTGTACACCAGCCCTTCTTCGGCCGCCAGGCGATGGAAAAAATCGAGGTCGGTTTCACGGTACTGAACACAGAATTCACGCTGCGCGCAGTCGCGAGTCAGCGCAAAGGCGTAGTCGTTGATGCCCATTTCCTGCAACAGAATGGAGAGGATTTCCGGCACGGTGTTGAGTTGGAAGATGCGGCTGTTGTGGCGCAGAGACAAACGCTCTAAAGCAGGCACCAACGTGAGTGAATAGAAGGTGTGGTGATGGCCGGTATCGCCCTGCGTAAAGCGGCGTACGATGCCGTTCACGCGCTGAACCAGCATATCGTCGCGATAGAGCGTCAGCTCCGCGGCTTTATCCACCACCATCTCCGGCGTTAAATTGGCAAGCCGACTGGCGAGCTCCAGTTGATAACGAAAACCGTGGCACGGTTGCCCATTGATGCGTTCGCTGGAAAGCGTTTCTTGCCCGTCGAACCCACGCACCACCAGCGTGTCGTCCTCCAGACCTTCCACATGAAACTGATACTTTAACGTCGCCATCCTGCCATTCCTATTACGTCACTGACTTCACTTTATGAGCCGGATATTCAGCAAGCTCAGTGCCAGTTTGTTTTTATTGATATTCAAAGAGTTAAATTGAGATTTTTACTCACTAGGGCAACTATCTGCCAGCTCCAAGCAAGAAGCTGCTTTTATCGCAACTTCTTGCTTCTTGGTCTTGTTTCACTGTTTCACTGTTTCACTATTGGTTGCCCACTCAACGATTCTTCCAGTTGAGCCATCGTCCAGCTCAAATTGTTGAGACGGGTTTTCAGAATCTCCAGCTCTTTGCGCGCCGATTCCATCTCACCCTGCTTGATGAGATTCTGTACATAGTCGACCCGCCCATACACTGGCGATAAACTCACGGCAAAATCTTCCAACGATTTAGTCTGACGCTGTAAATCACTCCATTTTTCTCGCTTGGCTAACAGAGCAATGTTGGCCATCTTGGTGCGAATTTCGCCAAATCGCTGCACAAACAGTTCGGTTTGCTCCAATGCTGCCCGCTGCTCTGCATTGAACGCTTCATCGCTTGCCTTGATTTGATCATCGTCTGGATAAAGTGTGCGTAGTGTTGCCATCTCATGCATCGCTTCGCGCTTGCTCTGTTCCATTGAGATTGCGCTTTTTTGCATAATCGACCGCTCATAGAGTGGTACCAGATCGCTTTTCCAACGAGAGATTTGGTGTTCAGAAGCGGACATTTGAAAATGACTACGCGCATCGTCGCTGCTGAGCGTCGCGACCTCAACACGCGTGGCGTAATCGTTGGTGTGAAACCACGGGATCACCTGATATCCCCACAACGCGCCCACAGACAAAACACAGCCCGTAACAAAGGCCAGCGACAATCGCGTGCGATGCACGCGTCGCAGCACCTGAGGTTCGGCTTCTAAGGCCTGCTGATGTTGGCGTTTCACTAAGCTGTGATATTGCGTTTCGATGCGGTCAATGTGTTCAAAAAGCGCAAACCCGACCCCTTCGAAATCCACCAGATATTCCGGTTGCTGACGCTCAAGCTGATGATGGATACGTTCGCAAAAACGTTCGCAACGATATAAGTCGCGTAGCGATTCGTAGTTAGGCTTAAGATCTTTGAGTTCCTGAACCACACGGGCATTGACCCAATCCAAGACCTCTTTACGCATCTTGGCGGTTTTTACATCCGGCTTACTTTGATTGCTCAAGCAGACGCTCAGCAACTCCAAACCATTGGCGTAGCCAGCCAACCCCACCGTTTTAAGATTGGCGACCGCAAAGTAGCCACACATCAACAGATCCAGCCCGGCACTCTTTGCCAAAACATCGCAAGATTCGCGCACGGCTTCCCAATCGGTTCCACCCGCTAACGGATTGAAACGACGGTTAATTTCATCTCTGATCTTCTGATAGACATCCAGTTGGCGAATGGCATCGATGTCATTGGTCAGACGATAGTAAGCGTTATCAATAAATAAAATGTTGGACATTTACGACTGCGTCCTAAATAAACAGGAGCGAGTTTCCCCGCTCCTTTACTTTTTAATACAAGGTTTTAGATAGCTTGAACGATCTGAACAAACGTTCTGTGAACGGGTTGGCATCCGCTTCTGAGTTGATGCGGTAAATCATATCGCCGCCATCCACCGCGAACTTGTAGTCCACTGACGTGGTGCTCGCAGCCACCACATCTCCCTGGTCAAGCAGACGGAAGAATGCCCATGGTCCCTGAATGTTGATGCTGCGTGGTGACATGTTGGCTTTGGTCGGAACCAGAGTCACTTTCGATACCGCCGAGTCACGCAACGTGTTTGGCCAGATCAACTCCACGCTATCGCGTGGGCCATGACTGTATGCCAGATATTGGCCGTCGACATTCAGTACACTGCGGCGTTTGTTGCCACTCAGACGCAGAGGCTCAACCGAGAAACTGACATCCAGAATGCCTTTGCGGTTAAAGAAGGCTTCACGGATTTTCTGCGCCTGTTTTATCTGACTCAGTACATCTTTGCGAATGATCGACTGTGAGGTATCGTCGTTATTCACAGCGATGTTCTCTTCAATGAACATGCGTAGCTGATTGTTGTAGAAGCTATCCAGCGTGCCGTTTGGTGCAAAGAAGGATTCAAAATCCTCCAGTGACGCATCTTTTTTCGATGCCGTATTAAACGGATAACGACCCGCCAGTTTCTCTTCAAATGTCTTATAAACATCTTCATGCCAACGTACTTCAAGATGTTTGATTGCCTCTTGCTTGACTACATACCAGCTCTCATCCGCCAGTTTGGCGACCATCGTATCAAGCGGTTTTGGCAAGCCAGAAGAGATGCGCTTCAAGGTATAGATTGGGTCCGCGTTGACGAGCTTCACTCGAGCCTTGGTTGCATCAAGCGCTGCCATGCCAACATCCGGCGCATCCTGAATGGATTTCAGATAGTTCTTCAGCTCTTCCACCGATGCCAACACTTCATGGAGGTACGCAGGCTTGTCTCCAACCGGTTTGATCATATTGTTCAAATCAGAGAACGGCGCTTCGATCATCGAGGCCACTTTATATTTGGGACTCTTGAGCAGCTCTTTCTGAGCACTATCGTCTTTTGGCAGCGCGGCAAACATCTTGGTGTTGTCGTCGAGTGTGCGCAGCAGACGTTGCAGCGGTTCAATGTTGCCAGTCAGGTTGTCTAACACCGTGACGGCGTCGTTGATATCGCTGAAATATTTCATGTCGATTTCATTTAACGCCGCACGCCAGGTGTTGGTGTAGTCCGCGACATACAGATTTCGAATCTTATCGCGCAGCGCTTGCTTGTCCGCTTCACTGAATTGCGCCGACTTTGACTGTCCCAATACCCAACTGTCGATCAATGCCAGTTCCGACACCGATTCAGACTGCGGCATAAAGTAATCTTCAAAGCCGCGCTTGGTGAGCATCTGCGGAATATACAGCGTGCTGCTGTTCATCACGCGCTCTTCGAACACCACATCAAATACCGGCCCCACCAGATTACGCAGGTTAATCGCTGGGCCAAGCACCGTTTGCGCATTCAGCTTCAGGTTACGATAGACGCGTTGGTCGTTTGGCATCGAACCCAGATCGCTCTGCACTTTCGCGATGGTCTTATCATAAGGCTTCATCACCTGATTCGCGACTTTGTCACCGCGTTCACGTTCGCCTGCCAGATCGGTATGACGCATGGCGTAATCGAGGTGACCCAGCAGTTCCTCCTGAATTTCACGACGGCCCGAGAACTCTTGCTGCCAATGTTTCGCGAAGTAATCCATCACGTAATCTTTATAGCGACCGCTTTTATCCACCATCATGCGATACACCCTCAGCACCGCCAGCTTCTCTTCATCCGTCTGCGCCTGATTCAGATCGACCACCACGTCCGCCATCAAAAGAGGCAGAAAGCGGCTTTCCAGCAGGTTCAGATACGTCGCTTCCACCATCGGCCCGATGGTATGGCCCTGATAGAGGCCAAAGTCAGAAATAAAGCGGGGTTTTTCACGGAAGAAACCAAATTCCAACGTGGCTTCACGAATCTTGTTCAGCGGCTCCAGCACATCCTTTTGCGACGCCAGATAGACATTGGACGGATACTGATCTTTGTACTGGTTGACCTTAGCCAGAACCGCATCGGAATGCTTAATGTTAGCCAGGTAGTTGCGATGCCATGTCCCCGCAAGCAAAACGGTCGCAATTGAACAAGTGAGAAACGACAACGCGATCAAGCGGCGCTTTTGGCGCGCAATCCGAAAGTTATCCGAAGCCAGTCCGGCTTCCGGGTAAATGATGTTACTGAACAGTTTCTGGGTGAAATAGATGGTCGAGTTTTTCGCGTGCTGAGCAGTATTGATCGCATGCGACAGGCCGTAGCGGCGAGACGCCGCATCATCGAATGCGTTGGTTGGTACACCTTGCTGATACACCGAAGTAAAGTAAGCCCCGCGCACCAGTGCCGAGGTGGAGAACTGATCACTCGCCAAGGCATCTTGGAAAAACTGTGTCAGGATCTCTTTCAAACCGGAGATCTGGCGAGTAAAACTGTAGATGGCATTACGTTCATCCAGCGACATTGGTGCCGATACCGCATGTGGCAGTACCCCATTAATACGCTCGACAAACTCGGCGTATTCTTTGGCAAACTCTTCCAACCAGTGATCCAGGTTATCAATTGAATCCAGCGAGAAAGTAAAGCCCAGCACTTCTTCACGCTGGCTCTTAGTGTAGTGTTTGAAAAACGGTTCAAAACCGTACAGAAGGTCAAGCTTGGTCAGCGCAATATACACTGGTAAACGCGTTGAGAGTGTTTCCATCAACTCACGCAGACGGGCACGCAGCAAACTGGCGTAAGCTTTACGCTCCGATGCCGTCGCCGTCGCCAAATGCGACACATCCAACGCCAATACGATACCGTTCAGCGGGCGGCGACTGCGGGTTCTGTCCAGCCAGTTGACAAAATGCAGCCACAAACGGCGCTCCATCGCACCGTCGTTGTCTTCACTGCGATTGCCCTGAGTCAGCAGCTCACCATCCGGGTCAATCAGTACCGATTCATCGCCGATCCACCAGTCGAACGAGTACGGGTTTTCGCTTTTTTGTCCCGAAGCACGCATCACTGAAGAGAACACGAATTTCTGGCCGGAGCGGTTGATCAGGCTGGTTTTGCCTGCATTTTCTAACCCCAAAACCAGATACCACGGCAGCGCATACAAATAATTGCGCTTATTGAGGTTCTGCTTCATGTTGACCATGACCTGATTCAGTTCGACTTCCTGACGTTCTTCGAACAGCTGAATCGGGTCTTGGCGCAGTTGCTCATCACGTTTCTGCTGCGCTTTATAGCCTTGCAGTTTACGCCATTGCCAGAAGCCCCAAACGGCGAATGCGCCCAGAGTAAACAAACTGCTTGCGACAGCACGAGCAGCCACAGACTCGAGCGGCTTGTGACCGGAAACCTCTAGCCAAGGGCCCGCCCACCAAATTGCGACGTTCAGTAAAATGAACGTGGTGAATAGCAAAATCGGTAAAGCGGCCACCATACCTGGCTTAAGCTTTCTCACTATTCCAACAATAAATTTCCACATGTGAATTGTGTCCTTCGTTTACTCTGACGTTGTATATCGTTCTAGTTGTTCCACCAGCGACGGCTCCCAATCGGTGACCTGCATGGTGGTGACTTGATTATGTAAAGTTTGGTACTGCTCTTTCGCCATCGCATCGAGATGATTGGCGTTGAGCAGATCGGCAGAGAGCATCCGCCAGTAAAATTTGTCGCGCGGTTCCGTGGCTGCCACTAGGCCATCATTGAGCATCGACAAGGCGACCGCGATGCCGCCTTCCTTAGCCAAAGCCATCGCTTCTTTGCGCTTTTCCTGCCAATCACCGCCCACACTTTGCCCGCCAGTCGAGCCGTTGCCGGATGCCAGCCACTCCTTCACGCTGTCGGAGACAAACGGTTCGCCCCCTTTGAATTTGAGTTCCAGCAGCGAAGGCATTCGGGCGAGAAATTGTTGCGTTTCTTCAGTAATAGCCAGACACCAGCTCTCTTTGCCCAAGTTTTGCGCAATGGTGAAACTCATCAGTTGGCCGTCAAACCAGTACGGGGAGAGCGTGAGGCTCTGCTCGACCTTGCGCCAGAGTGTCAGATCCGCATGGCGCATCTGGTCCTGATAATCTTTAATTCGATCTTGCTGCATACCGCGCAGCATGGTTTCACCGTCGGCTTTGTGATCCGGCAGCGTAGTAATCGAACCCCAAACGGCATAACGGCGCAGGCGAATCGACAGCGCAATGCCAAACTCCTGCTCAGCAAGAAAATCCGCGACTTTGAGCAGCGTTTGCTTGGCCGCTTTGTCACTGGAATTATCCACCGACAAGGCTGAGTTGGCCGTGGTCGGGCGCGGCGTATCTGCAGGCTTGGCCGTTTGCTGCTGCTCGGCTTGCTGACGCGCTTCCACTTTATTCAGTTCACTCTGAACCGAGCGAGCGACCGCTTCGACCACATCCGAACTCAGCCCTTGCGCTTCAATGATTTTTTTCCACGCATCCACCGCCTCACCTAATGCTTGGCGGTCCTGCGCATCAAACTGATTAAAATCGATTTTTTCCGTCGCCATCGAAAAACGCTGCGCAATCTGACTGAAAAATTTGCGTCTTGGCAGATTGCCGCGCTTGCCCGGTGCGGGGTAACTTTCTTCCCAGAAAGACGCCATAAAATCGCTCATCAGTTCAAATGAGAGAATAAAACGGGAAGGCGAAAGTTGGTTGTGAAGGCATTGCAGCAGATACACCATCAGCTTGATGTCTTTGGTCTTGTCCTGCAGTAATTTCAGCGCACTGTGTTCCACTTCGTCCCACTGCACGCTGCTATGCGACAGTGAGCCGACTTTCATCATCTGATCTTCAATGAAGTCAAACAGGGGATCGTCAATCAAACGTTCACCGACCGGATTATCTCCAGCAATCGGCTGTGCCACACAGCGGCGGTATTCGGTTATTTCCATTCAGGCCTCCTACCAACCACAGCGTTCACGCAGTGCCGACAACGCGTCGTTAAGTTCACTCGCATCAAACTGCAAACCGTCCGCAAATGGTGAGTTGGAGCGCAGCACCAGACGCGGTTCTCTTGCCATCGATTTCATCATTTCAATGGCGGGAATGCCGCGTGCCGACGACATCAGGACACCGTTATCATCACTGCGCAGATACTCCGGCTGTGCATTGGCCACCGATATCTGAATGCGTGCATCTTCCACACTGCTTGGCAGCGCCAGTTCAACGCGGCTCAGGTTATCAATGCAGCTCACCATCAGTACGGGTTTTGCATTATGCTCAAACGGTGTGGTGCGATTGAGTGCTCTGAGAGCAACCCAAGCGTTGCTGCCCTTACCTTCGCCTTCGGTCACTAACACCATCGCCGCTTCACTGCCAGCGACAGCCTGCATGGCTCGCTGCCAAGAAGGTGGCACGTTCTGCTTAGGTGCGATCACCACTTCATCCACGGGTGTCTGAAAAACGCGGTCAAAACAGGCCAAACGCTCTAGTCGCCCCGAGATGACGCGGCACTGCTCAGCCTGCGTCACTAACTCATTGGACTCTTGAGCCCATACAGAAGCCGAGAACATCAGCAGCAGTGAACTGGCCCCAGAAAGTGTATATAGCGATCTTGTCATAACGCCTTGATCTCCAGCTTCTGGCATTTGTATGCCAGCGTGCGCTTAGGAATACCAAGGCTCTGCGCCGCTTTGGCGCGGTCACCCGAAAAATGGTTGAGACGTTCGCGAATGATTTTTTCTTCAAAGTCGCTCAGTGCTTGTTTGAGATCGTTAATCACCGAGTAGTTGTGATCAGCCGCCGCTCTGGTGTGCTGAGCCTGAGGTTGATTAACCTGCGGAATGATTGTCTCGTCGTGAGCGGACACCGTTGGCGACAGCATCGCTATGGAAGCAATGCGGTGCGTAAAACAGTGCTCTTCAACCTGCGTACCATCGGCCGTTTGCGCGCAGCCAAACTCAATCAAGTGCTTGAGTTCACGGACGTTGCCCGGGAAATCATGCTGTTTAAGGCAATCGATCGCGCTGTAGTGCAGGCCGCGAATGTTTTTGCCATGCTGCTGATTGAACACACGCACAAAATGCTGCGCCAGAAGATCCACATCATCCAGACGGGAAGCAAGGCGCGGCAGGGTAATCGGATACTGGAACAGACGATAGTAAAGATCCTGACGAAACGCTTTGCGGCGCACCTGATCCAACAAGTTGACATGCGTTGCCGACACTAAGCGAAAGTCTGATGTCAGTTCTTGTTTGCCCCCGACCGGGCGGAAGGTTTTTGACTCCAGAACCCGCAGCAACTTCGCTTGCAACGCCAGCGGCATATCGCCAATTTCATCGAGAAACAGAGTGCCGCCGTTGGCTTGGGCGATCAGCCCCTGCTTGTCACTGTCTGCACCGGAGAAGGCGCCTTTGCAGTAACCAAACAGTTCACTTTCAAGCAGGTTTTCCGGAATGGCGGCACAGTTAATAGCCACAAACGGCGAATGTTTGCGTGATGAAAGATCGTGCACCGCTTCGGCTGCCAGTTCTTTACCCGTGCCAGTTTCGCCTTGTACCATCACCGACAGATTAGAGCTGGCTGCACTGACGATTTGTTCACGCAGCTTCTGCATGACCTCACTGTCACCAATCAGTTTGCGTGACAGATCGCTCACCAACACACGCTGCACGGAGTCACGCTGAATGTCACACAGCGACTCTTTAAGCACGCGGCGGTTCTGCTCTTCACGCTCCATGTCATGCAGCAGTGACCACTGCTGCGAGAACACATCGATGAATTTAAGGAATCCCTCATCCTGGAAAATGTTCGCCACCACATGGCTTTCGCCAATCAGCAGCAAAATCGATTGCACATGACGATGTCCCATCGGCAACGGTTGAATCCACACGGAATCAAACATTCCCACTTTTGACACCAGTTGGCCAAACGTGCGGTTTGACTGCCAGAACACCAGCTCTTCTGCGGTCAGATGCATGGCTTTCGACGATTGCAGTACATGAGCAAACGGATTATCAAAATCCGTTACTGCCCACGAATAGGTCAGACGTTCATCATGAGGAACCAATAGACGACCATCGGAGCTGGGCATCAACAGCATTGCATTTGAAAGCCCAAGCTCCTTTGCAATGATGTCAACAAACCGGGTCGCCAGCTGGTGCGGCTTTCGAAGGCCCACCAGATCGGCGGTGAAAGCGAGCCAGTTACTCATGATTACTCTACCTCTCCTTTGAATTCACCGTCCTGCGCATCAAGATGAATACGATGTACCGGTTGCTTCTCCGCCAGTTTATTTAACAGCGCCAGCGATACGGGCGGCAACAATTGACCTTCAATGATGGCTTCAAGCATGCGTGCACCGTTTTCGCTGCGCGTGGCGCGATTTAAGATCTCTTCAATCAAGCGATCTTCAATCACCACCTCAGCGTTGTAGCGATCACGGAACAGTTTCTCCAGACGCGCCAGTTTGCCTTTGACGATCAGCTCAAGAATCTCTTTGTTGAGTGGCATATATGGAATGACTTCCATACGCGCCAACAGAGCTGGCTTAAAGAATGCTGCCAGTTCTGGGTACAGCGCTTCATCCAGAGCTTTGGGATCGTCAGCAAAATCAACGATGGTTTGATAACCAAGGTTCGATGTCAGGAAGAACACAATGTTCTGGCAGTCGATTAAGCGTCCTTCGCCATCGGCCAGTTCACCTTTATCAAACGCTTGGTAAAAAATGTTCAGTACTTCAGGGTGGGCTTTTTCCACTTCATCCAGCAGCACGACGGAATATGGCATTTTGCGAATCGCTTCGGTCAGGATGCCGCCTTCGCCGTAGCCCACATAGCCAGGAGGCGACCCGATCAGACGTGAAACTGTATGCTTCTCTTGATATTCTGACATGTTGATGGTGGTGAGGAATTGCTTACCACCGTAGAGCTGCTCGGCAAGCTGCACCACCGTTTCGGTTTTCCCTACGCCACTGGGTCCCACCAGCAAGAAAGCGCCTTTCGGACGTCCCGGACGACGCAGATCCGCACGTGCCGTCAGCAGATGGCGATGGACACGCTCAATCGCAGTGTCCTGACCTTTGATTGCCGCGCCGAGAATGTCCGTCAGGTGGGTAATTTTATACAGCTCATCGGTGTTCATTTGATCAACCGGAACGCCCGTCCAGTCGGCAATGACTTCGGCGATTTGCTCTGCATCGACCTGTGGGTGCATCAAACGCTCATGGTGCGCTATTGCCTCCAGTGCCTGATATTGCGCTGCGAGATCCGCCTGCAGCGCAGAGCGTGCGTCCTCATCCAAATCATCTGCCGTCGACATGGCCATCAGTTCCGCTCGCAGAGCGATGATCGACTCAATCAGTGCTTTTTGTTGCTGCCAGCTTGCGGTCAGCGAGGCTTTTTCCGCTTCGTCCGCCAGTTCCTGAGTGCGCAGCTCATCCAGACGAGCATGATCGACTTCCCGACCGAGGTATTGCGCGCGCTCCAGCATGTCAATTTCCAACTGACGTTGGTGACACGCAGTTTCGAGCAGCGCCAGACGTTTGGGTGGCGTGGTCATGTTGATGGCGATACGGGCACAAGCGGTGTCCAGCACATCAATCGCTTTATCCGGCAGCTGACGACCTGAGATATAACGAGCAGACAATTCCGCCGCCGCTTTTAACGCATCATCGGTGATCAACACGTTATGCGCTTTTTCATACACACTGTTGAGGCCGCGCAGAATGTCGACCGCCTGGTGAATCGTCGGTTCTTCTAACTTCACCAGTTGGAAACGGCGCGTCAATGCCGGATCTTTTTCAAAATATTTTTTGTACTCTTTCCACGTCGTCGCCGCGACGGTGCTCAGTTCGCCGCGCGCCAAAGCGGGTTTCAGCAAGTTTGCCGCGTCACTGCCGCCTTCCTGATTTCCGGAGCCGATCAAGGTGTGCGCTTCATCGATAAACAGAATGACAGGCTTTGGCGAGCTCTTAATCGCATCGATCACGCCTTTCAAGCGTTTCTCAAACTCCCCTTTCACCGAAGCACCCGCTTGCAGCAAACCGAGATCCAGCGAGAGCAGCTCAACGTTTTGGAGCTGTGTCGGCACGGTGCCTGCGACCACACGCAGCGCCAAGCCTTCAATCATGGCACTTTTACCGACACCCGCATCCCCGACCACAATCGGGTTGTTTTTGCGGCGGCGGCAGAGAATGTCAATCATCAGGTTGAGTTCGTTCTCACGACACAGCACCGGATCCAGTTCTTGATTACGCGCCTGTTCAGTCACGTTGGTGCAGTACTTGGTCAGCGGCGAATTGTTCCCTTCCAGACTATTGGTAACACCCTTGGTTGCTGCTGGTTTGCTCACTTCAGTTTCTGCCGAATCAGCCACAATCACATCAAAATGTTTTTTCAGATTTTCACGGTTAATGCTTTCAAACAGACTGATCAGTTTGAAAGGCAGATAACGATCAGCGCGTGTGATTGCCGCGAGGAAAATTGCACCCGAACGCAATTCGCTTTGGTTCAGTTCGGTGGTAGAAAGCAGCCATGCTTCTTGCAGCAGTTCGACCAGCAGCGGTGAAAATGCCGGATAAGTATCGAGCACCTGCTCGCGCGCATAGCTGGCGGCCAAAGCCTGTTTCACGGTATCCAGATCCAGATTGGCTTGTTTGAGAATCAAGCGCACATCCGACAGCGGGTTGTCCGTCAGCACATCCAAATAATGCTCAAATGTCACTTCCGGATGCTGACGTTCGATACACAGAGAGGCAGCCTGCTCAAGGGCCAGCTTGCTTTGGGCGTTTAATTTTGAAATCAGAGTGGGTAGTTCAATACGAATCACAGCGATTACCTAGCCTTATAATTTTTTTAAAGTATTTGATTGAGTTGATTTAACACGTCGCTTGATTTGCTGTGCAGCAAATAGGTATAGCCGAGAAAGAGTCCTACCCACAGCAGGGCAAAACCGGCAAAAATCGACCAGATTGGCAACTGACGGCTCAGTTTATATTTGGCGCGCACAACATGGTCAGTGGCACGCGTGAGATCCTGTGGCTCTTCCTCTTCAAGGCTCGCCAGAACGCCGTGTAAGCGGGCGATGACCTTTTCACGTTCCAGTTGACCACCGTCCATCACCCGGTATTTGCCTTCAAAACCCAACACCAAGCACTGATAAATGAATTCCAACAGCGCCTGATAACGCTTGGGTTCACCTTCCAACCGGCTCAGAATCGTGAAGACTTTTTCGCCGCCCCACGTTTCATTGTGAAAACGCGACAGCATAGAATGCTCCGCCCAAACACTGGATGCGCCCCATTCGGTGCCCATCACCGCTTCATCCAGAAACGCGCACAGGATGTAGCGATACGCCATCAGAATCGCGTGTTCAAAGCCTTGTTCAGCCAGCTCAATCTCGATAGCTTTGATCTCTTCAATGGTCTGGTTATAGATTTGCTCAATGTTGTCGCAGGCCGCCAAAGAACGGACACGCAGTGACAAACCAAACAGCGGCGTCGCCGCATCGATCAGCACATTGGGATTGTCGCCACGCAGTTGGAACCAGAAGTCCTGATCATGGTTGATCTGCTGCACGTCATCGAAGAGCAAGCTGCTGTATTGGGTCTCTTTTTTACTTAACGCCATGATTAACTCCTAATCGCCCAGAATTGCAGGTCGAGATCGTCAAATGCCGCAGCGACGTGGAACGCAAAGCCGCTCGAATGATTCAGCATCGCCCAAGCTGGGCTGGTTTTATCCAGCTGGTAATAGGTATAACCTGCGTGATATGGCAACTGACGAGGAGCCACAGGCAATGAAATCAACGGAATACCCGGCAGTTGCAGGGAAATGAGTTCGCGAATTTTCTCCACCGACGACACTTTGGTCTGCTGCGTAAACAGGCGACGCAGATCGTCGAGCGGCATCCGTGCTTTCACCGCAATGATAAATTCGGCGCTGTCCATCAACTGCGGATCGTGCACTGGCGCCACCATCAGGCCGTACTTGCGCTTGTCCAGTTGAATCGAAACGGCGCGAGGCTCCAGCACCACGCTCAAACTCTGACGCAGATTGCGAATTAAGGGGCCAAAAGATTGGCTGGGCATGTCGTGGTTGTAACTTGGCAGTGCTGGCGGCAGACGGCTTTCGTCCGTAAACGTCGCCAGTTCACCACACACTGACGCCAGGCACTCAAACAAACGTTCGGGATGCAGGCTACGCAACTCTGCCAAATGTTGCATCTGTGGCTGTAGGCGGTTCAGTGCTTGCAGCAACATAAAATCCGACACATCGGCAACGCCGCCCTGAGACGGCGAGCTGATACGCTGCGCAATGTTCTTGGCGCGCTCGCGCATCAGACCGGACATTTCGTTGATGAAACGGTGCAGCGCAGCATTGCCCACCACGTTGAGGTGACAAGGGATGAAATCCGGATCCATCACCACGCTGCCGTCCGGACGTTTTTCAAGAATACGTGCAATGGCGATGGAGGCAAACGAGCTGCGATCTTCTTTTTCCAGCATCAGTTGCATGCGCACTGGCGAGACATCAATGGTCGTGGTATCGCCCTGTACTGTGTGCACGTCACGCACTTCCAAGCGGCGACTGACATAGCGCCCGGTGCCTCTTTCTTCCGGCCAGTTCACTTCCATCAGCGATTCACTGCGCAGCGGAACCGCCAGATACACCAGTTGATTAGCGAGTGACGCGTCTTCGATTTCTAAGGCATCTGGCATCGCGTCTTCCTGAGGAATGCGAAACGCCGTACCATCAGGCATGATGCCGACCGCGCGTTCAATGGCAATGCGACCAAAAGATAAATATTCAGGATTGAGTGACAGCTCAGACACACCGTACAGATAACGGCTGACAGCGGTCATACGCTCGTCGATGTGGTACTCCACATAACGTTGCTGCTGCTGGAAATGTTGCGGCTTGATAAACAGCCCCTCATTCCAAATGACACGGTTACGCGCAAACATCTTTTGTTATTCCACCCTATCCAATTTCACATCGTAATCTTTGAAAAACATCAGCAGATGGTATTCCCTGCCTTTGTTCAGCACTTTGACGGCCTTTTTCCATTCACTGATTTCCGGATCAGAAAAGTGCGCCATCACGCCGATGTAGTTTGTTTCTTCATCCACTTCAAACGCATTCACAAACTTGAACTGGTCCGGCATCAGCACGTAGTCGTAATTTTTGACGAAGTTGCTGCGAAGCGCCTTTTTGTAGTCCGCTTTCAGTTGGTCGTAATCGGCGGACATGAACATCGAGTCATCTTTGAGTTCAAACACCTGAATCTCGACCGGAGACGCTTCACCCCAGATACTAGGGTTCACCCCGTCATCAGCGAGCAGACTGAACGTGACTTTCGTCGGCTGTTTCGCTGGCTCGTACGGTTCCGTCGAACTGCAGGCGGTCAATACCAGCAACGAAAGCAGCATAAACAGCAGTTTGTTCACGATTAGAGCTCCAGTTGCTTCTCACGAATTTTCTTGTCGTAAGCCTGTTCGAAAATTTCCCAGAACAGCTTTTCAAAACCGCGTTGACGGTTGGAAGTCAGCTCTTGGTAGTAGTTGCAGTACATGTTCCACGCCCACGCTTCATCCGAGGTTGTGCTGTTGTCTGTATTGCGTTTGTAGTGATGGAAACGGCGCAACAACACCTGCGGAGAGAACGCGTTCAGAATCTGATTCAGCGCTTCCGATGTCGCATGTTGCATTGCTTCGTTGTGGTCGCGCACGTTCTTCAGGCTTTCTGAAATCGCCGCTGGTGCAGAGAGGTGAACCAAACTCTTGTCGGCATCGTACATGGTGCGGATAGTTTGCTCGTAAGAGAGCCCCAGACGCAGTGGGTTATCTTCGATAGGTTGCAGGTTACGGTTCATGGTACCAAAGCGACCCTCACTGACTTGTTGATGCAGTTCCAGCAAGCCTTTGACACACGCCTGCAGCGACTCACCCAGTTCCTGAGACAAAAAGTGCATGCGTTCCATGTCAGTGTCCTGACTAAGATCGATTCCCAGTCCCTGCAGCATTGGGCCAGTCAGCAAATGTTTACCGCCAGCGGAACTTGTGGCACTTTCTGCCTTAGCTGGTTGCAGACTTTTGGCGACTTCTTCTTCAAGAAGATCCAATACTTTTTCATCCATTATTAAGCCCTCTGATACGTTGTGAGTATTGATTTGTAGTGATGGTGCTGTTGTTTGTTGTAGCGGCTGATGCTCAGGCTCAATGTCGCGTTGCGCGGCATCATCTTTGCGCTGGCCAAAGCCCAGAATTTTTTTCAATCGGATTGATGACGTCATTTCGTATTCGCTGTCTGCCTGCGGAGTAAATTTCAAATCATGAAGAACCAGGTTATCTTCCGGCACCAAGGATTGTGGCTTGTCACTGTCTTCTTTCAGCTCAACATCACGCAGCAGTGCATCGGCGTCGTCTTTGGCCTCAAGCAGCGCATCAAGTGCCAGTAGTGGATCGGCATTAACAGCAGGTTGATCGTCGTCCAACAGTTCTTCATCATCGAAAGGTTCATCCGCCAGCAGATCGACCTGATCGGCTTTAAACATCGCATCCAGCGGACCAGAATTACGCTCATGATCGTCCGCATGACCAAATGACACGCGTAACTGGTAAGGCCCGACGGTGATTTCGTCTTTGTGTTCCAGCTTCGCCAACTGATCTTTACCCAGCGGCATGTGTGATCCATTCACATAGGTGTCACCACACAAATCGCGAACACAAAACGCACCATCAATCGAGACAATCGCGCAATGCTGCGGTTTCACGCGGCCTTGAGCATCTTTCAGTCGCCAGGTTGCCCATGATTCAGATCCGATGTTGCCGCCTTCTGCAGTCCAGTGTGACTGAGCGGTCAGGCCCGATTCGAGCAGTTGTACGTTAGCCACCTGAAGGATCAGTGACGTCTGAGTCATTGCGTTCATCTGTTATTGCCTCACTTGAATCAGAACGTGTTGGTCTTGCGCGTTGTCACCCAGAAACGAAGTCCATCCCAGAGCCACACCACTGTCAGCGGCCAGGCTCAGTTTTGGCGCTTCATCTTCATCCATGGTCAGCTCTACGTCGTAGGCCATCTGCTCACGCAAAATAAATTCCACCAATTTACACAGCGGTTGGTGTTCCTTACCGGAAGGAAGAAAATCGGCGAAACGCTCGCGCGACAACTTACCGATACAGATGACAAACTTACCGTTGCAGTCCATCACTGATTCACCCACCATGCTGTCAACGCCCAGTTGAGCGTTCTGCTGCCCCAGCGACAATTGCTGGGATTTGTCGATATGCACCTTACGGCGCACCCACTGGCGAATTTGCACATCCTGCAAATCGAAACAGTGGGCGATGATGCCGGCCACCACCTGCGGTGAGCGGCTACGTCCGGCCAAAGTGCCAGCGTAAGCCAGCATCTTGCACCAGTTGATGGGGGTCTCACCGCGCAAGTCGGTATCACCCAGCCCGACCAATGCAAACAACTGAGCGGAAAAGGCGTCTTTAGCATCCGGCTGAAAGCGCACGTAATAGCGATACTTTCGCCAGATGCGATACACGAGGTTGATCAGCCGATTGTTAAAAAAATCGAGAAATGGCTGCTTAAAACCACCCGGCTCTTCATTAACCAGTTGCTCGATGATGAATCCTGGCAAGGGTGACTGCGCGCCAGACAAGCCAAAAAAGTTGGTCAGCATCACCAGGCGTTCATCTGCGCGCTCGTGCAGGGAATTGACGTCTGATGGCGAAAAACCAAGGCTTGGGTTTGCACTGAATACCAACTGACACTGACGCTCCCACTCTTCCGACTCTGGGTTGAATTGCTGCAGTTTTTGTAACAATTCGACCAACTGATAGAAGTTGTAAGCACGTACATCACCAGGCAAGTGCGATTGGGGCACCAGCTGGCTGTCAGCCGTCATATCAACGGCTGCATTCCGGTCTGTGTTCCCCATGTGTATTTCTCTTGGTTACTAACGTTGATGACGACCAGCTCATGAAACGAATTGATGCTGGCGTAGAGCGCAAAAAAATGGCTCAGTACCGTGCCAAACAGATACAAATCGCCTTCTGAACCAAAACCAGCCTGATCAATGTAGAGGGTCGATTGCAGGCCGCGCACGGGTAAGCCTCGCAGCATTTTGTCCACCGGTTGTGATTCGATTTTGCTGATGCCGTCCATGCGCAGACGCGCCACACGCTCTGCCTGACGATCGACCAGCGCGCGAAAATCGTAAGCACGCAACACACAGCTGAGCGCATCTTTGGACAGCAGCGACAAATAGTTGAGTGACAAGTTGGAAATCAGTGTCCACAGCAGGCTGCCATCAAGAACCGGACGCAGTGACTGCGACGGCACGGTGATGTTGCGAAACGTCGCATACGGCGGCGAGGTATCGGTCGGCTCACAAATGTCACCAATGCCCAGTTCCAACGGTAACAGACGGTTGGTGCAGGTCAGTTTGATTGACACCGCTTCATCAACATCTACCGACAAGGTTTCATCACCACGAATAAAGGACACAAATGAGTCAAAGCCGTCACCGCGAATGCTTTCTTTAATGCGTGTGCGGTAATACAACGCCTGACGATGACGAACACGTTCTACTTCGTGCTGAAAGCTTTCAAATGAGGAGTACACACGCTTCTCGCCACGCACCCGTTGACCCGCTTGGCTGTTGTCCTGCCAACCCACCACGCTATCAACGCTGAACACTTCATAGTGCGCCGGATAGCGGCTTGACGGCACAATACGGTATTCCGATTTGCGACCATTGAGATCGATTGGGTCGGCATCATGTTCGAATAGGTTGATCACTGGGGTGCAATAGAGCTGAAAATTGTCCTTACGCACGCGAACGTCGGCAGGCAACGTTTTGGATAAATGAATGTGCAGCGTGAATTCGCCGTGCACCGATTTTGGCAGTGCTTGCCCCAATCCCTTGAGATCAAAAAAGTGGAACGCTTCCGGAAATGACAGGTATTCCTGCAAAATGCGGTAGCCTTCGTAAACATTAGTTGGATAAGGCAACAACGATTCGTCGCTCTTAAAGCCCACTGTTGCAAACGTATTACGCGGCAGAGTAAACACCGCACCATTCACTTCAACGGTGACTTTATCCAGATAGTGGTTGAGCCACAGATACAGCATTTGTGAACTGTACTTGTCCCCACCTAAGTAAAAACGCAAATCACCCAGTTCAGCATCACCAATCGAAATGTCGCCGTTCATCTTCATCACTAATTTAATGGTGGTTGCTTCGCGCGTGTGTTCCGCGTTGGCGTCCAGACAATGAAGCGGATAGAGAGCAACATCTCGACAGGTTCGAAAATGGCATTTAGTGCCAAACACGGGTTTGCTATCCAGTTGTGTGCCGCGTGTAATGGTCTGCTTTTCACTGACGCTTTTGTCCGGTGTAAAGGCCACCACACTCATGCTCGGCACGGGCCGCAAATAGTTCGGCCACAGCATGTTGATGATCGAGTGTGTCAGTTCAGGGAATTCATCTTCGACTTTTTCACGCAGACGCGCAGTCAGGAACGCAAAACCTTCCAACAGACGTTCAACGTCCGGGTCGGTTGTTCTGCCATGCAGAAAGCGCGACAGCTGAGGGTGAATTTCGGTAAATTCTCTCCCCTGCTCTTTAAGAAAAGCGAGCTCTTCCCTGAAATACTTGTCTTGAGTCATGGTGATTAAAACACTCGATACTTTCTGTTTTGATCCAGTAACAGACTGAACTGAACTTTCTTGTGTAATGCATCGCAGTTAATGCTGGCCACAATGTGGAAACGCAGCGTTAAAGGATTGAAATGGTCCGAGTCGGCACGCACTAGTACCTGTTTTAAGCGCGGCTCATAACGTTCCAGACAATGCTGAATCGCCAGTTTGATGCGCAGCGACAAGTCCATGGTTTCCAAAGTAGCGTCGTTAAAATCCACTAACCCGAGATGCGGGGCGCTTTGAGCACCACCGATTCGTGTATTGAGGATATTGGACACATTACGCTTAACGGATTCGAGTACATCCCATGCATCTGGCCCTTGGGTCAGAGACATGGGTTTAGCATTGGCTTCCAAACGTTCAAAGAAGCCAACACCAAATGCACTCTCTTCAGGTGCAATGTAAGTCATGGTTATGCTTGATCCAGACGGCCTACCAGCGACAGTTCGAAGTTCGCCCCCATGTACTTAAAGTGCGGACGAACAGCCAGAGAAACTTGGTACCAACCTGGATTGCCTTCCACGTCCATCACCTCGATTTTCGCGGCGCGAAGTGGACGACGGCTGCGTACGTCTGCTGGCGGGTTTTCCTGATCGGCAACGAATTGCTTGATCCAAGCGTTCAGCTCACGTTCCAGATCCTGACGCTCTTTCCAAGCACCAATCTGTTCACGCTGCAGCACTTTCACGTAATGTGCCAAGCGGTTGATGATCATCATGTAAGGCAGTTGCGTACCCAACTTGTAGTTGGTTTCTGCTTCTTTGCCTTCTTTGGTGTTCGGGAAGATCTTGGCTTTCTGAATGGAGTTTGCCGAGAAGAATGCGGCGTTGTCGCTGCCCTTACGCATGGTCAGAGCAATGAAACCTTCTTCTGCCAGTTCAAACTCTTTACGGTCAGTGATCAGCACTTCCGTTGGGATCTTGCTTTGCAGCGCGCCCATCGATTCAAATACGTGTACTGGCAGATCTTCAACCGCACCGCCACTTTGTGGGCCGATAATGTTTGGACACCAACGGTATTTCGCGAAGCTATCTGTCAAACGAGTTGCGAATGCAAACGCCGTATTACCCCATAGGTAATGCTCGTGCGATTGGCTCACGTTCTCTGAATAGTTGAATGATTTGATTGGGTTCTCTGTTGGGTCATAAGGAACACGCAGCAGGAAACGAGGCGCCGTCAGGCCAATGTAACGTGCATCTTCTGACTCACGCAGTGCACGCCATTTGGTGTATTTCGGGCTTTCAAACGTAGACTTGATGTCTTTGATGTTTGGCAGCTCTTCAAAAGAATCGATGCCAAAGAATTGCGGGCCAACACTAGAGATAAAAGGTGCGTGCGCCATTGCGCCTAATGCGCCCATGTATTGCAGCAGTTTCATGTCCGGTGTTGATGGCGTGAAAGCGAAGTTGCCAATGATAGCGCCGGTTGGTTCACCACCAAACTGACCATAACCTGAGGAGTAAACGTGTTTGTATAAGCCAGATTGAGTTGTTTCTGGTGCAAATTCAAAGTCTTCCAGCAGCTCTTCTTTGGTGACGTGCAGCAAATCAACTTTGTTGTTTTCGCGGAAATCGGTACGATCAACGAACAGTTTCAAGCCACGCCAAGCCGATTCCATTTGCTGGTATTTCTCGTCGTGGAGAATTTCATCCATCTGCGCGCTGATTTTTTTGTCCAGTTCAACCAACATCTGGTCGACCAGAGATTTATTCACTGCTTCATCTAACTGGTTGCCACCAATCAGATTTTCAATAAATGCTGCAACACCTTTTTTCGCAACATCGTACCCTTCTTCGCTTGGAGCGATGCGGGTTTGCGCCATAATTTCGTCCAGCAGGCTTCCTTCAGCCAGCTGCGGTCTTTCCAGTACCGTTTCAGTAGTAGACATCTTTTTGTTCCTGATTAATAATTAATGACAAAAGTATCAAGTCAACTTAGGCTTGAGTTTGCTCTTCTGACTCACTAACAAGACTGAGTTCTGCCAGCAGTTTCTCGCGCGACTCTTCCGAGTTCAGCAGATCTTGCAAGCGCTCACGGAACGCAGGAATGTTGCCCAGCGGACCTTTCAGTGCCACCAGCGCCTCACGTAACTCAATCAATTTTTTCAATTCAGGAACTTGCGAAGCCACAGAATCTGGGGAGAAATCCGCAAGGGATTTGAAGCTCAGTTCCACCGGTAGATCGGCGTTTTCATCTTCACCCAGTTTGTTCTTCACTGTTGTCGTCAGTTTGAGATTGCTTTCACGCATTACGGCTTCAAAGTTATTCTTATCCACAGAAACGGTTGAGCGCTCTTCTACTGGCGTCTCTTCTGAATGGCCTTTGAAATCACCAACCACTAAGGTTTTTAATGGCAATTCCACTTCAGCCTGTGCATCCCCAGTCGCAGGAATATACTTAATATTAATGCGCTCTTTAGGAGCTACACTTCCTTCTTTAGACATATAACGTCTCCAAATACCTATGCCAGTCGTTGTCAATGAAATAGTTGTGTAAATATCTGATTGATAATACACATTAGAAATATCTTAATTATCTTATTTGATTTTTAGTAAATATAACTTCTTGAAATTGATTAATTCACCCGACTTCTCGTCAGACAAATATAACCATTGAATAATACAAGTTAAACTTACATATAAACTTTTATTTATAAAACTATGAATAAAGAGACAAGCCAATCTCCCTATTCCTGATATTCGAAAGCGAGCATATTCTATTCATTTAATAATGTTTTGTTGCACAAAAATCACAAGAATATGATCTTCACCCCAAAAACGATTACTTTTATCACACTTATTATCTATCGCTAATATTGAAATAAACTAAATATCCCAGAACAGATCATGGTTATAAAAGTCGACATTTTTTTTCAGGTTTAATTCTAATGTATCTGCCGCAGTCTCTTGCTCAGAGGTAATACGTGGTGCCAATTGTTGATACTTTTCAGCCACTGCAGAATGGAGATTTTCTAAGCGGTCCGTCCCCGCCGTTTCCAGATACAGATCGAAGTAAGCTTTTGCTCGCACCAAGTCGGTTTCCACAAACGGATAAGCTTCTCCTTGTCCGCTGTAAATGAAACCCAGTGCGGCTAGCGATGTGAGATCTCCGGCCTGCAAGGCCTTCTGGCGCCATTCGAATGCTTCTTCGTAGCGACCTTTATCTTCCAACAAGTTGATATAGGCGCGTATTGCCGGAACATAACCTGTTTTAGCCGCAGCCAGATACGTTTCACGCACTTTGGTGTCACGAGAACCAGGCATCATATATGAGCCAGAACCACTTTCTATCCGTCTGGCCTGCTCCATTAATGCTCGCGGATGATGAAAAGCCATTGCTTTAACCAGGTAATATTCTGAAAGTTCTTTATTGCTTGAATGGTAGTACTGCGCCAATTCAAACAAAGCTTGCGCCGGGTTAAGCTGCCCCAAGCGAATCAGCGTGTCGTGGTATTGATGCTGCCACTGCTCGCGTTCCTTTTTACTCAGCCATTGACCATTCTGATACAAATGTTGCATCGCGTGGCGGTTACCGCCTTGTGCAGCCTGAAGCAAATATTCACGGGCTTGCGGCGGGGTACGAATCGTCGTCCGATAGTTGGAAAGTTCCATAGCATAAAGGTAAGCCGCATCAGCATTGCCATTGTCCGCTGCGTGTTTCAGATACTGGCGAGACTCAACATTTTTAAACTGGGCGCGCAATAAGCGACCACTTTCGAACGCCTGCTGCGCGTTCAACAACTTGGCATCGTAATCTTCACCATGCGTAGCAAAGCTCGTCACGCCAAAGGAGAGAACAAGAGAAACCAGACAAGACTTAACCAATGTTGACACTGCTACCACCTTGTAACACGCCACCACAATCCACTGCATCGCCAGCTCTTGCTGCGGGCTTGCCATCAATCATCACGGTTGCAGAGCCTGCCGCAATACTGCGCGGGTGAGCTGGATTTTTCGGTTTATCATGCGGTGCAAGCGGGTCCCCCTGACGAGCGGCAGGAATGCCATCAATTTTGACCGAACCCGAACCCGCAGTGACCGGAGTCGGAGGGAATCCATCATGTGCTGACCCGATATGCCCGACTACTATGCCATTTCCCATAACAAACTCTTCTCTGAACCATCATTAAAATATGTGTGGCTCTTATAAAAGCAAAATGTATACCCATTGTTTATCCAGCAACTGGTTAAACCAGAACATAATCAGGCAAGTTATTGCCCATAACAAGCAATACATTACCCAAACCAATACAAAAATTTGCTCGATGGTTTATCAATGTCAGAGAAATGAAATTTAATAAAGTAAAAGCTCTAATAAATCATCACAATATACACATTTGTCATTTAATTGATCAATTTTGTGGCTGAATATCACTTCTAGTCGATAATAAATATATTAATAATGTCTTATTTTTGAGAGAAAATATAACTCTATATATTGAGTAAATAATTACTTTTCATTTTTAATTTAATTCATCTAGTTGAATATTATTGTTTGATATTTCTAAAATATATTTTCCTAATATTATTGCCGTTCATCTTTGGGTGAATCCATAACCACCATGGTTGTAATCGATTGCACTTGTAGACATTCTCCTAATACATCAGCATGAAAACGTTTATAAGCCGAGAGGTCCTTTGTTTCAACCCGAAGCAGATATTCATTCATTCCGGTAATGTTATGGCATTCCACGACTTCATCTGCAAAGCGCACATGATCTTCAAAACTCAGTTGCGACTTTTTAGTATGGCTGTTCAAACCAATTGAGACGTAGGCAATAAACCCAACATTCAGTTGAGTTTTATCCAACACCGCACGATAGCCTTTGATGACCTTCTTACGTTCCAGCTCCTGAACTCGACGCAGCGTGGCTGAGGGCGACAAACCCACCCGTTCCGCCAACTCTACATTGGAGATTCGGCCGTCTTGCTGCAACTCACGCAATATTCTTTCGTCAAACTTATCCATTGCCACCATCCATTGCTAAAAACTTCAATAATACACAAATATAAGCACAAAATTGCGCTCAGCTACCATTACTATTTTTCATATGTTTTGATGATGAATGAGTAACTTTGTATGGATTCCAGTCAATGGGGCCCGCTGGTGGCTTTCGCTTTTGTATCAACCTTTACCCCAGGCCCGAATAACATCATGCTCATGACGTCCGGTGCCAACGTAGGCTTCTGGCGTACGATTCCCCATATGTTGGGCGTTACGTTTGGGTTTAGTGTCATGGTGCTGTTAGTGGGCGTTGGCCTGACGGGATTGTTTCAAGCCTACCCAGTGCTGCAGCAGATCCTGCACGTGGCATGTCTGGTTTATCTGGTCTATCTGGCGATCAAAATTGCTCGCAGCACGCCAGCAAATAAAAACCATCAATATAAGCCGATGTCGTTTCTTTCAGCAGCCATGTTTCAGTGGGTCAATCCCAAAGGTTGGTCAATGGCGTTAACGGCAGTCAGTGTTTATAACCAAAGTGCAAGTTGGGCTCAATTACTGTTGATTGCGTTGGTGTTCGCGGCAGTGAACATTCCGTCCGTCAGCGTGTGGACGGCTGCAGGAAAACAGCTCAGCCATTGGATGACACATCCGAAGTATGTGCGTTGGTTTAACGGCTCGATGGGCGGTTTGCTCCTGCTGTCCACCGTGCCGATGTTGTGAGGTACGATCAGAACTCTTTGTTCATTTGAGTCAGCATTTGCACCAGAGCCTGGTGCTGCTGTTCGGTAAAGTGGCGGGTCAAATCCTGCGTAAGCGCGATGTGCAGCGCATTGTGCTCGCGATAAACACTTTGCCCCTGCTCAGTTAGATCAACCACAATGGAACGTCGGTCGCCTTCCAACGACTGACGTTCAATCAACCCCGCCTGCACCAGTTTTTCAACCTGAACGGTCAGCGTGCCCGTCGTGATACTCAAGCGATTGGCCAGCTCTTTCATCCGCATCGCACCATGACTGCCCAACACCTCCAACGTGTGGATCTGCGCCAGTGAATAACCGGTTTCTTTGACCACTGACAGTTCCCAAGAGGACATTTTGTCGTAAAACTCGGTGATCAGATTGTTGAGTTCAGTCAGATGTTGCATGTGTTTGCCTTTACTTGGTATTCACCTCTAGTGTGAGGTGGTGCAGTTTATCAAACTCGGTCAGTTGCTGTCTAAAGTACTCAGCATCTTTCTCAGCTTCAGCTTTAAGGCGAATCGTCGCTGCGTAATGACTGGAGCTCACTTTCCACATATGGATATCCATCACATCGGCACCACTCTGCGCCAGCTTGGTCAGAATTTTTTGCTCATAATCACGGCCAATATGTGCATCCAGCAATATTGGCGCCGTCTGTTTCATCAAACCAATCGCCCACTTGGTGATCACCAACGCCCCCACGATACCCATGATTGGATCCAACCATACCCAACCCAGATATTTGCCCACAATCAATGCTGCAATGGCCAGCAACGACGTCAGTGCGTCAGCCAGAACATGCATATACGCTGCTGTGAGATTGTGATCATGATGATGCTCATGAGCATGGCCATGTTCATGTTCATGTTCATGTTCATGTTCATGATGATGGTCGTGATGGTCGTGATGGTCGTGATGGTCGTGATGGTCGTGATGGTCGTGATGGTCGTGCAATAAAAACATACTGACAACATTCACAATCAAACCAATCACAGCCACTAAAATCGCTTCATTAAACTGGATTGACAGCGGATTGAACAGACGATGCAGCGATTCGCCAAACATAAATAGCGCCACTAATCCCAGGCCAATTGCGCTGGTGTAGCCCCCCAACACGCCCACCTTGCCAGTCCCAAACGTATACTGACGTGAGTCCTGATGTTTACGTGCGTAACGAAACGTGAACAGCGTGATACAGAATGCCGCGGCATGAGTGCCCATATGCCAGCCATCAGCCAGCAACGCCATAGATCCGTAAATAGAACCCGCACTGATCTCGACCGCCATGGTGATCAGCGTTAACAACAACACATACAGTGTGCGCTTTTCACCTTTTTCGTTCGCATAAGAAAAGGTATGAGATTGAGGACAACTTGGTGATTGCATAATAAATACTTTGATTATCAAATTTTCTAAATAATAATTAGTTTGAATATCAAAGTAAAACACATTTGTTCCATTATGCTTTTTCGCCTTAAATGTAGGTGAGGTTATAAAACAAACACATAAAGGATTACATGTGCATCCAGCCCTGCTTACCGCCATCACTATGATCGCCTTTGCGGCCAATTCCATTCTTTGTCGGCTGGCGTTGCAAGAACACGCCATTGACGCCGGATCGTTCACGGCACTGAGATTAATCTCGGGTGGAATCACGTTGGTGGTCTTGCATGCCATCGTCGTGCGCCGCGAACATCGTCGCTATTCGCTGCCGTTCGCCTTCAAAGCCGGGGCGGCTCTGTTTACCTATGCGCTCTGTTTCTCCATCGCTTATCTGACCTTATCGGCCGGCACCGGCGCATTACTGCTTTTCGGTACCGTGCAACTGTCACTGCTCGCTGCGCACTGTTGGCAAGGCAATAAGATCCGAGCATTAGAATGGCTGGGGCTGGCGATTTCCATCGCCGGCTTTATCTATTTGATGCTGCCAAGTGCTGAACAACCCGATTGGATATCTGCACTGTTGATGGTCGTATCGGGACTCGCTTGGGCTGCGTTTACCCTGCTTGGGCGCAACAGCGGCAATCCGACCAACGCGATCGCCCAGGGATTCTGGGCGGCAAGTCTGCTGTGCATACTCGTCTCTCCCTGGATGATTCATCAGGATTCCATCTCTGCACGCGGCGTAATTCTTGCGCTGTTGTCGGGCAGTCTGGCGTCCGCCGCGGGTTACATTCTCTGGTATCAGGTCATCAGCCGCTTAACCATTCTGCAAGCATCGGTCGCACAACTGTCGGTTCCCGCTATCGCGCTAGCTGGCGGCAGCCTACTGCTCAATGAAACCCTCACTCTGCGTCTGATACTGGTGAGCCTGATGATTCTGGGTGGCATATTACTGGTGTTTGTTGCCCGTGAGCCGAAATAATCGATGTTGATTCCGGGCTGGCTTTTCTAAGGCAGCTCAGTACAATTCAGGCCGTCTATTCCACGCGATTGTTTTGTTATGCCACACTCTGACCGCTGCTTTACACCTTTTAAGGCCGACGTTTCCGCTATTGCTTTGCCGGAACGTTTTACCTTTCCGTTTTGTTACGAGCCGCATGCTCTGTGTGTGATTGCTGCCGATGAACTGCAGCAGCATATCCGCACCCAGCAAGAGTGGTCACATCCGTTCGGTCTTGAAGACGATGAAGCGGGCGCTAGCGGCAAGATGTTCGGCGTACTGGTCGTCAAAAACAGCGCTGGGCAGCTGGGTTATCTCTCTGCTTTTTCCGGCCAACTGGCCGAGCAAAACCATCTACCGGGCTTTGTGCCGCCGGTATTTGATCGCTTTGCCGACGACGCTTTCTTTCGCACCGAAGCCAACCAGATTGCCGCCATCAATCAACAAGTGCGAGAGTTGAAGCAAAACACCCAGGCAGACACGCTGCGCAGCGCGATTTCTGCGCACCAACAGCAAGCAGAGTCGGAGATTGAAGCGCTGCGCCTGCACATGATCGAGACTCGCGCTGAGCGTAAGCAGTTACGCGCCGAAGCCAACGCAGATGATCAGCATGCACTGCTGGAGCGCTTGGCGAAAGAGAGTGTGACTGAGAAAAATCAGCTCAAACAGTTAAAACTTATGTGGGAGCAACGTATTCGCGCCTTACAGGATGAGTTAGCGGCACAAAACGCCGAACTTCATGCGTTGCAGGAGCAGCGTAAACAGCTCTCGGCGGCGCTGCAGAGAAAGCTGTTTGCCCAATATCGTTTCTTAAACAAACGCGGTGATGTGCAGTCGCTGAATGACATTTTCTCACTCGCGGCCAATCCGATCCCACCCGCAGGCTCAGGGGAATGCGCAGCACCCAAACTGCTGCAATACGCGTTTACGCATCAACTGACACCGATCGCGATGGCGGAATTCTGGTGGGGGCGTTCTCCCAAATCAGAAATTCGCCAGCACAAGAAATTCTATCCGGCCTGCCAAAATAAGTGTCATCCGATCCTTGGCCATATGCTGAGTGGTATGGTACTCGACGACAATCCGCTGCTGGAAAACCCGGCAGAAGGTAAAGAGATCGAGATTGTGTATCAGGATGAAGCGATTGTGGTGATCAACAAACCAGCCGAGTTTCTCTCCGTGCCCGGTGTGAACGTTAAAGACTCTGCCTTGACGCGATTGGAACAGCAATTTCCCGATGCGGAAGGTCCGTTTGTGTTGCATCGTCTGGATATGTCGACTTCGGGGTTATTGGTCTTCGCTCTCACTCGTCGCGCAAATAAAAGCCTACAAAAGCAGTTTATTACTCGCGGTGTAGAGAAGCGCTATGTGGCGCTGCTGAGTGGTGAAATCCCTCTCGGCGAAGGCAGTATTACCCTGCGGCTGCGTCCAGACTTAGACGATCGTCCACGTCAGATGGTCTGTTTTGAGCACGGCAAAGCCGCCGAAACTGACTGGCAGACGATCCGTACCGAACAAGGGCGTACGCGAGTTTATCTGCATCCTAAGACAGGGCGCACTCATCAGTTGCGAGTGCACTGCGCCCATGAGCAAGGTTTCAATACGCCGATTCTGGGTGATGATCTCTATGGTGAGAAAGCCGATCGCCTGCACCTGCATGCGGAAAGTCTCAGCTTTGATCACCCTTACACCAAGCAGCGCATGACTTTTCAGGTCGATCCGGCGTTT
Organism: Vibrio fluvialis; assembly: GCF_900460245.1. Classification (NCBI taxonomy): domain Bacteria; kingdom Pseudomonadati; phylum Pseudomonadota; class Gammaproteobacteria; order Vibrionales; family Vibrionaceae; genus Vibrio; species Vibrio fluvialis. The sequence continues at coordinate 405,235 of NZ_UHIP01000002.1, forward strand.
TAATTGCGCGCCATTCAAACACCGAGTCCCGACAACCACTGTGGCTGCCGGGACATTCCAACCACAATACAAACCGATCTTTTTCCCCCGGGTTTCAGGGTGTTACACTCGCAGCCATCATTTCGCTACAACAAAGACTAGACGACTGGTCTAATTATCACTATATTTCATCCCATGAACGCAAAAACTCAAGATACACGTCAACATATTCTGGAAGTCGGTTACCAATTGGTGGTGAACCGAGGCTTTACCAGTGTCGGCTTATCGGAACTGCTTAAAAGCGCCGATGTGCCCAAAGGCTCGTTTTATCATTATTTCAAGTCCAAAGAGCAATTTGGCGAGGCACTGATTGAAGCCTACTTTGCCCATTATCTCGACAAACTCGATGCTCTGTTCAACGGCAGTGACGGCTCCCACTATCAAAAATTGATGCGTTACTGGCATTACTGGACGGAGCAAAACAGTTGCAGTTGTTCAGCCGGAAAATGTCTGGTGGTCAAACTCGCTGGTGAAGTCTCCGACTTGTCAGAACCTATGCGCCTGGCACTGCTCAAAGGCACCAATAAAATCACTGCCCGGGTAGCCGATTGTATTGAGCAAGGGATCCAAAGTGGTGAACTGCACGTACAAAACAGCCAGCAAACATCAGAGTTGCTCTACAATCTGTGGATTGGGGCAAGCTTGCTGAACAAAATTCGCCAAGATGACATTAGCCTGCAACAGGCGTTACTGGCTACAGAGCAGCTGCTGAAAGGCAACAAGCTCAACTGATACACAACAATCAATGCCGCTATCTCGATAGCGGATTTTTTGCAACGAACACTAGACGACTGGTCTAATCAAGAAGGATATCACATGACTGATTCAATGAATCGACGCATTGTTCTGGCATCTCGCCCAACAGGTGCACCCACTGAACAAAACTTCCGTCTGGAAACCGTTGAGAAACCGACACCGCAAGCAGGCGAAGTGCTACTGCGTACTATTTACCTGTCGCTCGATCCTTATATGCGCGGTCGCATGAGCGCCGCCGAATCTTACGCAGCGCCTGTCGCCATTGATGACGTCATGGTCGGTGGCACCGTGTGTCAGGTTGAAGAATCACACAACCCGGAGTTCGCGGTCGGCGAATGGGTGCTGTCATATACGACTGGCTGGCAGAGCTACTCCGTTTCAAATGGCCAAGGTCTGCTGAAACTGGGGATGAACCCTAGCCATCCTTCCTACGCACTGGGCGTGCTGGGTATGCCTGGCTTTACCGCTTACATGGGTCTGTTGGATATTGGCGCGCCAAAAGCTGGGGAAACCATTGTGGTTGCTTCGGCAACGGGCCCGGTGGGAGCGACTGTGGGTCAAATTGGTAAAATCAAGCAGTGCCGGGTGGTGGGTATTGCTGGCGGTGAAGAAAAATGTCGTCACGCCGTCGAAGTACTGGGTTTTGATGCCTGTATAGATCACAAAGCGGACGATTTTGCCGAGCAACTCGCCAAAGCCTGTCCTAAAGGCATTGACGTTTACTACGAAAACGTCGGTGGCAAAGTGTTTGATGCGGTGATGCCGCTGCTTAACACCGGCGCACGTATTCCAGTGTGTGGCCTGATTTCTCAATACAACGCCACATCACTGCCAGACGGTCCGGATCGTTTGTCTCTGCTGGCAGGCCTCATCCTGACGAAACGCATTCGTATGCAAGGCTTTATTATTTTTGACGATTACGGTCACCGCTATGGCGAATTCGCCAAAGACATGAACCAATGGGTTGCCGAAGGCAAAGTGCAGTACCGCGAACAAATTGAGCAAGGGCTGGAGAATGCACCTTCACAACTGATTGGTCTGCTGGAAGGGAAAAACTTCGGCAAACTGGTTATCGCAGTGAACAAGCCGCTGTAAACAGGAGAGCATGATGATCACATTGCACCATCTCAATCGCTCACGTTCCAAACGCATCATCTGGTTGCTGGAAGAACTGGAAGTCGAGTATCAAATCGTTCCTTACCAACGAGATTCGGTGACTTTTCTGGCGCCACCGGAGTTGAAAGCGGTGCACCCTCTGGGGAAATCACCGGTGATTGAAATCGACGGACGCGTAATTGCCGAATCAGGCGCCATCACCGAATACCTGATTGAACGCTTTGCGCCACAACGTCTCGCTCCAGCGCGTGATAGCGCCGACTACATCGACTATCTGCAATGGTTACATTTTGCTGAAAGCTCGGGCATCCTGCCGCTGCTGCTAAAATTGTTCTTGGCCAAAGACGGGGCCAAAACGCAGTTTTTGGAAGGTTATGCCAACAGTGAAGCCGCCAAAGTACTGGGTTATGTCAACGCACAGCTCGAAGGCAAAAACTACTTGGTCGCCGACAAACTCAGTGGCGCAGACATCATGATGTCGTTCATCGCCGAGGGCGTGCAAACCAGTGGCATGCTGGATCATTTCCCGAACATCAAGGCGTATCTGTCTGGTCTGTCCGCACTACCTGCTTATCAGAAAGCGAACCGAATCGAAGCCGAACTCAGCGCCTGATGCGATAGACTTTGCAGATAAAACAAAGCCTGCCAATTGGCAGGCTTTCTATTTCTCGTATTAGGCCACTTCGGGCACGGGTTTCGGTGGTGCATCGACCTCTGGCTCTTTCTGCACCGGAGGCACCTGCCCCTCTTCCACCGCTTGTTGGTAACAACCGCTGAGTTTGATCGCCAGATACATATCGGCACGCAATACCAAACCACCATCGCCGACAGGCACGCCACTCAGCTCACACCACTGACGCATGCTACGTTTACGCCCGGCAAGGATCAGGCGGACACCGCGTTTCTTCAGAATATTCTGCACATCCCCCAACATCGCCATCACACTCAAATCAAGGTGAGTAAAGCTCGCTACCGCATCGATGATCACACAGTTCACTTCCGAATCACTGCTTTCGACCTGCTCCAACAGACGGCGTTTGAAATACGGCGCGTTGAAGTAAGTCAGCGGCGAGTTAAAACGATACAACATCAGCCCAGGAATGGGTGACGCTTTACCTGAACCGTCAATCGTGCGAATGGTGCCGTCCTCATCCAAGCCCAGACGCTGATCGCTCGGTCTCATCACCACACGCAGAAACTGGAACAAACCCAGCAACACGGCCAGTGTGATACCAGGAATCACTCCGACGATCAGCACGGCAATAAACGTCACCCCCGCCAGATAAAACGCATCTTTATCGCGCTTTTTCAGGCCCCACAGTCCTTTCAGATCCAACAATGACGTCGAGGCGATGATCAGCACTACCCCCAAAGCTGCAGTAGGAATGTACTGCAATGGGCGGTAGAGGAAAATCGCCACCACGCCAATCACGACTGCGGCAATCACCGACACCAGTTGCGATTTACCACCATTCGCATCGTTTACCGCAGTGCGCGAGTCGGCGCCACTGATCGCAAAACCCTGAGAAAAGGCGGAGGCTAAGTTGGCAAAACCCAGTGCGCGGAACTCTTTGTCAGCGTCGATATCGTAGCCATTTTTGGCCGCAAAGCTGCGCGCGGTGAGCATCATGCTGACAAAGCTCACCATCGCCAGGTTGAGTGCAGGCACCACCAATTCACGGCTGATACCGATGTCAAACATTGGCGTCTGGAATGCTGGCAATCCGCCTTGGATCAAGCCGACAACACTGACCCCCTGACCATCCAACTGGGTAGCCCACACCAACACGCCCGCCGCAATGATCGCCAGCATCGCCGCTGGCCAAGAGGGGCGAAAACGCTTGGCAACAAAATACACCACGACCGTCAGCAAACTGACCACCACGGTTTGCCAATGCACGTCAAACAGACGCTGCGGCGCTTCTGCCAGTCGTTCCAGCAGATAACGCTGCTCATATTTCACGCCAAATACTTTACTCAACTGGCCAACGATGATGGTCAGCGCGACACCATTGAGCAGCCCCATCAGAATCGGACGAGAGAGAAAATCAGCCAGAATGCCAAGACGAAACTTACTGGCGAGAATGCACCACATGCCCATCATCGCGGTCATGGTCATAACTAATTGCCAGTGTTTGGTCGGGTCGCCTCCCGCCAGCGGAGTCACCACCGCCGCAACCACGGCACAAGTGGCTGCATCAGGGCCGACGATCAATTGGCGTGAAGTCCCGAACAGTGCATATATCAGCATCGGAGCCACACACGAATACAGTCCGACGATCGCTGATACTCCGGTCAACTGCGCATACGCGATCGCCACGGGCAGCGCCACCGCAACCACGGAAAATGCCGCTCGCATGTCGTCAACCAGCCAAGCGCGTTCATAGTGTTTAAACTGATACAATCCCGGCATCCATTGCCGGATCCAAGCCGATTTCAACGTAACCTCACCTCTGACTCAAGTTTTGCCTGTGCACAACGATTCACTTAAGCATAACTCAAGATCCGCAAACTCTCGCTGCTAATTTGCTGATTTTACAAAGGATTGATTTTTGCTCAGTGAATCGCCGAAATCACAGATCCTCTGCCGTCCCATTCAGGCAGAAAACATTGGTCGCTAGCGCGCCCTTTATGTGACAATGATCAGCATATTCGCCACCCAATACCGTTGAACTTATGAATTTCCAAGCTGCTATTTTCGATATGGATGGACTGCTGCTCGATACCGAGCGCGTCTGTTTAGAGATTTTTGAACAAGCCTGTCACGCCGTTGGCGTTCCGTTTTTGCGTGACCTGTATTTATCGGTGATTGGCCGTAATGCCGCAGGCATTGAAGCCTCTTTGCGCGCAGGCTACGGGCCAGATCTCGATTATCCGGTGCTGCACAATGAATGGCGCACGCGCTACAACGCGGTGGTAAAACATCAGCCGATCCCGGTCAAACAGGGTGTGATTGAGCTGCTGCAATGGCTGAAGGCGCATCAGATCCCAACGGCGGTTGCAACATCAAGCCAGCGCGACGTCGCCAGCGTCAAATTGCGTCTGGCTGGCATTGATCATTACTTCGATTCATTCGCCACAGGCTGTGAAGTCAGTCAGGGTAAACCGCATCCGGAAATTTTTCTGCTGGCGGCCAATCGCTTGAACGTCGAACCAGAGCACTGCCTGGCGTTTGAAGATTCCAATAATGGCGTCAAATCAGCGATGGCTGCCAAGATGATCACCTATCAGATTCCGGATTTGGTCACACCAAGTGACGATGTGGTGGCTCTGGGTCACAGCATCCGCCCATCACTCAGCCACGTATTGGATGAACTTAAAGCGAACCGTTAACCCCGATTGATTGGCGGCGCTCAGTCGCCACAACTGTCGATCGTGATCACCACGGAATCGGGTCGCCAGTATTCAAATTCACAGTCCATGATCGCCCCGTCCTGTTTGTAGTTCACCCGGCAGATTTTCAGCACCGGTTGCCCCGTGGCGAGATTGAGCGCCTTCGCCACATGCGATGGCGCTGCGGTCGGAATCACTTCAAAGCGCGAACGCTGGGTGCGGTAACCATATTTTTCCGCGTACAGACCCGTCAGTGAACCTTGCAGATTTTCATGCAGAATATTGGGAAACAGGTTCGCAATCAGGCAGTTTTCGACAAACAACACCGCGCGCCCGTCGATATAGCGCAGGCGTTCAATAATATGAATCGGCGTAATGCGTTCGATCTGCATCGCTTTGGCGTAATCACGCGAGGCCATTACGCTTCGTACATTCAGCACTTTGGTTTCCGCAATGCGATCCTGCTCGCGCACCATCTGATGGAAATGCGAACGCGACAGCGGGTTGTAACGCACCCGTTCCGGCGACACAAACCAGCCGCGGCGCTCTTCGCGATAAATCAGTCCTTCTGTTTCGAGCGATACCAACGCGTCCTTGATGGTAATGCGCGTGGTTTCGAACAGCTCACTCAATTCACGCTCGGATGGCAGCTTCTGCCTGTCGTTCATGATGCCGCCGCAAATCTGCTCGCGCAGGGTGGATTTTATTTTTCCCAGTTGGGTCGTCGCCTGTAGCTTCATCCTGATCTAGTCCAATAAGGTCTCTCTTTTTTCAGACTAATCAACGCACATAACAAATTTATTACAGCTAACCCTCTGTTAATTAAAGACAACTGAAACATAACTGCCATAAAACTAACGAAAAAGCGTCATATTTCTTGAGCCAAAACGTCACATTCGCTGCCTAGGATAAAAAACAAACTTACTGACCTAGTCCAGAAGGATGGAGACAATGAAAACGTTACTGACCAGTGCAACACTGATTGCGACCACGCTCGCGATGCCCGCTTTAGCCAAAGACGGCGACATTCAATCGCTGATCGATGCCGCCAAAAAAGAAGGCGCTGTTTACAGCGTCGGTATGCCGGGTAGCTGGGCAAACTGGAAAGACACCTGGAACGATCTGAACACCCATTACGGCCTGAACCATCAGGACACCGACATGAGTTCAGCGCAGGAAATTGCCAAGTTCGAAGCGGAAAAGAAAAACGCGACCGCCGATATCGGTGATGTCGGCTTTGCGTTTGCCCGCGTTGCGGTCAAAAAGGGCGTCACTCAGCCTTATAAACCGACCACGTGGAGCGACATTCCAAACTGGGCCAAAGATAAAGATGGTCACTGGGCACTTGCTTACACCGGCACGATTGCGTTTATCACCAACAACAATCTGGTCAAGCAAGCACCAACGTCTTGGGCTGATCTGCTCAACGGCCAATACAAAGTGACCGTGGGTGATGTCGGTGTCGCGGCTCAGGCCAATAACGCGGTACTCGCAGCAGCGTTTGCCAACGGCGGTGATGAAAGCAACCTGAAACCTGCGCTGGATTTCTTCTCGAAACTGGCGAAAAAAGGCCGTCTGTCGTTCACCGACCCAAGCCTGGCTAATCTGGAAAAAGGCGAAGTGGAAGTCGCGATTATGTGGGACTTTAACGCGCTGAACTACCGCGACCAGATTGATCGCAGCCGCTTTACGGTCACCATTCCGCAAGACGGTTCGGTGATTTCGGGCTACACCACCATCATCAATAAATACGCGAAAAACCCGAATGCGGCCAAGCTGGCGCGTGAGTACATCTTCAGCGACCAAGGCCAAATCAACCTGGCACAAGGTTACGCACGTCCGATTCGCAGCAACATTGAGCTGCCGGAATCGATCAAAGCGAAACTGCTGTCGAACGATCAGTACCAGAATGTCCACCCGGTCACTGACTTCAATGCCTGGGAAAAATCCGCCCGTAAACTGCCGCGTCAGTGGCAAGAAAACGTCCTAATCCACCAGCAGTAAGAGGTGACCATGAACAATAAGGTGATCCTTGTTGTTCTTGATGGACTCAATTATCAGGTAGCCCGTGATTGCATGGGCTACCTCAATGGTTTAATTGAGCAGCAAAGAGCAACACTTTACTCCCTGCAATGTGAATTGCCGTCGATGTCACGCCCGCTCTACGAGTGCCTGCTGACAGGGATTCGCCCGGTCGACAGCGGCATCGTCAACAACCAGATTGTGCGTCTGTCGCACTTCGACTCGATTTTCAGCCTCGCCACATCGCAGGGCAAAACCACCGCCGCGGCTGCGTATCACTGGGTCAGTGAATTGTATAACCGCGCGCCTTTTGATGCCGTGCGTGACCGCTTTACCCATGATGAAACACTCAACATTCAGCACGGCTGCTTTTACCACTGGGACCATTATCCCGATGAAGCGCTGTTTCTTGATGCTGAGCATCTGCGCCTGCATCATCAGCCGGACTTTCTGCTGATTCATCCGATGAATATCGACGATGCCGGACACAAATTTGGTCTCGATTCACGTCAGTATCGCAACAGCGCCCGCCATGCCGACGTCATTCTCGCCAACTATCTGCAAGGCTGGATTGATGATGGCTATCAGGTGATGGTGACCAGCGATCACGGCATGAATAACGACCTGTCACACGGCGGAATTCTCCCTGAAGAGCGTCAGGTGCCGCTGTTTGTCATCGGCGAACACTTTTCCCATCACGTCGACGCCACCCTCGCGCAAACGGAGATTTGCGGCACGGTGTGTGAATTGCTGCGCCTTGAACACGATAAGCCCGTTGCCCAGCAGGTATTAGCATTATGAGCAGTTCCACCCTTTCTTCACGCGCTACCAGTCAAGGCGCCACCGCTGCATCGCAGCCGCGCAACGCCTGGCAGCGTTTTAAGCCGCTGGCGTGGCTGTCGCCATTTGCGCTGTTTTTCTATCTGTTTCAACTGGCGCCGATGGTCTGGGTTGGCGTCAACAGTTTTAAGGTCGACGATGAATGGTCGCTGGACAATTACCGCGAAATCCTCGATTCCGGATTTATTCAACAAGGTTTTGGCAACAGTTTGTGGCTCTCGGTCTGGTCGAGTCTGGTCGGGCTGGCGATTGCGGCGCTGCTGGTCAGTTCGCTGCGCCGCGTCAGTGGTCGCCTGCGCGATACAGTGATCGCCTTTACCAACATGAGCAGTAACTTCGCGGGCGTGCCGCTGGCGTTTGCCTTCATCATCATTCTCGGCACCAACGGCGCACTGACGTTGCTGCTCAAACAGTACGGCCTGATTGACGATTTCAACCTGTACGGCAAATCCGGGCTGATGGCGATTTACATCTATTTTCAGATCCCGCTGGCGGTGTTACTCCTCTACCCGGCCTTTGATGCCTTGAGCGACGACTGGCAAGCCGCCGCCGCGCTGCTGGGCGCCAAAACCTGGCAATATTGGGCCAAAATCGCGCTGCCCGTGCTGTCTCCGGCGCTGCTGGGCACCTTTATTATTCTCATCGCCAACGCCATGGGCGCGTATGCCAGTGTGTATGCACTCACTTCCGGCAACTACAACGTGATCACCGTGCGCATTGCCAGCCTGGTTTCAGGCGATCTGTTTTTGGAACCGAATCTTGCGGCGGCGATTTCAGTCGTGCTGATGGCGCTGCTGGCATTCATCACGCTGGTCAACCAATGGCTGATTGCAAGGAGTTACCATGCAAAACGCTAATCATAGCCTCTATCACAAAACCGTGGTGTACGGCATCGTCGGCATTATGTTGGTGCCGATTATCGCCACGCTGGTGTATTCGCTCTCCTCTCGCTGGGGCGCAACCATTCTGCCAGACGGCTTCACCTTCGACTGGTATCTCAAACTGCTCAGCGATATGCGTTTTATCGAAGCTTTCGGACGCTCACTGCTGGTGTGCGTGGCCGCGTTAGCGCTCAGCACGCTGCTGATCCTGCCCGCGATTTTTGTGGTGTTTTACTACTTTCCGAAGCTGGATCGCGTGATGAACCTGCTGATCTTGTTGCCGTTCGCCGTACCGCCAGTGGTCTCTTCAGTTGGCCTGTTGCAGCTCTACGCCGACAGCGCCGTGCCGATTGTCGGCACACCGTGGATTCTGATTGGCACCTACTTCACCATCGCGCTGCCGTTTATGTACCGCGCGCTGGCCAACAGTTTTTCGGCGATTAACCTGCGCGATTTGATGGATGCGGCGCACCTGCTCGGCGCGAGCACGACCCAAGCCTTTCTGCAAATCGTGTTACCCAATGTGCGCAAAGGTCTGATGGCGTCGCTGTTTCTGTCGTTTTCATTCCTACTGGGCGAATTTGTGTTCGCCAATATTCTGGTCGGTACACGCTATGAAACGCTGCAAATTTATCTCTACAACATGCGCCAGACCAGCGGCCATTTCACGTCCGCGTTAGTGATGACTTACTTCCTGTTTATCTTTTTCTGTACTTGGCTAGCAAGCCGATTGGGAGCAAAACAATGAGTTACGTTTCTGTTCAGCAACTCACCAAACGCTTTGGCGACAACACCGTATTTGAGTCGATTCAGTTCGACATTCAGCAAGGCGAATTCATTACCCTACTCGGCCCGAGCGGCTGTGGGAAATCGACCCTGCTGCGCAGCCTGGCCGGCCTCAATCCGGTCGATAGCGGTTCGATCATCGTCGGCGGCGAAGAAATCACCCACACCGCACCACAAAAGCGCGGCATTGGCATGGTGTTCCAATCCTATGCGCTGTTTCCGAACATGACCGTGGCGGGCAACATCGGCTTTGGCCTCAAAATGCAAGGGCTCGATAAAGCCACCATGGCTCGTGAAGTTGCCCAAGTGATTGAGCTGGTCGCATTGCAGGGCAAAGAAGATTGCTATCCGCACCAGTTGTCCGGCGGCCAGCGTCAGCGCGTAGCCCTGGCGCGCGCACTGGTGGTGAAACCGCGGATTTTATTGCTCGATGAACCCTTGTCCGCGCTGGATGCCAAAATCCGCAAACACCTGCGCCAGCAGATTCGTGACATTCAGAAAGAGCTAAACCTGACCACGATTTTCGTCACCCACGATCAGGAAGAAGCGATGACGATGTCGGATCGCATCTTTCTGATGCATCAGGGAAAAATTGTTCAGCAAGGCTCGCCGGAGTCGATTTATACGCAACCCGCGAACGAGTTTGTCGCCGGCTTTATGGGTCACTACAATCTGGTTGATGCCACGCAGGCGAAAACGCTGTTTAATCTGGACACGCCGTGGAAAGTCGCGATTCGTCCCGAGTCGATTTATGTCGCCGAGCACGGCCGTCACTATGGCGCGCACATCTCAGCGCCGCAGCGAGCGGTGATCAAAAGCCATCAGTTGCTGGGTAACGTGATTCGTTATCACGTGGCGGTGGATGAGTGCGAACTGACGGTCGATACCCTGAACCGCTCTTCCGAGCGTCTGTTGCCCAGCGGCAGTGCGCTGGAGCTACGTTTTAATCTTAATGAAATTCAACCTGTGAGTGCCTAAATGTCTCAGCCTCTGTACGTCTTTGATATGGACGACACCTTAATTGACGGCGATTGCGCCATGATCTGGAACGAGTTTCTGGTCGACAAAGGCATTGCCACCGATCCGGATTTTCTCGCACAGGATCGTTACCTGATGTCGCTGTATGCGCGCGGCGAAATGGACATGGAAGACTACCTCGATTACGTCATGCAGCCGCTGTTTGCGCTGTCAGTCGAACAAGTGCACGCGCTGATCGAAGAGTGCGTCGACAGCCGCATTCTGCCGCGCCTGTTTCCTCAGGCTAAAACCCTGATCGAGCAGCAAGGAAATGATGGCATCACCATGCTGATCATTTCCGCTTCCGTCAGTTTTCTGGTCGACGCCGTGGCACGCAAAATTGGCATCGAGCATGCGTTGGGGATTGATATGGCGGTACGCGATGGCCGCTACACCAGTGAGATTGTCGGCGTACCGAGTTATCGTGAAGGCAAAGTCACGCGCCTTGAAACCTGGCTGCTGACTCACCCCGAGCACGTGGGTGAACTGCATTTCTTCACCGATTCGATTAACGATCTGCCACTGTGCCAACATGCGGACTATGCCTATTTAGTCAATCCATGTGAGAAACTGGCACGTCATTCCCGCCCGCCACACTGGCAAGTACTGAACTGGGGATAACACTTTTCCCTTGATGTCACACCATCAAGGGAAAACTCTTTGCTTAATCCGCTTTGAGTCTCACATATGCATATTCTTGCGTGATAGATTACTCTCTACTAAATACTCATTAAATGGGTAAAGGGATGTTACGTACACCGAAGAAAATTGTTGTCCTGCTGGTTTTACTACCCGTTGCCCTCTTTTCTCTGTCGATTCCAATTTTGGAACGGCAGTATTCCCTTTATCTGCTTAACCATAAAATGGATGAAGTCAGCCAGTTCCTTGATACCCGAAGCACAGCGCTGAACGACATGATGCTGCAACAAGCCGAACAGTTACGTTTTGATTGCAGTGATGACGATATGAGCCTGATGCGCAACCCGAACTATTACAACAAGTTCGTGCGCATCATCGGCATCATCGGGGCTGATGGAAAAACCTGTTCAACCGTTGGCATGTATCTGGTTGAAAGTGAATTGGAAGGCGTTCGCATACCCGCTACTGGCTTCTACATGTCGACCACTCCGGAGTATGAGCATAGCGAGAGCGAGCTGCTGGTCAGTTATCGACACAATGGCAATACCGTCTATTGGGTACTTTATGGTGGCTGGGGTCAGGACATTCTCAAAACGCCATGCCTCGACTGCTTCTTCATGACTTTTAAGTTTCTCGACTCTTCCTTGGAACACATGAAAATCAAACGCGGTGATCCTGATATCGCCAAACAGGCATCGCGGATTTCCATCGCTATTCAGAGCAGCGATACTCAGATCATCAGCCAGATAACGCTCTCTGCCGGCGATAAACTGCATCACTACGCGCTGAGGCAACTAATTATTTGGGGCATCCCGCTCAGCCTGATACTCGGCATCATGATTGGCTTTGGTTATTTTATGCTGCGTAACTATCGCAACTCAATTGAAGGACTGATTGAGGTCGCCATCCGTGACAATGAGTTTGTTCCTTTTTATCAGCCGATTGTCGATAGTCGGGATGGCCGTATTGTCGGGTTTGAGGTGCTGTTGCGTTGGCAACGAGGTAACGAATGGGTTGCGCCCAGCCAATTCATTCAGGTAGCAGAAACCACGGGGTTGATTATCCCAATCACTGAACAACTGCTGAAAAAAGTGTTGGGAGATATGACCAGGCTGAACATGGAGCAATGGGTGAGTATCAATCTGGTCGCCGAACACGTTGAAACAGAGATTCTGTTTAATCTGCTGGAAAGGCTGAACTGGCCTCGGCCTCGACAAATCCAGTTTGAAATTACTGAACGTGTACCGATCAAAAACCTGCATTTTGCCGACGCCATGATTCAGCGCCTGACTCAGCACGGCTATCAGTTCAAAATTGATGATTTTGGGACCGGATATGGCGGCTTTTCCTATTTGCAAAAACTGCAGATAGACAGCATCAAAATCGACAAGATGTTCATCGATACCATCGAAACCACCGACGTTAAACGTAATATTCTCGATTCCATCATCGCCTCTGCGCGTGAAACGGACATTGAAGTGATTGCCGAAGGCGTGGAAACACAAAAACAAGTAGAGTATCTGACTCAGCGCGGTGTCTATTTGATTCAGGGGTTTGTTTACTTTAAACCGATGCCGCTGGCACAAGTGCTGCAACATCTGAAAAGTCCAATCGGTTCCGAATCTGCATAAAAAAGCCCGGCATCAGCCGGGCTGTCTACTCATGATGAATGTTTAATCCCACTCAGGTGCAAAGTCCGGATTGGCCAATCGATGGTTGCGATCCAGCGTCGCGATGCGCGCCATGTCATCGTCACTCAGCGTCACGTTCACGTACGCCAGATTGCTCTCGATATTGGCACGTTTGGTGGACGATGGAATGGTGACAAACTCGTTGGCCGCCATCCACGCCAGCACCACTTGCGCGGGTGTGGCTTGATGAGCGGCAGCAATCTCTTGAATCACCGCATCTTTCAGCACATCACCGTAAGCAAACGGCATGTAGCCAGTCACGATGATGTTGTGCGCGCGGCAAAACTCCACCACTGCGCGGTTTTGCAGGTAAGGGTGCACTTCCACCTGGTTGGTGTAAATCACGCCTTCGCCAAGAATCTCGATCGCCTGTTGCATCTGCGCCACAGTAAAGTTCGACACGCCGATCTGTTTCGCTAAACCAAGATCCTGCGCTTCTTTGAGACATTGCAGATACTCGTCCATCGCCACGGCGTTGTCTGTGAGCGGCCAGTGGATCAGCAGTAAATCCACGTAGTCGGTTTGCAAATCGCTCAGGCTCTGTTTCAGGCTTGGCAAGAATGCCGCTTTGCTCAGTTTGTCCATCCAGATTTTGGTGGTCAAGAACAGCTTATCGCGTGCCACACCCGAAGCGGCGATCGCCTCACCCACTTCTTCTTCGTTGCCATAGATCTGCGCGGTATCGATGTGGCGGTAACCCGCCTCAAGCGCCATAGTCACAGAATGAAACGCGTCTTCCCCTTTCAGGCGGAAGGTCCCCGCACCAAGCTGAGGTATTTTCATTGTTAACTTTCCTTTCTCTTCATTTTTATTGGTATGCATTACGCGGCGCTGTAGGTTGGGTAGTCGATCAATCCTTTCCCGGCGCCGCCAAACAGGGTGTCTGGGTCGTGTTTCGCCCACGGCTGCCCCAACTGAATGCGTGAAGGCAAATCTGGGTTGGCGACAAACGGACGACCAAAGCCAATCAAATCAGCCAAGCCCGATTGCACTGCTTGTTCCGCGCGTTCTGCGGTGTATTTGCCGGCATAAATGATCGCGCCAGAGAACACATCGCGCAGTGCACGTTTGAAGTCTTGTGGCATCAGCGGCGCATCTTCCCAGTCGGCTTCAGCAATGTGCAGATAGGCAATATCGTGCTGGTTGAGCAGTTTGGCTGCCGCCACGTACGTTTCTTCCGGGTGATCATCCACCGTACCATTGAGCGTGGTCAGGGGCGCCAGCCGAACGCCGACGCGATCCGCGCCAATCGCGTCACACAGCGCAGTCACCACTTCGTCCAAAAAGCGCAGGCGGTTGGTTAAGCTGCCACCGTATTCATCGGTGCGATGGTTCGATTGTGAGTCAATGAATTGGTTGATCAGGTAACCGTTCGCCGCGTGCAGTTCAATGCCGTCAAAGCCCGCCAGCAACGCATTTTTGGCCGCCTGACCAAACTGAGCCACCACGTGTTGGATGTCATTGTGTGTCATTTCACGCGGCTTAACCACATCGACAAATCCCGGTGCATCGGTGCCGTTATCGATGAACACTTTGACGTTTTCCGCTTTGATGGCCGACGCTGAAATCGGCTGCTCGCCACCGATGTTATCCGGGTGCGTCACGCGGCCAACATGCCACAATTGCGCGAACATCAGGCCGCCTTCGGCGTGCACGGCGTCGGTCACTTTGCGCCAACCAGCGATTTGTTCGTCACTGTAGATGCCCGGTGTCCAGGCATAGCCTTTACCCATCGGTGAAATCTGTGTGCCTTCACCAATGATTAAGCCCGCGCTGGCACGTTGGGCGTAATAAGTTGCCATCAAGTCATTGGCAACATCACCCGGCTGCGAAGCACGCGAACGCGTCATCGGCGGCATGACAATACGGTTGGCTAAACGAAAGCGGCCCACTTGCAGTGGTTGAAATAGAGCGTCGGTCATAGGGTTCCCCTTGATGTTTCGGGCCAGAGCCTCTGGTTCACAAAGAACGCAGAGTCACTCAGCGATGGGACCATGCTAACCGCCGCGCCGCAGCAGATTAAGTGGCAAAAAGACAAAACATTTTTGTGCTTTTTGCAAAAGTGAGGTTCAGAGAGTGAACTTAGGCTGGATGAAATCGATAAAGGCCGAAATACGGCGCGCCACATTGGATGACTTGTAGTACACCGCGTTGATCAGTTCCCGGTCGGAATGCAGCTTGCGGTGCGAATCCAGCAGGGCGACCAAACGACCAGCCGCGATGTCCTCTTTGACCATAAAGCCCGACAGACAAGCAATACCGTTGCCCGCGATGACTAACTGACGCACCGTTTCCCCACTGCTGCAAGCGATGGTCGGCTCAATGAACTCAACCCCATGCAGCGGCCAGATATTTAACGTGCGCGGCGACGTAAAACCGACAATATCGTGGTGATGCAGCTCTGGCGGCGAGGCTGGAAATCCGCGCCGGGCGAGATAATCCGGTGACGCCACCACATACAGCGCGCTCTTACCCAACGGCCGGGCATGCAGGGTTGAATCACTGAGCTTTCCGATACGAATCGCCACATCGGTACGCTTTTCCAGCAAATCGACAAAGCCTTCATTGGAGGTCAGTTCCAGCTCAATATCCGGATACGCTGCATGAAACTCACGCACCAACGGCACCAGTTGATGCAGCATAAATGGGCTGGCAGCATCGACGCGCAATTCGCCTTTGGGTAACTCGCCGCGCGAAACAATGTCTTCTTCCGCCTGGCGCAGATGTTGCAGCCCGGAGCGTACCGATTCCACAAAGCGTTTGCCCTCTTCGGTCAGTTCCAGCCGCCGCGTAGTGCGGTTTAAAATTGTGATGCCCAGTTGCTGCTCAAGCCGACTAACGGCACGCGACACTTTCGCCACCTGCACATCCATCACCTCAGCCGCCTGTGAAAAGCTGCCGCTATCGACCACGGTGATGAGAATTTCCAAATCGTCCGAACGAGTCAGCATACGCACTCCATTTATTGCAAAAATTACAAAATTGTTTTGCTAATACTAGCGTTTTTCACAAATAAAAGCTCAACAATAATGCTCGGCATAGTACAGCCCACTTCCCGTTGTCACGGTGAAGTACAACAAGGAAATCAATCTATGCCTATCGCTCTATTTGCTCTTACACTCAGTGCGTTTGCCATCGGCACCACTGAATTTGCCATGGTCGGTTTGATCCCGACCATGGCCAATGATCTTAACGTCTCCCTGCCCTCTGCTGGCTTGCTGGTCAGCCTGTATGCGTTGGGCGTCGCCATCGGCGCGCCCGTGCTGACGGCCTTAACCGGTAGCTGGAATCGCAAACGCGTACTGCTGTCGGTGATGGCGCTGTTTGTCTTGGGGAACTTGCTGGCCTGGCAGTCTCCGGGTTATTCCACCTTGATTCTGGCCCGTATTCTGACTGGCCTTGCGCACGGGGTGTTCTTCTCCATCGGTTCCACCATCGCCACCGGACTGGTCGCCAAAGACAAAGCCGCCAGCGCGATCGCGATTATGTTTACCGGCCTGACCGTAGCACTGGTCACAGGCGTGCCGCTGGGGACTTATATCGGCCAAACTTTTGGTTGGCAGACCACCTTTTTGATCGTCGCCGTTTTGGGTCTGCTGGCCCTGATTGGCAGTGCGTTTTTGGTACCGGGCAATCTGCCACAACCCCCACAAACCTCACTGTCTGAGCAGGTTAAAGTACTGGCACAGCCTCGTCTGCTGTTAGTGTTTGCTATCACCGCGCTGGGTTACGGCGGCACATTTACCGCATTTACCTTTATTGCACCGATTCTGGAAAACGTGTCTGGCTTTGCTTCAACCACCATCAGTATTTTGATGCTGGTGTACGGCGTCTCTGTGGCGGTCGGTAACATTTGGGGCGGGAAACTGGCCGATAAGCATGGTCCAACCCGCGCGCTGACCATCATTTTCACCGGCCTGAGCCTGATTCTGCTGCTGTTCACTTTTGCTGCGCCGCACCCTGTCGCCGCCGTGCTGATGGTCCTGATTTGGGGCGCCTTCGCATTCGGTAACGTACCGGGCTTGCAGGTGTATGTGGTCAAACTGGCTGAACACTACACACCGAAAGCGGTTGATGTGGCATCGGGTCTGAACATCGCCGCGTTTAACGTCGGCATTGCGCTCGGTTCATGGGGTGGCAGTATCGTAGTGAAACAATCAGGACTGATGACCACGCCGTGGGTCGGCGCGCTGATCGTTGCCGGTGCGCTGCTGCTTACCCGCTTGAGTCATCGTCTGGATCAGCGCCAGCCCAAGTTTGCCCGCTCACTGTAATTCATCTGCCCAAGCCCTCATTTGAGGGCTTTTTTCATTGGCTTCCTGCCACGTCGTTTTACAATGTCACCCTGTGTTTTCACTGGTGTGACCCGATGAATTACTTCCTTCTGACCGACAATCTGCTGCGCCACGACCACTTGCGCATGCGCTGCCTGCGTGCGGTGCAATCGCTGAATCTGCCCGATTGCTATCTCGGCGCCGGATTTCTGCGCAACGCCATCTGGGATTCGTTGCATGACAAACGTGAGATGACGCCGCTCAACGATGTGGATGTGGTTTATTTTGACCGTGATGATTGCTCACCCGACACCGAGCAGCAGTGGCAACATCGGCTCAGTCATCTGGTGCCAGAGATTCACTGGGAAGTACGTAATCAGGCAAGAATGCACCTAAAACATGGTCACGCACCGTACGCCAGTTGCGGCGATGGGATTGCCCGTTGGGTGGAAGTGCAGACGTGTGTCGGTGTGCGTCTGGAGGCCGATGACCACCTGCACTTTTTTGCGCCCTTTGGTCTGGAAGAAAACTGGTCGTTACGGGTGAGCATGAATCCCGATTTCCCGCAGCCTGAGGTCTTTCGGCGGCGAATTGCGAACAAGCACTGGCTGACGCTGTGGCCTGAATTGCGTGTGAAGTAAAACGGCTCATCACAAGGAAGAGCCGTTCAATCAGTTAGTCGGGTTTGACGGTGGGGTTGAGGCTGACCCGACGACGCGTCAGCAACTGCTTGATCCAGCCATGGCCGCTGACCAGCACAATGCCTGCAATCACCATGGCGGAGCCATACAGGAAGCCTGCTTCAATCGTTTCACCCAGAATCAGGCCGCCTAATACCACGCCGTAGAGCGGGGTCATAAACGACAGCACGCCAAGGCGTGAGGCAATGTAAGTATTGAGCATCCAGAACCAGACCAGAAAGCCGCCAAACGAGATGATCAAAGTTTGAAACGCAACACTGGCGAGCGCCAATGGCGTTGGATTGATGGTAAGTTGATCCATCCAAATGGCCGCACCAATCAGAATCACAAACGCCACCACCAGTTGATAGAGCAGCGTCTGCTCAGAAGAGACGTAGGCCAGTTTCGAGCTGCGGATCAGCACCGTGGTTAATCCCCATGAGACACCCGCTAGCAATGCCAGAAAATCGCCCCACAACATATCAGGTTGAGCCGATACCGAAGCTCCCGAATGCCATAAAAACGCTACCGCGATACCAGCAAACGCAAGCAGAATTCCTGCCCACTGCACGGGTGACAGGCGTTCAGAATCAATCAGAAAATGCAGGATCAGAGCGCTGAACACCGGCGAGGTATAGAGGAAAATCACCGCATGCGACGCTGAGGTATATCGCAGCGCTTCGCCGAGAAACAGATATTCCAGCGCGAACAAGGTGCCTACGGCAAGCCCGGCTTTCCAGTTGCCATCAGAAAACACCAGCTTTTTACCCCGCAGCAGCACATACAGCATCACCAAGACAGCCGCCATACCAGAGCGCATACCAATTTGTAAAATGGGCGCGATGTCATTGCCTGTGGCCTTTAGTGCGATTTGCTGCAGGCCCATGGTGAAACAAAACACCACCATGATACCGAGCGCCATGCCATCAATGGGTTTCCGCGACGTCATTGTTACTATCCATATTGTTATGTGTTTTTAACATTATGCGTTGTCGTGATTCAGACATATAGCTAGAATCTGACAACGCATAGCGTTGATGTGACAGAGTGAGCAATGAGTTTTCCAACTAAACATATGCATATCCCACCATTCAGCACCGAGCTGCCGGCGCCTTTGGTGTTTCGCACCGCTTGTATGCCCGCCGATGCGGCGTATCCACGCCATAGCCACCCTTGGGGCGAATTCGTTTACTCGTTCAGCGGTGTGATGGAAGTGAAAGTCGGCAGCCGCCAGTATCTGACGCCATCACAATATGGCTTGTGGCTGCCACCGAATGTTGAACATCAGGGACTAAACCGCTACGAAACCTGCCACAGTTCGCTGTATGTGGATGAAAGCTTGTGCCATCACATGCCGCAGCACACCTGCGCGCTGGAAATCAGTCCGCTGGTGATCGCGCTACTGGAACATCTGCGCCAAACCCCCATCACGCCGCCTTACCGTGACGAGGAGTTTCGTCTGCTGCAAGTGTTGGTGGAACAGCTGACCCACGCCACACCGATTGGCAGCTATCTGCCCACTTCCACCGACCCACTGCTTGGCAAAGTGCTGACGTGGCTGGAGCAGGATCCCGCCAGCAACGCCTCATTGCAAACACTGGCCAAGCAAGCCCACACCACTGAACGTACTCTGATGCGCCGTGCCCAGCGCGATTTAGGCATTTCGGTGTCGGAATGGCGTCAGCGCCTGCGCGTGGTTAAGGCCATGCCAATGCTCGAAGCGGGCGATAAAGTGGAGAACATCGCCCATGATCTCGGCTACGCCAGCGCGTCTGCGTTCATTGCCATGTTCCGTCGCTTGATGGGCGTCACTCCGGATGAATACCGTCGCAATCTCGGTGCCTGAAGAGAGTAAATTGGAATCGGCATCATGGAGAAACAGCGCGCTATCGCCCATAATCAGCCCATTGGAAACGTCACAAGGATGAATATTATGCCAACCTTCAACTGGAAAGCCGCTTGTCTGACTCTGCTGCTGACACTGCCCGCAGGTCCGTTACTGGCTTCTGAACGCTCAGAACTGGCGTGGCAATTGATCGATAGCGGCGCTTTGGTAGTAGATGTGCGCACGCCGGATGAGTTTGCCGAGGGCCATTTAGATAACGCCCACAATATTCCGCTCAGTGATGTCGCGACTGGTTTTTCGTCGATTGATAAACACCAGCCGATCGTGGTCTATTGTCGCAGCGGAAACCGCTCTGCTATGGCGATGCAGGCGCTGCTAGAACAAGGCTTTACCAACGTGCACAACGGCGGCGGCCTGAATGAAATGCAGGAAACCCGCTTGGAGCTGACGCCGCTCAACTAAGCTCAAATGGCCATATCAGACCGAAAAAAAGCACGCCACGGCGTGCTTTTTTAATTCCTCAGTGTCAGTCATTACTTAAGATTGAAAGCCGTTAATCTGCCCAATTAAGCTGGCAAAAATACGCTGACCAATCGGCGTCAGCTCATCGGGGAAATCGTAGTCGGGATTGTGTAGTTGCGGGCTTTGCCGGCCTGAGCCAAGCACGAACATCGCGCCCTCTTTTGCGACCGCGGTAAACTGACCAAAATCTTCCGACCAGCGCATCGGCTCATCAAGCAGGGTGCACGGCGTCTGGGTGTTTTGACACGCTTGTAACACCAAATCACAGCCCAGTGACGAGTTCACGCTGGCCTGAAACACATCCTGCCATTCCAGCGACCACGTCAGCCCGCTCGCTTGCGCGCTCTGCTGCGCCAACTGCGTGGCGGCTTCCACCAGCGTTTCCATCGCCTGATTGGTTTCACTGCGCAGCGTCGCCATCACCACCGCTTCACCCGGTGCGGTGCCAAACGCAATCTCACCTAATTTGGCGTGAATCACCGTCACCCAACAGCGCTCCGTGAGCGATGCCGGCAACGCGTTCAATTGCTCGATAATCTGACACATCGCCAGCGCCGGACTCACACCGTTTTCCGGATGCGCCGCGTGAGATGTTTTACCTTTGAGACGAATGATCATGCCGCGTGACGCGCAATTAAACGGTCCGGCTCTGACCGCAACATGGCCCAGCGCCAGCCCCGGATAGTTGTGCAGCGCAAAGGCGAAATCCGGCATGAACGCAGCAAATTTGGCATCGTTCACCATGTTGATCGCCCCTTCCCCGGTCTCTTCCGCGGGTTGGAACGCCAACACCACCCGCCCTTTTTGCGGGCGTTGCTGGCTAAGCTGCTGGCCGAGCGCACTGACGATCGCCATATGGCCGTCGTGGCCGCATTTATGTGACACGCCCTGATGCACCGAACGGTGCGCAAACTGGTTGGTTTCTTCAATCGGCAGCGCATCCAACTCACAACGAATCAGGGTGGTTGGCCCCGGCTCTTTGCCCTGAAATACAAACGCCACGCCGCGGCCGCCCAATCCCGTCACCACCTCATCGGGCGAGAAAGCGCCAAATTGCGCGAGAATGCGCTCAGCGGTCTGATGTTCCTGATTGGAAAGTTCCGGATATTGATGCAGTGTGCGACGAAACTGCGTCCAACAAATCTCAGCCATAAAGCGGCGCCTCCTTGAGTTCACGAGCCAGCGAACGTCCAGCTTGCCGCAACACCGGCAATAAAATATTGATTCGCTTCACACTTTGCGTGGTCGCCGAGCCCAGACATCGCTCTCGATCTGTGGCGTGCAAACAGGCATACTGCCGTGATGTCTTCTCAATCGGTAGTGTGTGTGCACGTCTCTCTTTCCGAATATCACGCCTTAGGTGATGCGATTATCGCACTCAATACGCCCGCCTTTACGTCGCGCTATGTGGCGCTGCTGCGCGAAATTGTCGATTTTGACTGCGCGGTGATGCTTGGCTATCGCCACAACAAACACCCGATTTACCTCTACGATTCGATTCCGGATAACCGCGAACTGCTGTTTCAACGCTACCTGACGGAGTCATATCAGCACGATCCGTTCTATCGTTTGGTGGCCGATACGCAGCAAGAAGGCGTGTTTCATCTCAGCGAGATGACCGATGCGCCGCACAGTTATCAGCAACACCATTACCAGCAGCAGTTTTATCCGCAAACTGGCTGGCAGGATGAAATGAGCCTGGTGGTGCAACTCGACAGTGAGCGCTGGATTTTGCTCTACCTTGGCCACCTTGCTGCCGGGCGCCGTTTTTCCGCGCTGGACCGACAAGCGCTCAAACAGCGCTTTCACACGCTGGCGCCGCTCTGCCGCCAACATTGGAGCGCCAATGCGCTGCTGCTGGCTCACAGCGATGACAACGCGCTGGAGAGCGAGACCAACCACACGCCCGACATGCGCCGCTGGGTGGAACGCGCACTAGCCAGCTTTGGCACCCAACTGCTGAGCCCACGCGAGCAGCAAATTACCGCGCTACTGGTACAAGGGTTGGATTCGCAAGAGATCGCCACGCAGCTGGGTATCACACACGGCACGGTCAAAAATCATCGCAAGCGCATCTACGCGCAGCTCCATGTCGCCTCGCTCAGTGAACTGTTTCAGCTATTTCTAAATCACCTGATTGGCTCGCCCAACCATTCACCACGCTCTTGAAAAAATCACCGCGATTATCCCTTTAGGGACATCGCCGGCACAAAGCCCTTTCCGTTACTCTGCCTGCAAGACATCTTGGAGGCTGTATGAATTCCCAAACCCTATTTCATGATTTAACCGCGCGCGGCCTGATCGCGCAAAGCACATCGCTTGATGAACTCACCGCCCTATTCTCTGAACCGCAAACCCTGTACTGCGGCTTTGATCCAACCGCAGGCAGCCTGCACATCGGTCACTTGGTGCCGCTGTTGATGCTCAAACGTTTTCAGGATGCGGGGCACCAAGCCATTGCGCTGATTGGCGGCGCAACGGGCATGATTGGCGATCCAAGCTTTAAAGCCACCGAACGCACACTCAACTCAGCGCAGACCGTGCAGCAATGGGTGGACGATTTACGCCAGCAGATCACGCGCACCATGACGCCGCATCTCACCCAGCCACTGCGGTGTGTCAATAACGCCGACTGGACGGGCCAAGTGAATGTGATCGACTTCTTCCGCGACATCGGCAAACACTTTTCAGTCAATGCGATGATCAACCGCGAATCGGTGAAACAGCGTCTGGCTCGCCCGGACCAAGGCATTTCGTTCACCGAATTCAGCTACTCGCTGCTGCAATCGTTCGACTTTGCCCATTTGAACCGCGAACATCAGTGTCGCCTGCAAATTGGCGGTAACGATCAATGGGGCAACATCGTCAGCGGCATCGACCTCACGCGTCGCCTGAATAACGAAACCGTGCATGGTTTAACGCTACCACTGATCACCAAATCCGACGGCACCAAATTTGGCAAAACCGAAGGGGGCGCCGTTTGGCTGGACGCGAGTAAAACCTCGCCCTACGCGTTCTACCAGTTCTGGTTGAACACCGACGATGCCGATGTATACCGTTTTCTGCGTTACTACACCTTCCTGTCGGTGGACGAGATTGCACGCATTGAAGCCGAAGATGCCGCGCGAAGCGGCAAACCGCAAGCGCAGCAAATTCTGGCCGAGAACATCACTGCATTTGTGCATGGCGAAGCGGGCTTAGCGAGCGCGCAGCGCATCAGTGACGCCCTGTTCAGTGGCGCAGTTGCACAGCTCAGCCGGGATGAACTGGCGCAACTGGAGTTGGACGGGCTGCCGTGCACCACCGTCAGCACCGCTGATGATGTGGTTGAACTGCTGATCGCTTCGCAACTCGCCAGCTCCAAGCGTCAGGCGCGCGAATGGTTGGCCAATGGCGCCATTCGCGTCAACGGGGAAAAATTGGCCGACGCCGATTTAAGCCATAGTTTTGCGCTGTTCGATCGCTACTACCTGCTGCAACGCGGTAAGAAACAGTTTGCGTTGATCAAACTGAGCTAGGTTTACAGTGTAAACACGCACTTTTCATCCTCAGCCCGCAGCGTGCCTCACATTGCGGGCTACGACACTGATCTCCTGGCCATAACATGCATGAATTCTGTTCAACGCTTTGTTTTCAAAGCCATGCATGAAAAATCGTCAAGTGCGTAACATTGACCGCTACGCACTTCGGTGACAGATTAATCACACACTCACTCTGCTTATCAGGAGATGTATGTCTGTCAGCCTCAACCAATACGCGAAAATCTATTCGACGTTTGAAAACGAACGCACCCGTCCGGTGTTTGATCTGCTTGCTCCGCTCGCCACCCGCACTACCGG
This sequence comes from Vibrio fluvialis, assembly GCF_900460245.1. Classification (NCBI taxonomy): domain Bacteria; kingdom Pseudomonadati; phylum Pseudomonadota; class Gammaproteobacteria; order Vibrionales; family Vibrionaceae; genus Vibrio; species Vibrio fluvialis. Next base: position 429,516 of record NZ_UHIP01000002.1, read on the forward strand.
CAATGCGATCGATCTCGGCTGTGGCCCCGGTAATTCCACCGAAGTGCTGCAACGCTTTTTCCCGCAAGCAACCATTGCCGCGCTCGATAGCTCGGAAGACATGATTGAAAAGGCGCAGCAGCGACTGCCCCATGTCCGGTTTGACGTCGGTAGTATTCAAGACTGGATGCCAAATGAACATTACGATTTGATTCTCGCTAACGCCTCATTGCAATGGGTGCCGAACCACCAGCAACTGTATCCGCATTTAATGCAGCAGCTCAGCCCAACGGGCGTGTTAGCGGTGCAAACGCCCGATAATCTGGGCGAACCAGCGCATGAACTGCTGAAAGAGCTCGCCACCAGCACACAGTGGCGCAGTCAGCTCTCTGCGGTGGAACGTCTGCCAAGAGCGAATGCAGAGTGGTACTTCGAACTGCTCTCGGCGCACAGCTCGCAAGTGACGATTTGGCGAACCTGCTATTTTCATCACCTGAAAGGTGGCATTGATGATGTAGTGGATTGGTTCCGGGGCAGCGCACTGCGCCCCTATTTGCTGCAACTGAGCGAGCGCGACCAAGTGCAATTTCTTACCCAGTACAAGCAGATGTTACAAGACGCGTATAGCGTGCTGGATGATGGTTCTGTTCTGTTGCCATTTCCGCGACTGTTTATTAATGCATTGCGATAACCGCCAATAAAAAAGCCCCTTACGGGGCTTTTTTATTGGGCTTGCACTGGCAATAGGCTTTGCAGCGCGTTACTGACCATCTGGTGATCTTCAAGCTGGGCCAGACCGGAAACCGTTACCGCCCCCACCAATCCAGATCCGGCAATACGAATCGGAAACGAGCCGCCATGAGCGCAATATTCCGCAGCATCAATGTGCGGTTGCGTCTCAAATTCGCGCTGTTTCTGCGCGTTGTACAGCGACAGATAGTAAGAACTGCGGCCATATCGCAGCACCGAATTGCGTTTGCGGCGCATCCAATCGAGATGATCCGCGCACGTGCCCGGCATGGCGTATTGAAACAGCGTCTGGCCAAAACCATACACTTCAATCGCCACCGCGACTTGCTGGCTTTCTGCCATCTGTTTGAGCGCGCAGCCCAGTTGCCACGCCACATCGTGGTTAAAATGGTTCAGTTGCAGCGCCTCTTCTTGCTGCGCAATCTCGACCAGTGTCAGGCTCATAAGTTAACCTGCAACGTTTGGCCCGTTTTGCTGCTCTCCAGTGCCATTTCAATCAGCGCGATGTTTTGCAACGCCTGCTCTGGCGGCACCGGGTTGGCCTTGCCGAGACGAATCGTATCCGCTACGCCTTTGAAATAGAGCTGATAGCCGCCCAGTTCGGTCGCAATGGTTTGTGATCCCGCTTCGCTGTGCAGCTGACCATATAGCGACGCCGGTTCCTGTGACCATTGCGGGCTGTCCGGCTGCTTGCCTTCTTTGAGGTAGGTTTCCTGCGGATCGAGGCCGTATTTCTCATACTTCGCCAGACTGCCCAGCACTTTGTAGCGCAGATTCGGCTCTGGGCTGTAGAGGTTTGAATGCAGGTGCACCAAATGATTTGGGTAGTGCAGGATCAGGTTGTAGTAATCGATAGTCGTCGCGCCCGGGCGCATCATGCGGCACTGCGCATTGATCGCTTGTGGCAGGCCAAACAACGCCAGCGCTTGGTCCAGCAGGTGCGGTGCCAAATCAAACAAAATACCGCCGCCATCTTGCGCCAGTTCACGCCAGCGCTGACGAATTTCCGGACGGTAGCGGTCGAAGTGGGATTCAAACAGTTTGATGTCGCCCAAACGCCCTTCCGCCATCAGCTTTTGCAGAGTGAGGAAATCGCCATCCCAACGACGGTTATGGAACACGCTCAGCGTTAGGCCTTTTTCCGCCGCCAACGCAATCAGTTCTTCGCCATCTTCAATGCGGGTCACGAACGGCTTTTCAACGATCACGTGCTTGCCATTTTGCAGCGCACGTTTGGCCAACGGGTAATGCACATCGTTCGGCGCGGTGATGATCACCAGCTCCGCATCGCTGTTGTCCAGCAGGTCATTCGCATCGCCAAACCATTGCGCGCTCGGCCAATCGGCCGCGACTGCGGCTTGTTGGCTGGAACTGATCGCACTCAGCGTCAGCTCAGGCAGCGCGTTGATGAAAGGCAAGTGAAAGGTTTTCGCCGAATAGCCGTAGCCAATCACGGCAGTTTTTACCGGAGCGTAAGTCATATCAAAACTGTCCTTCTGGTGCGGTCGCCACAACACACTGAATGTCGTGACGGTCAAATAATTCTTGCAGTGCTGGCGCGGGTGGCGCGTCGGTGATCACCATGTCGATCGCCGCCACATCACACACGTGATGGAAATTCTCGGTGCCCATTTTGTGCTGTTCACACACCAAAATGATCTGCTGCGCTTGCGCCATCATCGCGCGTTTCATCGACGCTTCTTGTTCATAATTGGTGGTCAGGCCGCGCTCAGACAGCGCGCACACGCCAATAAACGCCTTGTTGACATGATAGCCAGCCATTTGCTGTTCAGCCTGCGCGCCTAAAATAGCGCGGCTGTACGGATCGAAATGACCGCCCAGCAAATGGACCGAATGCGAAGAGCCTTCTTCAACCTGAGCCAGCGTGTTGACTGAGTTGGTCACGATAGTCGCAGGCGCCGCCAGATAACCGGGGACCAGCGCCAACGTGGTGCTGGTATCGAGCACAATGTAATCCTGAGCATCCACCATCGATGCCGCGCACTGCGCCAATGCGTGCTTGCTCGCGCTGACAGCTTTGGCCGAGAACGGCTCGCTTTTCGGCGATACCGGCGCCAGCATCGCACCGCCTCGAATGCGCTGAATACCCGGCATCTGAGTGAGCTTCACCAGATCGCGCCGCGCGGAATCACGCGACACACCAAACTGGTCACAGATGTCGGTCAGGGTCATTTTCCCCTGCTGCTTGATCAGCATTTGTAAGTGAATCAGGCGCTCTTCTTGCGTCATAAACTTAAAATCACGTAAGTAGTTTTAATGCATTATGCCGTATTGAATAATGATGTCACGTAAAAGATCGCACGCAGAATTGAACAAGCCTCAACGCGCAAGCACAAAAAAAGCCAGTCTTATTCAGACTGGCTTTATGGATTTTGTCTTGGCCGTCGCTCAACTACGCGGCGGCGATGTACTGCTTTTTGGTACGTTTTTGATGCTTCAGTTCATCGATCAGCGCATCAACATCCAACTCAATGTTGAATCGGCGTTTGAGGTTAGCCAGAAACAGGGGATCTTCACACATGGCTTTTTCTGGCTCATCACTGATTTTCGCCACCGGACGACCATTGCATTCGGTCAGCTTAATCACGATTGAGAGCGGTTGATAGGCCTTACCCTGCTCATTTTTCCAGCCTGCCAGATCATTGGTGAGGAAGGTACCGATACCAAATGAAATACGTACGCGGCCCGCAAAGTATTCACACAGTTCCAACGCTTCATCAAAGTTCAGCCCGTTGGAGAAAATGAACACTTTCGACGATGGGTCGATGCCCATGTTCTGATAGTGTTCCAACATGCGATCGCCCCATTTGAACGGACAGCCAGAGTCGTGACGAATACCGTCGTACGCCTTGGCCAAGTGCATGTTGAAGTCTTCCTGAAACGCATCGATGGTCAGAGTATCGGTCGGTGCAATCGAAAGCTGGCCGTCAAAGGCTTTCAGCCACTGCTCGAGTGCCACACGCTGTGAATCACGCACATTAACCAGCGCCTGATGGCCCATAAACCATTCATGCGCAATAGTGCCAATCGGTTTAAGGTTAAACTCGCGGGCGAAATGGTAGTTGCTGGTACCCAGCAACAGCTCCGGAATTTCCTGCGTCAGATACGCCATCACATCACGTTGTACCTGGCTGGAGAAACGGCGACGGGTGCCCATTTCAGTCAGAGAGAAGTTGGTGATGCCACGTTTGGCAATTTCCGCTTTCAGTTTCTGTACTTTGTCCGCCAGCACCTGCAACGGCAGTTCTGCCGGCACCTGAGCCCAGCGGCGACGGTTGCGCACTTCTGACACGATCGCCATCACGATGGTTTCGTACAGAATGGTATCGCGCCAACTGCCTTGAATACCAATGCGCAGCTGATGTTTGCCATCTTGCTTCATCACGCCAAATTCGACCTGACGATCCGGTTGGAAATGGAAATAACGCAGCGATTGCAAAAATGAGGTTTTGAGGTGCGGAGAGCTTTGCTTCAGATACACAATGTCCGCATCCGAAAAACGCAGGGATGCCAAATGACGAATCTCATCGCGCACTTCTTCCAACAGTTCACTCACGTCCTCATCGCTGCGCACGATCAGCTCGTAGCGCACCTGAGCGTCCGGATAGAGTGAGTGGATCGCCTGCATCATATTGATTTTATAGGCATCGAGATCCAACAGACTGCGGATGATGTGTGGAGAAAACAGGCGAGAGTTCATGATGCCTTCCTTCAATTCACGACATAGGGTTGGTCATGTTAGTAACATTGTGTTCCTAACTGTTCCCGGCACATTAAATGAGCACACGAAGTTTGTCAACTTTTGTGACAAACCTAACATTAGCGAAACTCCCGCGCATCGACAGTGGATATTCATGCGAAACAATGAGATTACAAGCTTTTATCCGTGGTTTCAGCCAACATTCTCTGCATAAAATTTAGTTTGTCACATTTTGTTATTTACATTTGACCCAAACAGATCGCTTGCCTAGAATGAGCCCATTATTCGTCATGAAATACGCAAGCCATAACCTGAAGTCGCCCAGGAGCAATAGACCGCTCCTGCCCCTCAACGCACCTCTTGTTGATGTGTCGCTGCCGGGGAAAAGCCACTTCAAGCGGGAAGAAACTATGATCGTCACCATTGATATGATTTGCCTTCGCCTGGCACCAACGGGAATCCAGACCCTGCTGGTGAAGCGAAGTAATCCTAATCGGCCAGATTGCGGCAAGTGGGCCGTTCCGGGCGGTTTGGTGTACGACGAGGACATGACGGCCAGCGGCGGCGAGCCTGCCGACGAAGATTTCGATTCCGCGCGACGCCGGATTTGTCGCCAGAAGGTGCATACCTACCCAAACTTCATCAGCGATCCGCTGGTCGACGGCAATCCCAAACGAGATCCCGATGGCTGGAGCGTGAGCATCTCACACTACGCGCTGCTCAACCCTTCCAACGTGCAGCAGATCGAAGATTTCGGTATCGACAACCGTCGAGCTGGCTGGTTTGATCTCGATCCGCTGCTCAACGGCGAAATGGAACTTGCCTTTGACCACGTGGCGCAGATTCAGCATGCGTGGAAAAAGCTGCGCGCAGCGGTGGAATACACCTCGGTCGTGTTGTTTTCGCTGGAACAAGAGTTTCTGGTCGCAGACATCATTGAGGCCTACGCCAAGTTCGGGGTCGAAGTGAACCGCATGACCGTCAAACGTCGCCTGATTGATACAGGCGTGATTGTCAGCGCCAATAAGATCGCGGCCTCGAGCAAAGGTAAGGGCGGTAAACCCGCCACCGTCTATCGCCTGCCCAGCAATGAAGTGACCTACTTCCAGACCTGTCTGCGCGGCTGATACCACCTATTTCCCTCACGCAACCGCTTGCAGTCGTCAGGCGGCTCTGATTATTATGTCAGCAATGACGACACGCGCTTAATCAAGCCCATTCCGGACTGTGCCACGTCTCTGCTCTGCTTATCTCAACTTCACGAGCGTACAACACAAGTGATGAACCCAACGATTGCTGCAACTGGTGGTTGGCTGCTGATGGCAAGCCTGCTGCTGTCTCTGAGTGCACAGCTGACCCATCAACTGAGCGGTTTCTGGGCGGGTATTCCTATTTGGATCGCCGCAGGGTTATTCCTGCCCGCCGTCAAACCCGCGCAAAAGAAACAGATATTGCTGTTGTTTGGTCTGGGGGCGGCCGGGCTGATTTATGGCGCGCTCAAGGGCAGTGACAACCACTATGTGCTGAAGGCGATCGAAGCCAACCAAAACGTGATCACCATGCTGATCGGGGTAGGTTTTCTGCGTATTTTTGCGGTAGAGAGTGTCCGTACCGGAGAGCGTCTGCCTCAAGGCAAACGCGCATTGGTCCGCACGCTGTTTGGCGCACACTTATTTGGTGCCGTGCTGAACATGTCGTCGGTGATCATCGTCGGCGATAAGTTGTCATCAAAAGATAAACTGTCCACCACACAAGGGTTGGTGCTCTTGAGAGCGTTTGCCACCTGCGCTTTCTGGTCGCCATTCTTTGCCTCAATGGGTTTAACCCTCATCAGTGCACCGGGCGCGCAGCTTGGCACGTTAGTGATGTATGGTTTGCCGGTCAGTCTGGTGGCGCTATCGCTCAGTGCGTGGCAGATCACCCGCCGTCCGGATGCCGAGCGCATGAGTGGTTATCCTATCTCTTTTTCTTCGCTGTGGATGCCGGGATTGCTGGCTCTGGTAGTCATCTCTGGTCATGAGTTGTATCCACATATCAGCGTGTTATCGCTGGTTACCATGACCGCGATTCTCTTTACTGCCAGTTGGTTGGTGGTGAAAAAGGGCAAACTGGGGCTGCACAGCGCGCGCAATCACATCACTTCCGGTGTGGCGGGGTCTGCCGGGGAAGTGGTGCTGTTTGCGGCAGCGGCCATGCTGGCCTCTGGTGTGGCATCGGCACTGGCGGCGACGCAGATTCAACTGGCACCGGCGCATTTCGGCGCGCTGGAAGCGAGCCTGACTCTGGTGGTGTTGGCAGTACTGGCCATGAGTGGCATGCACCCGGTCACCAGCGTGGTGCTGGCGGGGAGTGTGCTCTCACCGACCGTCAGCGATCCGGATTTACTTGGCATGACACTGCTGATGGGCTGGTCTCTGGGCATTACGCTGTCGCCGTTTTCCGGCGTTCAGCTCAGTATTCAATCGCGCTACGACATCAGTGCCAAGGCGTTGCTGAGCGCCAACTGGCGCTATATTCTGGTGATGTATCTGGTATGCAGCAGCGTGTTGTGGTTCTACACGCACAGATAACAAAATCCCCGCCATTTGGCGGGGATTGTTCATTCAGAATTGACTGAGTTCAGCTCTCACTTAATTCAGCTCCAGTTGCAACCCTTTGACCAACCAGTTGTCGGCCCAGATTTTAACCGCCGTGACCGACTCACCCGCCGGTAAATCAAAACGATCATCATGCAGATTGGTGCCATACTGTTTTGACCCGACGGTATGCACGCTGCCATCAAGGTACGTAAACGTCAGTGCCAGCAGTTGCTGTCCGCCGTAGTTAAAATCGCCCGAAGTAGCGACCACCGATTGCACCTGACGCAGGTCAATCTGGCTCAGCGATCCGCCGCTGCCACCGACCATCAGCCCTTCTGCGGTGCCGAGTGCATCGATCGCCGCCCCCGAGCGCACAAACAGGGTTCCCTCAGCACTCAACGGTTGTGAGTTGAGCTGACCCACCGCCAGCCCCAATACCGGCGAAGTTTGTTGCTGGTTAAACACATCGGTGTACGCGGTGATGGTGCGCAGGCTGACGCTTTCACTGGCGGAGGCATACAAGCCCAGTGCGCCCGTTGCCGTATCGTGCCCCAGCGTTTCGCCACTGTAGACGTTAGTCAGCTCATCACTGTCCTCTTTCCACTCCCAGCGTTGACTCAGGCTCTGATTACACGCTTGCAGCGCATCCAACGCATTGCCGTCCAGACAGCGCTTGGTGTCGAGCGCACTCACATAACGACCCAGTTGGTCGTAGATGAACGACTGACTCGCGGTTTGGTTGTCACACGTGCTGGCCGTCAACGTGCCGTCAGCTTGCACCGTAACACAGCGATCATTAAAGCTGGCCAATTGCAGATTCACCGGGCGACCACCGGTAAATACCGGATGATCCCAATCCACGGTAAAACTGGCGGATTTGGTCACGCGGCGACGCGGCGTGTCTTCAAAACCGTGATACGACTGATGCGCGCCGACGACATAGTAGTGTTTGTACGCACCGTTGTAGAGCGGGCGAATATTGACCGAAGAATCAATCACAAACTCGGTCGAACCGCTCTCGCTTGGTGACGCTTTGTAAATCACGTCCATTTTCGGCACGAAGCTGGCGTAGCCGATCGGATTGATGCGGTTCACATCCACCGGATAGGTATTGACCCACAGCGCATCGGTGGAGCGGTTAAGCAGCGACTCCGCGGTGGCATACTGCTGACGCGCCCAGCTAAAGCTGATGTTCTGCGCGTTTTTAGTGGAGCGTTCAATACGGTAATCCTGAGTATTAAACGTCAGCCAACGGCTCTGCGAGTAACTCGCGCGCGCTTCCAGCTTGCCTTTCGGCCCTTTGCTGTCGGCTTCCACGCCACCTGACACGCCCAGCTCAAACCCGGACACTTCTTTGCGCTCAAAATTGGCGTTGACGTTGCTGGCCGGAAACGTTTTGAGGACCTGCGCTTTGTTGTTGGAGGCATTGAAGGCGAAGCGATAATCCTGCGCAATCGCATCGGTCGACCATTCGCGGAAATAGGCATCCAACGTCACGTAATCGGCACCGAACTGGCGGTAACTCAGCTGATCGTTGAGATGAATACCCGCCCCAGTGCTGTCATCATCCAAACTGATGCGGACAATTTTCGCATCCGGTGTCGCCGAGCCAACAATGCCATATTGCAGCGAACGTTCTAGATTGACGCGATAAATCAGGGAGATGTTGGCGTCGTGACAGAATGAGCGGCGCCCTTTGTCACTCTTCCATAACCAGGAATTATCAAAGGTACACTCTTCGTCGCTGATCGCGCGGTTGACGTTAATGTAGAACGCCACATGCGGCAGTGTATTGGCTTCACCACCACTGACGCGCTGAGTGTCCGACAGCGATCGGCGCACTCGCTTGGCGGCCGGCGCTTCCAGCAAAGCGGGATTCACGTCATCCGCCGCATCAAACGGCGTAAACAGCAGTTCCCCTTTATGTTCGGTCACTAAGACGAACAGGCTCGAAAAGCTCATGCCATATTGCTGACGAAACTGAGCCTGCATCACTGCGCGCTCTTCGCTATTTTCGATCTGACTGAAATCTATCAAAATACGTTGTTTCTCTTGCACAACGAATTGACGTAATTGCGCCAGAGTTGGCATATCGGTATCGTTTGCCTGCCAATATTGCGCGTTATAATAATTGACCTGACTCGAATCAGAAACCTGACTTAAAATAGATACCGCTGCGCCTACAGGGTCGTGAATATCGGCAAATACATTGCCACTCGCAGAGAGTGAACATAACGCCAACGTTGTTGCTGCATAAGAATTTAGTTTTAGCATAGGTGTCCTTTATTATTTTCATTCTACTTAACGAAATAACGTCAGGTGGAATGGTTTATTATTTACAGGCTTTCCCCTTGTCGACAGACAATAGGAAACCGCTCCAAGCCACTCAGAACAGAGGGCTAGATTTTATTATTTAATTGGTTAGTAAACTTACTCGTCGAGTGAGTACACGTTAGCGCCACAACCGCAGAAAGGCTGTTCAGGTCTACAAAGATGGGGTAAATCTGGTGACGCTAAGGTGATCAATATAAGGAAGTGCACGACAAATAAAGCTTATTAACAAAAAGCATCGCACAAGATCACGCTTTGTAGGCGATTTAAACAGATTTGTTTAACATGCTAACAATGAAAATAAATATTTAATCAAAATTTAATTTAGTTATTATTGTTTTATCATTTTCTTATTTTTATTCGACTAATTTAGAAACAATTAAATTACTCAGCTTACTTTCATTATTGTTAATATTTCCTCATCCATATCTTTCCCATAAAAAATAAACGTTGAGTTTCTATCCGAATAAATGAATTCCGGTGACTGAATTCACATTCAGACATGATCTTACTTCCAAGCTCAACGGTTTATGCTTTCAATTGCATTGGCGGTATGAATATATTCCGCACTGAACACCTCCGACCAGAAAGTCAGTGGCTAACTTCCCTTTTTCGTTGCGCGGACGAGTGCGTCCAAAACGGAGTCGGGAAAACAACGTAGACAATAAGAAGAGACACTATGACATTAAAACTCTCCCTGCTGATCGCGAGCCTGAGCGCCGTGTCTCCAGCAGTCTTGGCAAACGACGTCAATCCAGCGCCACTCATCGCGCCGTCCGAAGCGGATTCCGCGCAGACGCTGGGCAGTCAGACGTACACCTATGTTCGCTGCTGGTATCGTCCGGCTGCGACGCATAATGATCCTTACACCACCTGGGAGTGGGCGAAGAACGCGGACGGCAGTGATTTCACCATTGATGGCTATTGGTGGTCATCGGTGAGTTACAAAAACATGTTCTATACCGATACTCAGCCCGATACCATCATGCAGCGCTGTGCAGAGACGTTGGGGTTAACCCACGATACTGCCGATATCACCTATGCCGCGGCCGATACCCGTTTTTCCTACAACCACACCATCTGGAGCAACGATGTCGCCAACGCGCCGAGCAAAATCAACAAGGTGATCGCCTTTGGTGACAGCCTGTCAGACACGGGCAACATTTTTAACGCCTCGCAATGGCGCTTCCCGAACCCGAACTCCTGGTTTGTCGGCCACTTTTCCAACGGATTTGTCTGGACCGAGTATCTGGCGCAAGGTTTGGGGCTACCCCTCTACAACTGGGCCGTGGGCGGCGCGGCGGGGCGCAATCAATACTGGGCGCTGACTGGCGTGAATGAACAGGTCAGTTCGTACCTGACCTACATGGAGATGGCGCCGAATTACCGTGCGGAGAACACGCTGTTTACACTCGAATTCGGTCTGAATGATTTTATGAACTACGACCGTTCGCTGGCAGACGTCAAAGCAGATTACAGCTCAGCGCTGATTCGTCTGGTGGAAGCCGGGGCGAAAAATCTGGTGCTGTTGACGCTGCCGGATGCCACGCGCGCGCCGCAGTTCCAATATTCAACGCAGGAACACATCGACGAGGTGCGCGCCAAAGTGATTGGCATGAACGCGTTCATTCGTGAGCAGGCACGTTACTTCCAGATGCAGGGCATCAACATTTCGCTGTTTGACGCCTACACGCTGTTTGATCAGATGATCGCCGACCCAGCCGCGCACGGCTTTGATAATGCCAGCGCGCCATGTCTTGATATTCAGCGCAGCTCTGCGGCGGACTATCTCTACACGCATGCTCTGGCAGCCGAGTGTGCCTCATCCGGTTCAGACCGCTTTGTGTTCTGGGATGTGACTCACCCAACCACGGCAACGCATCGCTACATCGCCGACCACATTCTGGCTACCGGTGTTGCGCAGTTCCCGCGTTAATCACTGCACTGCAATTCGACAGCCCCGAGCGCATCGCTCGGGGCTTTTTTAATCTCATCAACAAATAAGCGATTACAGGAACATACCACCGGACGCTTCGATGCGCTGACCTTGGATCCATCCGGTATCGCCGACCAGCAATGACGCCATCACGCCGCCGATGTCATCCGGCAACCCCGCGCGACCCAACGCGGTATTGGCCGACACCAGTGCATTGATCGCTTCCACATCACGCACCGCGCCACCGCCAAAATCGGTTTCAATCGCGCCCGGCGCGAGAACGTTAACGCGAATCCCCCGGCTGCCCAGCTCTTTGGCCAGATAACGGGTATAGACTTCAATGGCTCCTTTCATCGCGGCATACACCCCTTTGCCTGGCATGGCAAAACGGGTCAGGCCGGTGGACACATTGAGGATGCGGCCACCGTCACGCAGTAATGGAACCAGCGCCTGCGTCAAGAAAAACACACCTTTGAAATGAATATTGCACAGGCGATCAAACAGCGCTTCGCTGGCGTCGGTCAGGCTGGCATCCATACCAATGCCGGCATTGTTGACCAGAAAATCGAAATCGTCACGCTGCCAATGTGTGGCTAAAACCTGCTTCACTTCGGCCACAAACGGCTCAAATTCGCTGATGTTGCCGGTATCAAGCTGAATCGCCACCGCTTTGCGGCCGAGCGCTTCAATCGCTGCCACCACTTGCTGCGCCTGCTCGGCCTGACTGTGGTAGGTGAGAATAATATCCACGCCCTGTTTGGCCAGTTTCAGTGCGCCATTTTGGCCCAGCCCACGGCTGGCGCCGGTGATCAAAGCAATACGAGAATCCATTGGAGTTTCCTTTTTGGTGTTGGGTTACAGTCAACACAGCTTATTAGCCAACATAAGCAGGATAAACAGCGACAAATTGATTACACTGTTCATTATTTATGAATAATTGGAGCCATCCATGGATCGCCTGACTGCCATGCACACCTTTGTGCGCGTTGCGGAGCTTGCCAGCTTCAGCCGCGCCGCCGAAGAGTTAGGACTGCCGAAAGCCAGCGTATCGAATCACATCCAACTGCTTGAAACGCAGGCAGGCGCGCGCCTTTTGCAGCGCACTACACGCAAAGTGTCGTTAACGCCTGACGGGCGCACCTACTATGAGCGTTGCCTCGATCTGCTGGCTGAATTTGAAGAACTCGATACCTTATTCGTCCAAACAGAGCAGCAGCTCAGCGGGCGCATTCGGGTCGACATGCCAACGGGAATGGCAAAAGGCGTGGTCGTGCCGCATCTGGCCGAATTTCTGCAGCAACATCCGGGCGTTCAACTGGAGCTGAGCAGCACCGATCGCCGCGTGGATGTGGTGCGGGAAGGGTTTGATTTTGTGGTTCGTGCCGGGCAGTTGAGTGATTCAGCGCTGATCGCACGTAAGGTGTGTGACATGGCGGTACGTACCTATGCCAGCCCCGGCTATCTGGCGCGCTATGGCGAGCCGCAAACGCCGGATGACTTATCGCACCATCAACTGGTGCACTACGCGCAAAATCTCGGCGGTCAGCCGGACGGTTGGGAACACTGGGATGGCGAGCGGTTGCACACCATTGACATGGCGGGCGCGCTGACGGTCAACAATGCAGAATCTTACACCGCGGCGTGTTTGGCGGGCATCGGGCTGATTCAAACACCAGAATCGGGCGTGCGTAAGCTGGTCGCCAGCGGGCAGTTGGTTGAAGTGCTGGCAAACTACACCTGTCAGCCACTGCCTGTGTACCTGCTCTATCCGCATCGCCGACATCTGGCCAAGCGGGTCCGCGTTTTGATGGACTGGATGACTACATTGATTCAACACAAATTGCAGTCCGTTCATGATGAGCACGTTCATGAAGAGTAAACGGGCTGCGCGGCGCAAACAGCGCTCTGAACCAACCCATCGCCAAGTTGACGAATTGCTGGGCTAACGAAGCTGATACTGCTGCGCCAGCTCGCGCTTGCGTTGATAATCATTCGTCAGTTGCGTGGCTGATTTGCCGCGATTGGCATAAAACAGGCCGCCATGTTGCGCGATATTATGGTAATCGTTCGCAATCACATCCAATACATAGTCGATGCGTTTGAGGGTCAGCGGCGTGCACGACTGACCGTGCAAATCGTCTTCGATATCGAGTACATGAGAGCGGAACGCCTCCAGTTGAAACAGATGAGCTAACGCGTGTTCACTGCTCAGCGCCGTTTGCCAACGCTCAATGATTTGGCGGTAATGCGCCAGCACGTGTGAAGTCGCCTGCTGGGTGTGTAGCCAATGCACTTTGCGCTGATAACTCGCCACAGCCCGCTGTTTCAGTTGGCGAAACAGACTCAGTTGCTGGTTCTCGGTCAGTGCGCTTGACAGCAACCAGCCAAAGAAGAAGCGGGTTTCAAAACGTTCCACCGCATGAAACATCGGGTCTTGCGTGCCGTTGCTATTGAACTCGCACAGCGGATCAAACGGGTACATGTAACCAAAGTCAAACAGCCACAGCTGACCGTCATTGTCCACCAGCATATTCCCGCCGCACAGATCCCACTCCATCAGACCTTGTGCTTCGCATGCCTCCAGAGTCACCAACAGTTGCTCCATCAAATCCGGCGTCAGCGTTTGGATGTGTTGTCCGTCAATCCACGGCGAGAGCAGAATGCCCAACCGATAATCCGCATAGAGCGTGGGCACAATATGGGCAAAGCGCGGCGCGGTGGCCGGATTTGCTTTCAGTGCCTCAAAATCTCGCCTGCGCTGCACTTCGTTGAGAAACGAATATTGCCCGTCCAGATTGGCAACTTTGGCCGTGTGGCGGCGTTTTTTCAGGTTGTAATCCCGCCCGTTAACCCGCAGGTGAAACACCTCCGCAGTCAGGCCAGAACCAATAACCTCAACCACGTATGGCGAATCGGCGTTTAATGTCGCCAGTTGCTCCGGCGGCAACGGGCAGTGGCTCACGTCACCGACGATCAGCGGTGCGTCACTTTGATCAAAGTGCTGTTGGGCTTGTTGTCTTGCGTTCATGTTCACCTCGTTGATGTCACGCTGCCATTGCAGCGCGATCGGGTGAAAAAAGCATCCTACCCCCAGCTGAAACCTTGGGCGCAGAAGCAAAGAGGGAGAACTATCATCGGGGCGTAGACAAGAAAAATGTTCCCGCTTGGGCGAGGTTCAGGGCCTCAATCTCAAGCGGGAAGTACTGGGGAGTGCACGCAGATCAGCGGACAATGCACATTGGCGTGCCGGCTATCGGATCGCGGTGAATTTCCGCATCCAGTTCAAACACGCTGGCGAGCAGTTGCGGCGTCATCACGTCGCTGGGTGCCCCTTCGCCAACAATGCGCCCGCGCTGCATCACAATCAGGTGGTCGCAATAGCGGCACGCCTGATTGATGTCGTGCAGCACGGTGACAATGGTTTTGCCCTGCTGATTGAGCAGGCGCATCAGCTTCATCAGTTCGACCTGATGGTTAATGTCAAGGTAAGTCGTCGGTTCGTCAAGCAGCACAAAATCGGTATCTTGCGCCAAAGTCAGGGCCAGCCACACGCGCTGACGCTGACCGCCGGACAAATCCGACACCGCGCGGTCGGCAAATTCCGCCACGCCTGTCGCCTGCATCGCCTGCTCGACAATGCGCTTGTCCTCGCGAGACAACTGACCCCAGAATCCGGTGTACGGGCTGCGACCATACGCCACCGCCTCGCGCACACTCACCCCTTCCGGCGGCTCCTGCGATTGCGGTAACAGCGCCAGTTGCTGCGCCAACAAACGCGACGGAACCTGCTCGATCGGTTTGCCCTGCCACAACACCTGTCCGCTTTCGGCATGGAGAATGCGTAACAAGGTTTTCAGCAACGTGGATTTGCCACAGCCGTTGGGGCCGAGCAACGCAGTAATTTTGCCTTCCGGAATGACGACATCCACACCGTTCACGATCGGCCCTTTGCCGTAGCCGACAATCAGATTTTCAGTGGTTAAACGCATGGCTTATCTCATTCTCATTAACAGATATAAAAAGTACGGCGCGCCGATGATCGCAGTCAGGATCCCTGCGGGCAGTTCCAGCGGCGGATGGATGATACGCGCGATTAGATCGGCCACCAGCAGCAATAGAGCGCCGACCAGCATCGCCGTCGGCAGCAGCTGTTGGTGGCGGCCGCCCACCAGTTGCCGCGCCAGATGCGGTGCGACCAAGCCGAGAAAACTGAGCGGGCCACACACCGCCACCGCCGCTGAGGTCCAGATGACCGCCACCAGCAGTGCGCCCGCGCGGACCCAAGCGACCGAAATGCCGAGGCTTGTCGCGCGTTCATCACCCAGCGTGAGCAGATTCAGCGCATGGCTGAGCCACAGCACTATAGGGAGCAGCACCCACCACGGCCAGAGCAGCGTCAGTTGCGACCAGCCGCGCCCCCACAAACTGCCGGTCAGCCACAGCAACGCATTGTTGATTTCCAGCGGCTGCGTGAGGATCAAAAAGTCAATCGCACTGCCGTACAACGCCGCCAGCGCTACACCGGTAATCGCCAGTTTGACCGGCGCGGTTTGGCCACCGCACACCAGCGCCAGCACCACCGCCGAGGCCAACCCGCCTGCCAGCGCCGCTGCCGGTAACCAATAGACGGAGAGGGTCGGCCACAGCGTCATCAGCGCGACCGCTGCAAGCCCTGCACCATGGCTAACGCCAAGAATGTCCGGCGAGGCGAGCGGGTTGCGAATCACGCCCTGAATCAACACGCCAGCAGTGGCGAGCATCGCCCCCACCAGCAGTGCAATCCACACGCGGGGCAGGCGATAGTCGTGAATGGTGAAATAGTGTTCGCTGCCTTGAAACAGGCCATCCCACACCTGCGCTGTACTGAGATTGACCGCGCCCAAGCTCAGATTGGCTAAAGCCGCCACCACCAACAGGCACAACAGAATCAGTTGCGTTTTACGGATCGGATTCATTACTTTTTCCTCACCAGATAGAGGAAACACGGCGCGCCAATCAGCGCCAACACTGCCCCTGCGGGTGTTTCAGTAGGAAACACCACCGCGCGGCTGATGATATCGGCGCCGAGCGTGAGCATGGCGCCCAGCAGCATCACCACCGGCAGCAAAATTCGGTGATCGTAGCCCACCAGAAGGCGAGCCATGTGTGGCACAATCAGCCCCACAAAGGCAATCGCTCCGACCGTGCTGACACTGATGCCAACCAACACCAGCACCGCCAGCCCCACCAGCACGCGCAACAGCGTTAGGTTCACGCCCAGGCTTTTCACCCGCTCATCACCCATCGCCAGTACATTCACTTTCGGAGCCAGCAACATACTGAGCACCAGCGCCAGCGACAGCGGCGGCCAACTCATGTGCCAAGTGCGCCATTCCACATGGGCAAACGAGCCCGCCAGCCATGCCATCACACTGGCGGCCTGATCTTCCACCAGAATCACGCTGGCTTTGGTCAAAGCACTACACAACGCGGAGATGGCAATCCCCGCCAGCACCAGTTGCCCGCGTTCAGAGCCCATTTTCCACGCGCCACCGAGCATCATCACCAAGCACCACGCGCTCAGCCCACCAATCATCGCAGCCAGCGGGCTGCTGAGTGACGATGAAGCGGCAAACACTGTGGTCACCAGCGCCATGCCGAGCGCCGCACCTGCGTTCACTCCAAACAAACTGGGCGATGCCAGCGGGTTGCGAGTCAGTCCCTGCATCAACGTGCCGGCCGCTGCCAGACTGGCGCCAACCAAAGCCGCATCGAGCACCCGCGGCAGGCGAATATCGCGCACAATCACATGCGCAATGACCTGCTCATTCGGCGCCCACAGTGCCGTCAGCGCATCCGCCGCAGACACTGGCACCGCCGAGTAAGCAAACAGCGCGCACCAGGCGACGAGAAACAGAAACACAACGAGCGTGATCACCACGCCCGTTCGTTGAATCGATGGCCTCAACCTCATCAGGATTGAACCAACTTCACCAGATCCGCCGCCATGTATTCCGCGGCCAGAATGCCGCGGCAGCGCGCCCACATGTTGCCATCCACATGCAGCACCTGCTTGGCTCGCACCGCACTAAGCACATTCCAAAGCGGCTGTTTCTGCCAACGGCTGACAATGCTCTTTTCGGTGTAATCGCCGACCACCAGATAGTTCGGGTTGAGTGCCAACAGTTGCTCTAAACTGATTTGGCGTGATGCATTTTCATTTTTCAGCCCAGTTGGTGCAGCCAGTCCCAGCGCATGAATCACGCCACCTGCGTACGATTCGGCCGAGTGCGCATAAAAGTCATTTTCACGCGCAACACCAAATTGCACGGTCTGATTGTTCAGGCCAGACAACTGCGCCGCGTAGTGGTCCATCAACTGATGGTGCTGCGCTAAACGCTGCTGCATTTCGGCCTCTTTACCGATCACTTTGCCGATGATCGCCGCCGATTTCAGGTTATCTTCATAAGTTTCGCGACGTGAAGGCAGTAAGAGCGTCGGCGCAATTTTCGACAAATCGCGATACACTGCGGAGTGGCGATCAACATCCGCGATGATCAGATCCGGTTTCAGAGACGCAATCACTTCCAGACTCGGTTGAGAGCGTGTGCCGACCGACTGCCACTGGCCGAGTTTTGCACTCACCGCAGGCAGCAATCGACTTGGGTCGTTGTCATCCGCAATACCCACCGGACTGACATCCACCGCGGCCAGCGCATCCACAAAAGAAAATTCCAGCGCAACAATGCGCTGAGGCACCTGATTCAAGGTGAATTCTCCGTGACTGTCCGTCACGGTTACGGCAGAGGCCATAAAACTCAGACAGCCACTGACGAGCACAACGCTGCGCGCAATCCATCGACACCATTTCATTGTTCTTTACCTATTTGATTGGGAGTTAACATTCATCGGCCGCATCGCCATCGGTGATTGTAATGATTTAGCTCACAAAATGAATGCAAATTTTATTGAGAATTATTCATATTCCATCACTAAACGGACTGAGCCACGCTCAAAACGAAACAGATCCAGCGGATGCCGGACCTGATCGTCACACTTAAAAATCGTAGCTCGCCGTGAGGTAGAGACGACGCTGCTCACCCGGGAAGGAACCGGTTCGGTCGATGAATCCACTCACCGCGTACTTCTTATCAAACAGGTTCTTCACGTTGAGCTGGAACTGCCACTGCTGCCAGCGGGTCTGCCATGACGCATCAAACACGGTGAAGGCTTTCACCGTCTGGCCGCTCTGGTTGTACTGTTCACTGACGTGATCGGCACCAAAGCCAACGGACGAGTCGATGGCGGTGATGTCATAGCGCGTCCACACGCCCAGCTGGTGATGCGGCGCGTTGGCAAATCGAGTACCGACCGTGCCGCTGATGCCGTCGTACGCTTCTTTCACGCGCGTGTCGTTGTAGGCGTAGCTCAGATTGGCGCTCCAGTTGTCGGTTAAATCCGCCAGCATGTCGACTTCGACGCCTTGGCTGCGCACTTTGCCGTAGGCTACTGAGCGCGTGTCATCGTCCGGATCCGTTTGCAGAATGTTCTCTTTGATGATGTGGTACAGCGCCACATTGACGTTCAGCGCATTATCCAGCCAGTAGGTGCGCACACCCGTTTCGTACATCAGGCTCTCTTCCGGATCAAACGGGCCACCGTTCGACTCCGCTTGGTCAGACACATCCTGCGGCACAAAACCCGTCGCCACGACGGCATACGGATGCCATTGATCGTTGATGCGATACGTAGACCCCAAGCGGTAAGACATGCCAGAACCGGTATAATCGCTCTCGCTGCCCGCTTTGATGTCGTTGATTGTGTCCTTGTAACCGTCGATGCGCAGGCCCGACAGCACGTTCCAGCGCTCGGTTACCGCCCACTGATCCTGCACATACGCGCCATAACGCTGCGAACGCGAATCGGTTTGCTTGGCAAGCGTCAGGTTGTAGCTGGACGTATCCGCGCCATATTCCGGATCAGTCAGACTGATGCCGTCCACATTGGCGCGATAATAAACATAATCTTCGTCGAGACGGTAATAATCACCACCGATGAGCACGGTATGATCGCCCAATTCCGCCACCAAGTTTGCCGTCACCGACCCAGCTTTATTATGACGAACCTGATCGCGATATTGACGCTTGCTCCAATCCACCACGCCGTCGCCATCGGTATCCACTAAGCCGTTGGGTTCGTGATACTTCTGCGTTTCTGTGTTTTCGTAGTAACGCAGCGTCACATCACCGCTTAACCAGTCGTTGAAACTGTGGTCAACGCGCATCTGGTACACCTGCGCTTCTAAGTCCTGAAAGTCAGAAGCTTCGTTAGCGTTCCAGTCGATGTCAGCCAAGAAGTTGCCGTCATCATCGGTAGGAATACCACGCAGGCGTGCGCCGCCGTAATGCTGAATGATGTCGGTAAATTGCGCCGTCACCGTAGTGTTATCCGTCATGTCCCACGCGTAGCCCAAATCGATGATTCGGTTGCGCACATCGGTGTTGTTGCGTGACGGGTTTTCGTGGTCCTGATAAATCGCGACGCGGTAGCGCTGACTTTTGTCGTCGGTTACTGGCCCCGACAGCTCCACACTGCCGCTGACAAAATCCTGATTGCCGCCCGTCACTGACACGCGGCGTTTGGTGTCGTAGGTCGGTTTTTTGGTCACATAGTTGATCACGCCGCCCGGTTCACCGCTGCCCATCACCGCCGAAGACGGGCCTTTCAGCACTTCCACCTGCTCAATGTTGAACAGCTGCGGAATGGCGAAACCGTTGAACGGGTCGCCGCGCACGCCATCATAAAGAATCTGATCTTGGCGAAAACCGCGAAATGTCACGCCAGAGTAGGAATACTGGCTCACGCCACTGATCGAGCGATACAAGTCGGTCACCTGACGCGCGCCTTGGTCTTCAATCAATTGTTGCGGCAGCACCTGAATCGACTGCGGTGTATCGTCAATCGCCGTGGGAGTTTTGGTGGCTAAGCTCGTTTCTTGCGCGCGGTAGAGCGACAGTGCGCGGCCGTAAACGGTCACGGTATCGTTGCTGGCGGGCGCCGTGTTGTTTTGCGAAGTGTCATCGGCTGCAAAAGCCTGCGCGGATAAACCGGCAAGCACAGCCAAAAAGAGTGGATGAGTGTTGGCTCGGGCCTTCATTGTTATTTCTTATGTATGTTGTGTTAGAACAAGGCATCGGAATCTAACTGAGTTTTATTCTCATTACAAATAATTTGTCATCATTCGCACTATCTATGGAAATCATCCCAAAAATAAAACTGATCATTATTTATTCAATTTTTTTGAACATGATCAGTCAATCTTTGCTATCGATCACAATGTGACTTAGATCTAATATTTATCCCAAGCACTGAGGTGCGAAATAAACAACTACCCAATGAGGAAAAAATTATGACTAAGTTCGCTTCAATTCTGGCAGCCACAGTACTTTCAACTACATTTGCCGCTGGCGCCATGGCTTCTGACCTACAAATGAACGTGATGACTCGCGACAACCTGGCAACCGTATCTTTGACTCAAGACGGTCAGGCACTAGCAAACTATCCTGTTGAAATTCAAGGTCAAAAATACGTAACTGCACAAGACGGTACCGTGACCATCAAAAACAACGACAACAGCTCTCGCACTGTGAAATTCGTTGCAACCGATGCAGCGGGTAACTCTATCGTGAAAACTGGCTTCGTAAGCCGTGACAATGGTTAATTCGCCAAAAATCAGGAACTAACATTCAATGGATTTGAATAAAATTGTGTTCTAACGCGGCAGCTTGTGATTTCACTCTGTCGCGTTTTCTTTTGTTCCCCGTCACCACCACCTCTCTCTGTGCCATACTGAACGCATCGTTTTCACTGCCGTAGATCACTTTGCATGTCTGAATGCCAGCACGTTATTACTGAACTCAAAAAACAACTGAAACTCCATGGCATCCAATATCAGGATATCGCGTACGCTCTGAATCTGAGCGAAGGCTCGGTAAAACGCCTGCTCGCCGAGGGCAGCCACATCAGTTTGGAACGGCTGGCAACCATCTGTCAGTTGATGGGCATGGAACTCACCGAGCTGTTTCGTCTGGTTGCCGATAAGCAAACGTTGTTGAGCGCCCTCACTTTTGAACAGGAAAAGCAGCTGGTCAGCGACAAAGCGCTGCTGCTGGTCGCCGTATGCGTGGTCAATGGATACCGGTTCGACGACATGTTGCAGCAATACCAGTTTTCAGAGCCGCAACTGATTCAGAAACTGGCACTGCTTGATCGACTCAAAATCATCGATTTACTACCGGGTAATCGCATTAAGCTGCGCATTTCGCCCACGTTTGCCTGGATTGCCGGCGGGCCGATTCAACGCTTCTTTCAGCAACAGGTACAGGAAGCGTTTTTTCGCAGCTACTTCTCCGGCAACGATGAAAAACTGGTGATGGCGACCGGGCTAATGTCACTGCCAAGTAACCAGAAACTTCAGCAACGCATTCAGAAACTGGTGAATGAGTTCTACGCCACCTGCCACGATGACCAACCGCTGGCGTTTGAAGACCGCCACGGTACGTCGATGATTGTTGCCATTCGCCGCTGGACCTTTCCGCTGTTTTCCGAGTTTGAATCCACCACCAAGTAATCTTTTACGCCCCTTTGAGTTACCTAATGTGCGACCTGACACATCGCGCTTAGTGCATTTTGTGGGTTGCTGCATGCTGTCGGCCTCAGGAGCGTGGTTGGACCACGTAATGCAAAGGAGGCGACTATGCGAGCCACAAAACCAATTTCCACTCTGTTGTCGATGCTGTTTCTGGCGCTGCTGACTCTGCTGTTCAGCACCACCAGTTTCGCCAGCGGACTACTCAAACCGATCAACAGTCAGGATCAGGATCTGAAAATCCTGACGCACCATGTCAACGTCGTGATTGAAGACAGTTACGCCACCACTCAAATCGAACAGGAGTTTTTTAACCCCAACGATCATCAGCTTGAAGCGCTGTATACTTTTCCGGTGCCGCGTCACGCCGTGGTCGGTGAATTTATCTACTGGATTGATGGCAAACCGGTCATTGCCGAATCGGTGGCCAAAGAAAAAGCGCGCGCCATTTACGAGGATCAAAAATCTCAAGGGCGCAGCACCGCGCTGACGGAAAAAGACGAGTATCGTCATTTCGAAATGCGCGTGTTTCCTGTCCTGCCGCAACAAAGTGTGAAAATTCGACTGGTTTACTTACAGGATGCTCTGCTTGACCACGGCGTCGGTCGCTACGTCTATCCGATGGAAGAGGGTGGCGTCGATGAGCAAGCGCAGTCTTTCTGGCAGCGCAACGATGTGGTTGAGCAGGCTTTCTCTTTCAATCTGGATCTCAAATCGTCCTATCCGGTTGACCGCGTTCGCCTGCCCGCGCATCCACAAGCCACGCTGACTCAGCGGGATACATCGCAATGGCAGGCATCACTGACATCGCAGACAACACAACTGGTCTCTGGCGACGAATCCAATGGCAGTACGACCGCTGTTACCACTGGCTTTAAACTCAATCAGGACGTAGTGTTCTGCTGGCGTCTTCAGGATGGTTTACCCGGCCGAGTCGACATGGTGAGCTATCGCGATCCGACTCGCAGTGAGCGTGGGACCTTTAAACTAACGTTTACCCCCGGCGATGATTTGGCGGCCGTCACACAGGGACGCGATTGGGTCTTCGTGCTGGACAAATCAGGATCGATGCGCGGCAAGTTCGCCACGCTGGTTGAAGGAGTGCGCATGGGGCTGAACAAACTGCCCGCCAGTGACCGCTTTCGTATTGTGCTGTTTAACAGCAATGCGTATGAGCTGACCAACGGCTATCTCAGTGCCTCACCAGACAATATTCAACGTGTGATGGATCAACTGGCCAACATTCAACCCGATCAAGGTACCAATCTCTATGAGGGTCTGGACACTGGCCTGCGCCAGCTCGATAGAGACCGCGCCACCGGGTTGGTGCTGGTCACCGACGGCGTGGCAAACGTAGGGTTGACGGCGAAAAAAGAGTTTCTTGATCTGATTCGCCGCTTCGATGTGCGTCTCTACACCTTTATTCTCGGCAACAGCGCCAACCTGCCGCTGCTTGAACCGATGACTCAGGTCTCAGGCGGATTTTCTGCAGCAGTTTCCAACGCAGACGATCTGATGGGACACCTGATGAACATCGGCAGCAAACTTACCCACCAGGCGTATCGTGACATTGAACTCGATATCGATGGCGTCAAGGTGGCCGACCTGACGCCGCAACAGTTCATCAGCCTGTATCGCGGCGAACAATTGGCGGTGTTTGGCCACTATTTCCAACCCGGTGAAGCCAAAGTTACGCTGAAGATAAAAGTTGACGGTGAAACGCGCCGCTATCACACCACCGTTACGCTGCCAGCGCAGGCTGATAGGAATCCGGAACTGGAACGTCTGTGGGCCTTTTCCGCCATTCGTGATCTTGAAAACCAGATGGATTATCTGGAAAGCAAAGATGCCGACAGCGAACAGGCGATTGAGTCACTGGCGTTGGAATACGGCTTGCTGACCGATTACACCTCGCTGATTGTGACCGAAGAGGGTGTGCTGGAAGGCATGGGGTTCAGCCGCAACAATCAGCAACGGGTCGAACGCGAACAACAAGCGCGTGAACAGCGCCAGCAGCAAATCGCGCTGCGCCCAACCCGCGTCGACAACAGCCAGCCGATGTTCAATAGTCCATCACCAAGTCACAGTCGCGGCAGTGGTGGCGGTAGCCTCAACTTGTGGCTGGTTAGCCTGCTGCTCGGTTGCGCGGTTTGGCGACACCGTTCACGCCGTTCCTAAATAGAAACCAGATGGCTCGCAATGAGCCATCTTTGCAATTTGGCCACAGATGAGTAGATTAGCAGTTAGAGCACTCACTCCAATCGTTCAGGAGTTCCATGAAAATTATCATCCTCCACGGTCTGTATATGCACGGTTTTGTAATGCAGCCACTGGGGCAACGTTTGAGCAAACTGGGCTACGATACCGAAGTACTGAGCTACAACACCGTGGCGATCAAAGACGAAAAGGTGTTTCGTACCATTGACGAAGCGTTGGCTGCAGACCAGCCGAATGTGTTGGTCGGCCACAGCCTCGGCGGTTTAATGATCAAACACTATCTGGCATCACGCCACCCGAGTGCAGCGCAAATCTCCCATGTTGTGACCATCGGCTCACCGCTCAAAGGCGCGTCGATCGTGGGAAAAATTCAGCAAATGGGTTTCGGCGCACTACTGGGGAATTCCACCCAATTCGGTCTGGAAACTCATGAGGACGAATGGCAGTTTGACCAGAAACTGGGCAGCATTGCCGGCACCGTTGCCTTTGGCATGCGCCGGGTATTAATGGGCAACCAGCTGATGTCGGATGGCACAGTGACGGTCGATGAAACCAAAATCGCCGGCATGACGGATCATCTGGAAACGCGCACCACGCACACCAGCATGATTTATAGCACTTATGTTGCCCGCCAAATTGACCATTTCATTCGCCATGATCAGTTCGAACATCAGGCCACCTGAGCCCAAAACGAAAAAGCCCGAGTAAGCGCGCATGGAAACAGGGAACGCTTACTCGGGAACCAGGTGAATAAGTGGATAAAAGTCGGGAATTAGACGCTAAAAGCACCGATATACTGTTTTAAATGTTCAGTTTGTGTTTGTAGCGCATGATAAGTCTGCGTGGTGTCGCTCGCTGTGGATTCAATCTCCTGCGACGAATCGGCAATGGCATCAATGCTGTCGCGAACATGGCTCGACAACTCTTGCTGAGACTGTGCTAATGCGGCAATCCGGCTGTCCATTTCTGCAATGGCTTCTGACGCATGCACAATGTGGTGATACGCCTCGCCCGCCTCTTCGACCTGCTGCAGATTCTCGCCAATTTGAGACTGGCATTGCGCCATCATCCCTTGGGCACTGGACGCCTGTGTTTGCAGGTTGTTGATGATGCCACCAATTTCATCAATGCTGCTTTGGGTTTGCTGCGCCAACTCTCGGACCTGATCCGCCACCACCGCAAAACCGCGCCCTGCCTCTCCAGCGCGTGCTGCCTCAATCGCGGCATTGAGCGCCAGCAGGTTGGTCTGTTTGGTGATGTTGCTGATGACATCCGAAATCAAGCCGATGTCGGCGCTGCGCTGATACAGCGCATCGATGACCTGCCCGGTATCGCCAATCAGTTGCGACATAGTCTGAGTGCGCGCAATCGAACTGACGATGCTCTGCTCGCCAATTTGCGCTTGTTGTTTGGCCTGTGCGCTTTTCTGCGACGCTTGTTCGGTCACCGCATCGATGTGCTGGGTGTTATCCACCAGCTCACGGGAGGCCCTCACAATCTGACCGATTTCCAGCTTCTGCGCGTCGACACTTTGCTGTGTGTGCGCCACTTTGGCGGCCAGTTCTTCAGAGGCAAGATCCAAGGAGTGCACACTCTCTTTCACCGTCAGGATCAACTGGGTCAGATTGTTCTGCATCTGCATAAAGGCTTGTGCCGCCTGACCAAACTCATCTTGCTTAAACTCTTTGACGGCCAGTGGCGTCTGCAGATTCCCCTGCCCCACAACCGACATATGTGCTTTGAGACGATTGAGTGGCAGCAGTACACGGCGAGCCGTAAGATAACCACTCGCGAGCAGCAGCAATACCACCACCACGGCGGATGCGACCGTCCACTGAATGGCACGTTCGATCTCCGCCTGCTTGTCATCTTTCAGACGAATCGCTTCCTGCTGTAAGTTATGCTGAAACTCGGTCAGACGCTCAACAATGGTGTTGAACGGCGCGAGCATCGGTCCGAGCATCTCGCGACGCGCCGCATCAATCTGCCCGGCATCAATCAGGGTCAGATAATGGCGCTGCATCGCGCGATATTCTTCAATGCGGTGCTCAAAATCAAATACCGCAGACTGAATCTCAGCGCTATCTGCCAGCGATTTCATGCGCTGCAACGTGTTGGCAACCGCCTCATCGTTGAATTCGATTGTACGTTGAATCGCCTGATGCTCCTGACTGTCGGTGGTGAGGCCGTAATCCAAGGCAAAACGTCGGTAAGTCACCGTGTAATAACGCATATCGGAAATGGTGGTCAGCAGTTGAACATTACGATCGACCACCATCCCGAATTGCTGTTGCACACGGGTTAAGGTAACAATCAGATAAAAGCTCAGTGCAATAATCGCGGCCACAGCCAGTATGGCATTGGCGCGCACGAGGCGAGTGATAGAAAGTGAACGCATGAAAAGATAGCCCGTCCGGTTGGTGAGTCCATGCGCCACTTTACCCAACGCAAGGTAGCAAGGCAGGCTGCTTTTCCCTATTTGATTAATAGATAAAAACAATAACGCCCGCGATTTTAAGTCGCGGGCGTTATAAACAATGGCCTAATTACGCAGCGGCCATACCAAAACCGTAGGCATCCAAGGCGAGGATTTCCAGGTCGATGGCCCGGTGCAGCACTTGCCCAATTTCGTCCTCATAGCTGGTACCCAGCACACTTGGCAGTGGCAGATAATGATCCGGCGTCGGGTGATTGAAACGAGCGTACGGCCCTTGATCGAGATAATCCAGCAAAGCATCGACATTACCCCGCGCCAGTTGCTCGCTGACCCAGTTGGTGAACTGGTTCACCTTGCTGACGCGATTGGGATCCGGCATCGGCGAGAAGATCTCCCGCAGGTTATGGCTGATGCCACCCGAACCGACAAACAACACGCCTTCTTCACGCAAAGGACGTAACCAGCGGCCAATTTCAAAGTGCGCTACCGCGTCCATCGCGCTGTTGATCGACACCTGAATGATCGGCACATCAATATTCGGATACAGATACAGCATCGGGATCCAAGCGCCGTGATCCAGTCCTTGATCTTTATCTAACTTAACCGGAATACCCGCATCTTTGAGCATTTTTTCCGCTTTTAACGCCAATTCTGGAGCACCTTGGGCCGGGTATTCGATGTCGTATAACGGTTGCGGAAAGCCGTAAAAGTCGTGAATCGTGCCCAACGTATGCCCACTGGTGATCACCACCGGACCGCGGCGGTCAAAGTGCGCGGAAAAGATCACGATCGCTTTCGGTTTCGGCAATTTCGCCCCCAGTTGTTGAAAGAACTCGGTCGTTTCTGAATGTTCTATCGCCATCATCGGCGAACCGTGGGATAAGAACAGGGCAGGCATGCGTTGTGTTTGGTTCATCATGGCAATATCTCCAGAAAGCTGTTTCAATCGCCAGTGTCGTCACTGGCTTATCGCTATGTAGACAATATACCTATCCACTAAACTATGATAAAACCCGTTATCATTGCGTCATTATCAACGGAGCGTTGCTAATATGGATAAGATCAGCGCCATGCGTGCCTTTACGACAGTGGTGAGCGAAGGCAACTTTGTCAAAGCCGCCGAACGGCTGGATTTGTCGCCGCAACTGGTGAGCAAATACGTCGCGCAGCTTGAAGAAACACTGAAAGTACGGTTGCTCAATCGTACCACGCGTCGGGTCAACCTCACCGAGGCGGGTCAGGCCTATTTCGAGCGCTGCCAGCAGGTGTTGCAAGATATCGACGACATGGAAAATGCGCTGTCGAACTTGCAGAGTCAGGTGTCGGGTACGCTGCGCGTCAGCGCACCGATGTCGTTTGGTGTGCACCATTTATCCAAACCTGTTGCCCTGTTTCAGGACCGCTATCCCGACGTAAAGGTTGAATTGCTGCTCACGGACCGGAAAGTGGATTTGCTCGATGAAGGGGTCGACATTGCGCTGCGCATCGGTCACCTGAAAGATTCGGCACTGGTCGCCAAAAAAATTACCCCGATTCATTTGTCGATCTGCGCCGCACCACACTACTGGCAGCGGCATGGCAAACCAACCCAGTTTGAAGCGCTGAGCAAACTCAACTATTTGCGTTTTACCTATTCCGATCCGCGCGCTTGGTTTCGCGACTGGCCCAAACACGTCTCCATTCATGACTTTGCCAGTGATTTTTCCAGCAACAACGGCGATGTGATCGTCAATGCTGCCATTCTGGGTCGCGGCTACGCCATTCAGCCCACGTTCCTTACTGGCGCAGCTATCAAACGCGGGGAGCTAGAGGTGTTGTCATCATTTTCATTGGAGCCGCTGGGACTGTATGCGCTGTACAGCCATCGTGAATTTCTCGCCTCTAAAGTGCGCCACTTTATCGATTTTCTCTCCAGCTACTTTGGTGATGTCCCTTACTGGGACCGCTAGTTGTGTCACGGACAGCAGAGTTACTTCGCTCCAACCGTTGCAGTGCAATTGATTGGAATTATTTGAAATCAGCGAGTTCAGGGATTATAACTGGACAACACTTCTAGCAATGAACGCCTCTTATGAGAAAGTCTGACATCGTAAAATTCGCCGCTGGCACCGCTCTGATCCTGCCCAATATCGCCCTGGCTTACGGTATGGCGCCAATGGGTTCGCCGAATATGATGTATGGGCATCCCTATGTCGGCATGAGCTTTAACTTCGCCAATATCGATGCCACGGTTGAAAACAGTAGCGGCAGCCGCCTTTCCTTTAATGTCGATAACAACAGTCTGGCGGGCGTAATGTTAGGTCTGCGTGTCACGCCCAACGTGGCTTTTGAGCTGCGTGGTTATGGCAATGCGTCTGAAGGCGATTATCAGGGGCAACGTGTATCGGTTGATTATTACTACGGCGCATTTACCAAGTTTATTCTGCCGCTGATGCCGTTCTTCGAAACATACGCTCTGATGGGGTTTGGCAACCAAAAGGTAACGGTGCTGGATTACAGTGCGAGCAGCACTGATATGGCGTATGGTTTGGGCGCGTCGTTTATGTTGGTTCCGCAGGCAGAAATTCAGCTGGAATGGCTGAAGACCTATAACGACAAGTTTGAGGATAGTGGCTACAAGGTGGATGTGGATGAGTCCAACATCAACCTCAATATGGTGTTCAACTTTTAGCGCCGACAAACAACCTCTTCTCAGTCATGCCGAGCATTGCAAACTCGGCATGACTATTCAGCGTCACTCTCCGCACGACTGTCCGCCATCACCAACGCTTTACCGTGCAACAAACAATCGGACACTTTGCGCCGCGCGGCCTTGACTAAATTCGCCAGCGTCTGACGGGACACGCCCATTTCCACCGCGGCAACCTGCTGCTGCATGCCTTGATAGTCCACCAGACGCAACGCCTCAAATTCATCAGCCTGCAACGTGATTTTGTCCAGTTGCGACATCGGAATACCATTGGGTTTAAAGCAGCTTTGCGCCGGTGTACCGCAAATTTGTCGAGGGATTTTAGGCCGGGCCATGAAGGTTCCTTGCATGCCGTTGAGGTAAAGTTGCCTTATTGTGGCGAAATCTGCCGGAAACGCAACGGCGGCGCAGGTGTACGCCGCCGCTGGCACTATTCGTGATTCATAAAACCCTGTTGATGCAGATAGTTCAGTACGGTTTGCGAAAACTCTAAATGGGACTCACGGGTGTATTTCAGTTGAGTGTAAATCTGGGCCAGATTGTTCACATCCGACTGCTCAATCATGGCGCGCAGTTCAGGATAGGACATATAGCGCGCCCACCCGGCCTGCTCGCGTTCGCGGTAGATGGCTTCAATCTCTTCGTCACTGTGATCGTGATACACCTCATGATGCACCAAACCACTGAGCGGCAAGCGATCACGCACGTCCGGTTGCTCTGCCGGATAACCCAGTGAGTAACCGACCACAGGTACCACACCTTGCGGCAATTTGAGAATTTCGCCAATTTTATCGCAATTGGCCAGCGTCGAACCCATATAACATAGCCCCAACCCTTTCGCTTCTGCGGCCAGTGCGACGTTTTGCGACACCAGCGTCGCATCAATCGCTCCAATAATAAAACTCATGAAGTTGTCGAAATTCAGCGGCGCATCACTCAGTTCGAGCCATTTGCGCATGCGGCGAAAGTCCGCGCAGAAGGTCAGCAATACTGGCGCGTCCACCACCATGTTCTGTTCCATGTGCGGAATATACAAGGCGTCGCGCAGCGCTTTATCCTGAGTGACGATGATGGAATAAGACTGCATGTTGCCAGAAGAAGACGCGCGAATACCGGCTTGAAGAATCTCCTCCAGCAGCTCTGGAGCGATGGCATCCGGGTGATAACGGCGAATAGAACGGTGGGCATGCAGAGCCTGTAAAACATCCATGTGTAGTACCTTGATAATACAAACAATAAGCGGCCAGTATCCACCCCGGTTCGCACTGGCACAAGCTGCGTGCTCACAGTTCCATGAATTACAGGTTGGTTTGCGCTTTATAGCCGGAGACCAGCCAGTTCTGCAATCTGTCCAGCATCGGGTTATCGCTCTGTTTCGGGAACAGGAAATAGTAGCTGTGGCCGGAGAGCACCGTGTCGTCAAACGGCATCATCAGCCGCTTCATCGCCAAGTCCTGCTCCGCCAGTGTGACGTCGCCGACAGCAATGCCAAAACCTTGCTGCGCCGCATTCATCGCCTGATCCAGGGTAGAAAAATGCTGATTGAGTTTGCTGGCCAGCCCGCGTTCACCGTGATGGGTCAGCCACAGCTTCCAGTCACTCTGCTCGGTATTGGCATGCAGCCAGGTAAATTGAGTGAGCTGTTTCACCGAAAGTTCCCCGCCATAAGTCTGCAGCAGCTCAGGTCGGCAAATTGGCGTCAGGCGCTCTTCAAACAACAGATGGCTCATCACCGATGGCAGCTTAGGCGTTTTGCCATAGCTGATCACCGCATCGAACAGGTCAAAGTTAGGGTCAGGATGGTGTTTGATGGTTGAGGTCAGTTCGACGTCGATATCTGGATGCGCATCCTGAAACGCCATCAGCCGCGGCAGCAACCAAGAGGTCACACAGCTCGGTGCGTTGAGTTTAATGGTCGACGGCGTGCTGGAAACATCATCGATGGCCATGCGCAAACGGCGCAGCACATCTTCGGCATGCGGCACAAACTTCACCCCTTGTTGAGTCAGCGACAATCCGCGCGCATGACGGAAAAACAACTTAACACCCAACAGATCTTCTAACGCCAGAATCTGGCGGCTGATCGCCCCCTGCGTCAGGTTCAGCGCGTCAGCAGCGCGGGTAAAATTGAGATGTTCTGCGGTGGCAAGAAACGCCTGCAGTGTTTTGGTCGATGGAAGATGCATAGTGGCCCACAAGCTATGATTTTTTATCATGGCTAGTATGTGTTTATTTCGATTCTTTTTACAAACTCTTTTTGTTTGAATAAATCCACTGCTGATGAAATTGAAAATAAACGCACACCAAGTGCAATTATCAGCATAAAAAATCATTTACTGCGACTAAATAACAGCAGGACGAGGTCACACATGTCTTCCATTGCATCGACACTGGCACCAGAGGCCATAAAAAAATTAATACCTTATCAATCTGCACGCCGTATCGGTGGTTCCGGTCGCGTGTGGCTTAACGCCAACGAACTCGAAAGCGCGATTCACTACGGAGCTCACGAGCAGAGTTACAACCGCTATCCGGATTTTCTGCCCCACGACGTCGCCAGTGCTTACCAACGTTATTGCCAGGTCGACACGCCCGTTATGGCCGTGCGCGGCGCGGATGAAGCGATTGATCTGCTGATCCGCACCTTCTGTCAGCCAGGCAAAGACAAAATCGTCGTCTGCTCACCAACCTATGCAATGTACGAATTCTGTGC
Source organism: Vibrio fluvialis (assembly GCF_900460245.1). NCBI lineage: Bacteria > Pseudomonadati > Pseudomonadota > Gammaproteobacteria > Vibrionales > Vibrionaceae > Vibrio > Vibrio fluvialis. The sequence continues at coordinate 461,495 of NZ_UHIP01000002.1, forward strand.
AGACGCTCTCGCCATTGATACTTTGCATGTGCCGCTGCTGGGTGATGATTTTGCGCTCGATACTCAAGGGGTGATTGCCGCCGCCAAAGATGCCAATCTGGTCTTCCTCTGTTCACCGAACAACCCGACCGGTAACCCGCTGGCCAGCGAGGCGATCATCGAAGTGCTTGAAGGCACCCGCCATGACGCTTTAGTGGTGGTCGACGAAGCCTACATTGAATTTGAACTCAATCAGAGCGTGGCTTCACTGATTGCCACTTACCCGAATCTGGTTGTGATTCGTACCCTGTCCAAAGCCTTTGGTCTGGCGGCGGTGCGCTGCGGTTTTATCATCGCCGATGCCAGCGTGATGGAGTACGTCGCCAAACTGATCCCGCCTTATCCGATGCCGGATTCCAGCGCGACCATCGTGCTGCAAGCTTTGTCTGAACAAGGGTTGGAGAAGGTTCACCGGGTGACTCAACAACTGATTGATACCCGCGAATGGTTTATCGGTGAACTTCACACTCTGGACTTCATCGCCAAGATTTACCCTTCCTCCACCAATTTCGTGTTACTGCGCGCGCGCACAGGTAAAGATCTGTTTGCGTATCTGCTTAAGCACGGTATTGTGACTCGTAATCAAAGTCATGATCCTGCGCTGAGAGACTGCGTGCGTATCACTATCGGTAGCCTAACGAGCATGCAAGAAGTGGTAGAAGTGCTCCGTCGTTACCCGTCGCAATCATAGATGTACAGAAAAGGAATTTGACCATGAAAAAATTTGCTGTTGGTATGGCGTGTGTCGCCACTCTGTTCTGCGCTGCGGTTTCTGCTAAAGAAGTCCGTCTGGCGTCCGACTTTACCTATCCACCGTTCAACTACAAAAACAGCGCTGGTGAACCGGTTGGCTTTGATATCGAAATCGCCGATGCGTTGTGTAAAGAAGCCAAACTCGATTGTACCTGGGTCGCTCAGAGCTGGGATGCACTGATCCCTAGCCTGTTGGCCCGTAAATCTGACGTGATCATGGCTTCAATGCGCATTACTGACGATCGTAAAAAGAAAGTGCTTTTCACCAACAAATACTACCAAACGCCAGCGCGTTTCGTGACCCGCAAGGACGGGACCTTCACGCTGGATAAAGCAGGCCTGACCGGCAAAGTGATTGGCGTGCAGCAAGGCACCATTCACGATCGCTACGTGACCGACAAATTTGGTTCAGTGGCTGAGATCAAACGCTATACCGGTCAGGATGAAGTGTACATCGACATGCAAAACGGTCGTCTGGACGCCACGTTTGGTAACGCGGATCAGCTCTCACTCGCTTTCCTGGATAAAACCGATGGCCAAGATTTCGAATTCAAGGGTGAAGCGGTGACCGATAAAGCCTACATTGGTGAAGGCACCGCACTGGCACTGCGTAAACAGGATCAGGAACTGGCCGCCAAATTCAATCAGGCGATTGAAACCATTCGAGCCAATGGTACTTACGACAAAATCGCAGCGAAATATTTCAGTTTTGATATCTACGGTGAAAACCTGTAAGTCCGCATCCAGGGTGAGGGTCAGTTGAACCTTCATCCGAGCCGCATTGAGCTTAACTCCAAGTCTTAGCCACGCCATGCCGCGTGGCTTTTTTTATTTTATGCACCAGATCACAGCAGACTGCCCCAAGTCGAAGCATCTGAAAGATAGAAAAATAATTGTGCGGAAACGGAGAGTCGATATAACTCATTGATTTTATTGAATTGAAAAAGTTGGCACGCTGCCTGCATTATATAAATTACAAATGCAGGCAGCGTTTGTGCTTCTTTTCAGTGATATGGCAGAAATCACTGGTCACTTCATGTTCTTTGACCTCCCTCTGGGAGGTCTTTTTTTTTTGCGCCGTTGCAACAGCGTCTGGGCAAAGATACTAGTCGCTTTCTATTGCGCATGATTTGAGCATCGTCAATTTTTTCGAATTATCTCAACAAAGATGAGTCATTGGTTTCATAACCATTCGCGCGTATGATGCCGTCACTCTTTTCCCACATTTTGATAACTTTATGTCGAACCGTCATTCTCCTGCAAAGGGCGCATTCTGGATGCTGACCGCTGGTCTTGCGTTTGCTCTGGTCAACAGCGTGACACAAATTGCCAGTATTCATTTTGGCCTGGCCTCCACCACAGTCGCGTTTATTCAGTACGCGGTCGCTATCGTTGTGATTCTGCCTTATTTGCGCTCGCTCGGTATTCGCCGTTCACTGCGCACCGCCCATTTTAAATGGCACGTCCTGCGTGTCCTGCTGGCCGTGATTGGGATTCAGTTGTGGCTTTGGGCTCTCGCGTATCCTGTACCTATCTGGCAAGGTATCGCATTGCTGATGACATCTCCGCTGTTTGCGACACTCGGTTCCGGTCTGATTCTCAAAGAGCGGGTCGGAACGGCTCGCTGGTGTGCCACGCTGGCCGGATTCATCGGTGCGATGATCATTCTTGAACCGTGGGCTGACGATTTCAGTTGGGCGGCGCTATTACCCGTTGGAGCTGCGTTGTTCTGGGCCAGCTACTCGTTGATGGTCAAACACCTTTCGGCACAAGATTCACCGTCCACCATGGTGGTTTACCTGCTGCTACTGATCACGCCATTCAACCTGCTACTCGCCATTCCGGAATGGCGGACACCGCAAGGCACACAAATTTGGCTGCTACTGCTCGCTGCAGGTGTGATGACAGCGCTGGCGCAATGGGCCATTGTTAAAGCCTATTCACTGGCTGACGCTTCTTTTGTTCAGCCGTTCGACCACGCCAAACTGCCCTTGAACGTCTTGGCAGGTTGGATGGTGTTTGGCTGGGTTCCACCGGGGCGTTTGTGGCTGGGCGCAGCGATCATCATCGCATCGGTCGCGTTTATTACCCATTGGGAAACAAAAAAGACGGCGCGTGAAATAAAAGCGGCGTAAAACCTTTCCTATGCTGTAAGAAAGTGATTCCGAGGAACAATGATGGCAACGCCGATTAAAGTCACCCTATACCGCTGGGCTGGGCAGTTTGGACCGTTTAAGGTCAACATTCCCTGTGGCGAATGTACGCTCACCAAAGACATACTCAATGATACCTTCAGCAACGAACTGGCGGGTATTCCGATTGAGCTGGAAGTCAAAGATTGGCTGAGCCATTGGTGGGAGCCTTTGCGTTACGGAGCTTGGCACGCACCGATTGTTATCGTAGAGGGCAAAGTGGTCAGTCAGGGTGAAGCACTTAACCGTGGCATGCTTGTGCAGTCCGTGATTCAGGCATGGACACCCAGAGACACGCTCACCGGCAATATTGTCTTTGGCAAAGCGAGTTGCCCCTACTGCACCAAAGCGAAAAACTTACTGCAGTCGGCGGGTATCGATTACGACTACCGGGATGTCATCAAAGACAGCGCAGCCCTGTATCGCATGATCCCAGAAGTGAAAGCCATCATCGGCGAGAAAACACCAGTAACCGTGCCGCAGATATGGCTGGATGGCCAATACATCGGGGGATGTGATGCATTGGAGACCTGGTTGGCAGCCAACCCTCACAAGGCCAAGCAAGGCAATGTTGTCAAATTAACTGGCAAAGTTCTGTAATTTAGTTTCAGAAAAGCAAAAGGCCCCAAGAACATTCTTGAGGCCTTTTTTAATTCTTTGAGGCGAATTACTTCGTCATTTTCTTCCACATGGTTTTGATGAAAGATTTTTTCTTAGGCTGGGCCTTGCCATAAAACGCTTCATGCATCATCTGTTTCGCGATGATTTGACCGACGTACGCAGCACCTAAATCGTTACCCATGACTCTCTCCTACATTTGGTTGTTTTTTAACTACCTTTTGTAGTTAATATAGCACCAAAATCGGATATAACAAGACATGTGTCACATTTTTACGTAATTTATTTTCAGATTAGCTACGTTTTGGCTGTTTGTAAGTTTTGCCCGCAGCCTGATAGGTGTCTTTCACTTTCACGTCGAACATCATATCGAAGAACCACGCGACAAATTTCACCACATCGTCACCTTCGTTCATGATGTGCTCAACGTACTCTTGCTCAACACCCTGCTCGTCTTCTTGCACAGTGACATGATAAATACGCTGCTCCCCTTCCACATCGGCGAGAGCAAACTGTCCGGTCAGCGACTGAGCGGCTTCCGCGACATCAGCATCTTCACTGGCGCGCAGAATATCCAACGCTTGGGGTAGGCTCGCTTGCGCACACAGCTGTTTTACTAACGCTTCAAATTCGTTCTGTTGCATGATCATTCCTCTTAGTAGCAGCGGCGGATTATACCCACAACCTGCACCGACTGCACTAGCGTAACGTCATGATCATCAGTGCAGAAGGGATCAGGTAGACGGCTGAGTTGAGGTTTCTGGTTGGGAAACCGACAGCATCAGTACGAATAGCATGCTGGAGCTGGTTGCCAGATAGAACCAGCCGAGCGACGACTGCTGCGTCACGCAGTGTTCAACCAAAAAGCCACCCAGCAGCCCGGCAATCAACATCTGAATGGAACCCGACAGCGCCGACACCGACCCGGCCTGAGTCTTATGCGGTGCCAGTAACAGCGTGGTAGAGAGCGGGAAGGAAATGCCTTGCGCGACCGTTAACCAGGTAAACGCCCACACCAAATTGAACACATTAAACGGCGTAATAAGCAGCCAGACGCCCGCAAAAATCATGATGCCGATCGCCGTACCTAGCAACTGACGGCTGGAAAAACGGCGATGAAAAATATTCACCAGTACGCTTCCCACCAGCAAACCTGCTGACGGAATAATCATAATGCTGCCGTATTCTGCGGCCGTCATGCCCAGCTGCTTTTGCAGCAGAAATGGCAACACAGACAACGTAACCAGACTGGAGAGATAGCTGATCCAGTTATAGCTCGCACTGCTCAGCACCTGCCAGTTGCGCAGCAGCGCCCAGTAATTCATCGCCACTTTGGACGGTTCAAAGCGCTTTTTCGCATAGGGCAGGGTTTCCGGCAGAATAAAGTAACCCAGGGTAAAAATGGCACTGATGTACACCATGACAAAAATGAACACCGCCTGCCAGCTGAAATGATAGGTCATCCAGCCGCCCACAACCGGGGCAACGATCGGCATGATCGACGCGGTAATGGCGATGTAAGACATCGCTTTGGTCAGATGGTGGCCATCGTAACTGTCTCGCAACACACTGCGCCCCAACACGGACGCACTACCCGCCCCTAAGCCCTGAAGCAGGCGCCCCATTTCCAGCGAACTGAAGCTGTCGGAAAACGCAACGCATAATATGGTACCCAGCAGGTAAATGCCCTGACCCAGAATAAAAGTCGGACGTCTCCCTACCGCATCAGACAATGCGCCGTAAAAGAGTTGTGAACCGCCAAAACCCAGCAGGAATAAGGTGACCAGCATCTGGACACTGGCCTGATCAACCTGCAAATCCTGGCTGATCATGGGGAGCGACGGCAGATAAATGGCAACACCGACCTGGCCGGTGGCGATGATCATCATCGCTAACAGCATTGGCGTTTTTTTAAAGGAATCTTGTGCTTCTCTGTTCATACGCGCAGTGTATATTGGTAACCTACGCTTGATAATGTCGCTTTCAGGAAATGAATTAGTTCCAAAGTGGAACAAACAGGAGAAGGAATGGACTGGCTACAAAGTGCAAAAACATACATTCGAGTAGTCGAAGAAGGCAGCTTCAACGGCGCAGCACGAAAGCTCAATACCACGAGCTCGGCGGTCAGCAAGCGAATTCACTGGCTGGAAGAGCGCATCGGTGTTCAGTTATTGAAACGCACAACTCGCTCCGTCACCCAAACAGAAGCGGGCGTTCTGTTTTATGAAAGAGCCAAAGCACAACTGGAAAGCTGGCAGTCCGTGGTCGACGAGACACGTTCACTTAACCAGAATCCGGCCGGGCTGCTTAAGATCGGTGCGACCCTTGCGGTAGGTTCGAAATTCCTGATGCAGTATGTCGATGAGTTTCTCCAGCGTTATCCGGACATTCGAATTCAGCTCACCACCACCACACCAGGCCAGTTGCCTGAACTGCATCTCGACCTGTTCATCAGCCGTGAAATCGACCAGCTCAATTCACTCAGTTTCAAAGCCACTCCGCTGTTTGTGCACAAAGCTGGCTTCTATGCCTCGCCACAATACCTGCAGCGCCACGGCACGCCGACCAGTTTGCACGATCTGACTCGCCACAATGTGTTGTGTTGGGGTGAGCAAACCAGCCGCGAGGTCAAAACCAACAACAATAAGCGCCTGACGCTGTCAGGTAACTTCGCCACCACGAACCCGGAAGCGCTGTTCTACGCCGGAAAATGCGGCATGGGAATCGTGGTGTCTAACCATGTGATGTTGAAAGAAGATCTCAGACAAGGAACTCTGGTGCGAATTCTGCCGGACGTCACTATCGATCAAGCGACGGTGTTTGCCTACTACCCGAAACTCGATTACCAGCACACGCGCACGCATCTGTTCCTGAATTTCCTCAAAGAGAAACTGGCTCAATCGCAGGATGGAGAGATGTAACCACGCTCATTTCACATGAGAATGAACAAAAAAGTACCAATGTTAACCTGCAAGTTAACCTCTTGATCAACCTTATTTTTCTAGAATATACATCTAAAGTCGTACGCCATTCTGGTGGAAAAAAGTGTCAATCTCAACCATAGTGTCTAAGCGCATATCAAGAGATCAATAACTTAGTTCTCTACATTATTAAACAACGTGAGTACTGAATTATGACTACAACATCACTGGCTAGAGATGCAGTTAGTCTGGATACGATTTCTGAGCTGATACTGTTGGATGGTAAGGCTTTGTTAGACAGGGTAACGTATACCCTGCACACCCATTTGGGCTCATTTTGTACCTGTATCATCGAACTGGATAAGTCACACTACAAAGCTCACAGTATTTCGTACGCAGCTGAACAACAACTGGTTGACAATGTGTGCTATCAAATGAAGGGCACGCCTTGCGAGCAAGTGTCCAAATCAAAGCAGGAGTACTGCCTGTTTCCTTCCCAAGTTAGCAAAACGTTCCCCTACGATGACTTTCTGCATGATCATGGCATCGAAGCCTATCTCGGTATCCCTCTGCGCAGTAAAAGCGGTGAAGTGCTAGGAATATTGATCTCCACCTTCACCACTCCGGTGCGTGATGAAAGTGTGGTGGTGGAATATCACCGCATTCTGGCGCGGATCATTGTTCACAGCCTGAGAAACAAATGGCTCTCCGAACGTTCAGAAAGCCTGGTCAATCAGCTCAGCTACGAGGTTTCCCACGATAACCTCACCAATCTGATGAACCGCAACTATCTGTCCGACAAGTTGGAACGTCTGGTAGAAACCAGTAGTGAGCCGTTCACTCTGGCCTATCTCGACATCGATAACTTTAAATCAATCAATGACTTATATGGTCACTACATTGGCGACCAAATCATCAAGTTTGTTGCCAATGCTATTTTGCAATGTGTACGCGATGAGAATCTGACCTTTCGTATCGCAGGTGACGAGTTTGCTTTCATTACGTTTTCCAACGACCCACTCAGCATCTGTCGCAGCATTCTCGACAAACTGGATCAGGGCTACTTTGACCCGTCACACCGCATCAAGGTCAGCCTGAGTATCGGTATTGCCAAGAAATCACACGAACCCATTTCCGCGGATCAGTTGATCCTCAATGCCAGTCTGGCGCTCAAAGATTGTAAGCAGAGCAACAACAGTCACATTCGTTGCTACGATACCCACCTGAGCAGCCAGTATCATCGCCGCACTCAGGTCATCAACGCACTACGCAGCGAGCTGGATAAGCTCTCGGTGGCTGATTCTGAAATCTATGTTGTGGTGCAGCCTATCGTGCGCCGCTGCCAGAAAGAGTGGAATTACTTTGAAGTGCTCTCGCGCTGGAATAGTGCGACCTTAGGTTTTGTCTCGCCGATGGAGTTTATCGAAGCGGCGGAGCAATCCGGTTTGATCATTGAACTGGGTGAAAAGATTGTTGAGTTGGCCTGCCAGGCAAAAGCGGAACTTGAACGCCAGTTTGGCTACAAAGTGAAGCTCGGTCTCAACTGCTCGGCACATGAACTGGCGAACTCTACCCGTTACCTCAACCACTTGATGGCAACCATCACACGCTACCATTTTGAACCGCGTGAATTCACCATTGAGCTGACCGAAACTGTGTTGCTGTCGCAGACCAATGAAGTGAAATACATCCTCGATAAACTGCGCGAGCTGGGCTTTACGGTGGCGCTGGATGACTTCGGTACTGGCTATTCGAGTTTGAACTACATTCACAGCTACCCGATCGATTGCATCAAGATAGACGCAACATTCATTCGCAACATGCTGTGCAATGAAACGGCTGAGCGTGTAGTGTGGTTGATTGTGCAATTGGCGAAGCAGCTCAATGTCGACCTGATTGCAGAAGGGGTGGAAGATCAGGAGGCGCTCAACAAACTGTATGTGATGGGGTGCGATCAAATTCAGGGCTACTATTTTGCCAAACCGGAAGTCCCGACCAAAATTGTTCAGCAATGGCGTTCACTGCAGAGCCCCAAACAGGCATAAAAAAAGGCCCTGCTCAGCAGGGCCTTTTCGTTTAACTTTCCGGATTGTCAGGTGAGCTGTTTGACGCCAGCAAACTCTCCTGATGAGCCAGCATTTTATCCAGTTCGTTGCGGCGAGAGACAAAACTGGCCATCTCTTTCTTCGGCACCGAATTGGCCATCGGAATGTTGGCTTTCATCGCATCGACCGGACGACCGCGCACAATCAACTCATAGTGAATATGCGGCCCGGTCACGCGACCTGTTGCGCCGGACAAACCGATGCGCTGACCACGTGATACTTTCTGACCTTTACGCACCAGAATCTTGCTCAGGTGCAGATAGCGAGTCATGTAAGTACTGCCGTGCTGAATCACCACGTAATTCCCCGCATAAGGGTGGTTACGGGTCATCACAACCACACCATCACCCGTCGACACGACCGGAGTACCAATCGGCGCAGCAAAATCCGTCCCGTTGTGTGGCGCAATGCGTCCAGTCACAGGGTGATGACGGTTAGGGTCAAAGCCCGAAGACATACGCCACTTCTGCGTGGTTGGATAACGCTGGAAGGCACGTTGCAGGCTTTCACCATTTTTGTCGTAATACTGGCCATCTTTGTACAAGTAAGCCGTGACTTCATTGCTACGACTGAAAATCTTAATCGCCTGAATTTCGCTGTTGCCGGTCATCTTTTCACCGACGAACTGACGCGACAGCACCACTTCAAAACGATCGCCGGCACGAATATCGCGCACGAAATTAATTTTATCTTTCAGCAGCGAAACGATCTGATCGATATCTGAGCTTCCTAACCCGAGTTGGTTCGCAGACTGAGAGAAACTGCCCTGAATCTCACCAATCAGCGGATACTCTTTCCACTTACCCGGGATTTTTACATCCTTGAACTCAAAACTGCCATCGTCAGTTCGAGCATACACCGCGCGTTCTACCAGGCTGAATTCCAACTCCATTTTGGCCAGAGAGTGTCCATCCTGACCTCGCCAAAAACGAAGAATGTTACCCGGTTTTAGGGTATCTAACGCGAGATAGTTTAAATCGGTTTCCATTATCTTCATCAGCTCTTGGTAGCTAAAGCCCAACTGATTGAAGATTGTGCTCAGATTATCGCCAGATTTAATCTCATACTCATAATCCGGATACGAGCGTCGTGGTTCGGCCGTTTCCGACAGAATCGACTCCACGATTTGCGATTCAGGAATCGACAATTCGATTTTTCGTGGGTAAGACGGATTGCTGATTGAGGATGAGATAGCTGCCACTACCAGTAGGGATACACCTACAACTGAGACTTTCTTACGTTTTGAAAGCTCAGAAAATCGCAAATATAGAGACTTGGGTAGCACAATCTAACCTGTGGATAATGTTAAAAGAGCCCAAAGAGTAAGACTTTCTTACCAAATTGTCACCTGTGAAGTGTCAAAGAACCATTAAAAAAGGCACCAAAGTGCCTTTGTTTTTATCAGATTTGCTGCATAAGCAAGCACTTATATGGAGATTTAGTGCTTTTCCATGCTTACGCTCACTGATAGGTCTTAACCAGACAATTATCTTCACCAAACCCATTGGGAATGTACTGATCAGCGTGGGCATCATTGACCCATTGCTCAGCATCCAGCAAATAGCGGAACTGGAATTCACCATCTTTTGGCAGGCGGGTTTTGAATTTGAAGGTGCCGGATTTGGCGACTTTCGTCATGGCTTCCGGTTGCCAATCTAAAAAATCGGCGACAATTTCAACCTTGGATGCCTCTTGGGGCGCCTCCAGTTCAAATGTCACTTCTACTTCATCTTTAGTTTTAAAAAAAACGCTTATTAATCATGGTAAAACTCCGTTTTCGTATGAATCATTCAGCTCGGCAGATTATAGAAAACCTGGTGCACATGCTCAATAAAGAACCACATTCTGATTAACAGCGTGTCAATGACAAACAGCCATCCCGACGCGTCCAAGCCGCTCCAGCAAGTGCAAAATTATTGTCGAATTAACTGATATTTCTGCGATATCAAAAACATTATAGACACAAATTTTGTGGGTGGATTTGCAAACGCCTCATTCTCGCCGCGTGTGAGCAGAGAAACGTTAAGCTGAGCGTTGTTTTGCGTAACGGATTGTATCTCCACGCGATCTCCCAACCACTGGCTGTCGACCATCACCATACGCAAGCGCAGTTCATCATACTGGAACAGCGCCAGATAGTTCATGACACCGGAACCCTGATTCGATACGCGAATGATGCCAGCGTAGCCATAACGCTTCTCCTGCCCTTTCAGCGCCAACAAAGAGTGAGTGTCCAGCAGCACTTGTCCGCGCTCGCTGCCGGAATCGTAGTTCCCCATCACCCAGCGGTGTTGATCGTCCCAGCGGTCGATCAGCGCAAAACTGGCGGCTTCTGGCACCGGGATGGTCAGCGGAGTCGTCACTTTTAACCCAAACAGCTGCTCAACAATCGCATCGGCTTGCGCTGACTGAACCGGAAACTTCGCCAGGATCTCTTCATCTGACAGCGAGAAACGGTATACCCCGGCAGCAATCACCAGTACCAGCAACACGATCGGAGTGAGTAAAATCAGAGGAATGGGTAGCCAGCGTTTTTTCATGTTCTTTCCGTTACAACAACTCTAAATGGCCCGCACTATACCCGAATCCGAACCAGATGCAGCCTCAGGTTTGGCAGAATGTGTACCACCCCAGATTTTTCCGCACCAGATTCTGATAAACAAATCATAACAAGAGTAACGTATCGGTTATCGATTCGATGAAACCAGGTTAATCAACTGATATTTAAGATAATTACCCTTGATGAATTGCCATGTTTCAGTCACCAGATTAGTGATATGGCTCCCACTTTACAGGGACAAAAATGAGCGTAGAATCCACCACGTTTTCATTTCCCTATTTTTAATAAGGTGATCGTTTATGTTTGCCATCTATGAATCCTATAAGGCGGGCTTACTTAAGCCCAAACAGTGGGTCACAAACATCAGTGCAGGATTGATAGTTGGGGTGGTTGCGCTACCGCTGGCGATGGCATTTGCTATTGCATCGGGCGTTAAACCAGAGCAGGGAATCTACACTGCCATTATCGCCGGTATCATTGTGTCGCTGTTTGGCGGCTCACGCGTTCAGATTGCCGGCCCGACTGGCGCCTTCATTGTCATTCTGGCAGGTATCGTCGCGCAATATGGTGTCGCCGGGCTGCAAATCGCGACCATGATGGCCGGGGTAATTCTGCTGATCCTCGGTGTTGCCAAACTGGGCAGCATCATCCGCTACATTCCTGATCCGGTGATTGTCGGCTTTACCAGTGGTATCGGCGTGATCATTTGGGTAGGCCAGTGGCAGGAGTTTTTTGGTCTGCCGGCCATTCACGGTGAACATTTTCACCAGAAGCTTATCGCCATTTTCCATGCTTTTCCGCAGTTTGATCTCACCACCACTCTGCTGGCGCTGTTTTCACTGGCCTTAGTGATTGGCGGGCCGAAAATTCCCAAACTGAATAAAATTCCCGGGCCGCTGCTCGCGCTGGTCGTCGTGACTTCGCTGCAATTTATTATTGGTTTTGACGGTGTTCGCACCATCGGTTCTGCCTTTGGCGGGATTCCACAGGGTTTACCAGAGCTGTCGATTCCTGAGGTGACTTTCTCACAGATGATTCAGTTGATTGGCCCTGCCTTCGCGATTGCCATGTTGGGCGCGATTGAATCCCTGCTGTCTGCCGTCGTCGCCGATGGTATGGCGGGCACTAAGCACAATTCCAATCAAGAGCTGGTTGGTCAGGGCCTGGCCAACATCGTTGCACCACTGTTTGGTGGCATCGCCGCCACGGGCGCCATTGCCCGCACCGCCACCAACATTCGTAACGGCGGTACCAGCCCGATTGCCGGTATCGTGCATGCGGCGACGCTCATCATCATTCTACTGGCATTAGCGCCACTGGCCGTCAACATTCCGCTAGCGACCCTGAGCGCTATCTTGTTCGTGGTGGCGTGGAACATGAGTGAAGCGCCCCACTTTATTAAGCTGGTAAAACGCGCACCAAAAGCTGACGTCGTGATCCTGCTGCTCACCTTTGGTTTGACCGTATTTGCTGACCTTGTGGTGGCGGTCAATATCGGGGTCATCATCGCCACGCTGCACTTTGTAAAACGCATGGCATCGAGCGTCGAAGTAAAAGCCAACACCTCACACGAGCTTGGTCGTGAGCTACAAAGCCACAATATTTCACAGTTACCCCGTGAAATTGCCGTTTATGCGCTGGAAGGCCCTTTCTTCTTTGCGGCCGCAGAAACCTTTGAACGCGTGATGAGCAGTATTCAGGAAACACCTGAAATCCTGATCATCCGTTTGAAATGGGTACCATTTATGGATATCACTGGCCTGCAAGCTCTGGAAGAGATCATCGAAAGCTTCCATAAGAAGAATGTTAAAGTGCTGATTTCCGGTGCAAATCCTCGTGTTACCCAGAAACTGCGCCGAGCAGGCATTGTGCAGCTGGTCGGTGAATACCATTTCTACGAAGAGTTTGATGCTGCATTAAGTGACAGCTTGGCCGAGGTAGAGAGTCGCCATGCGGCAACGCCCCAGACCTCATAACTTTTCACTAAATATCCATAGATAATCGCAGCCCTTAAGTTCACAACTTAAGGGCTTTTTTCTGTCCTTCTTGTCGATAAATCGACCTCTCCTGTCCCCTTGCTTCATAAAACCCTTTAAGTCTGTGCCCAGGATCACACAAAATACACAAAGCGTTTTAAACAAATAATTAACCAGTGTAACAATGGCAAAACAAATCACTATGATTTGCACATCTCGCAGTGCAATGGAATGAATATTTAGCCCTTTTTAATGAATAGTATTGCAGACGCATTAAAAAATGGATATTCTTGCACGTATGAGTAAATACGGATGTTTAGTGAATTAATATGCCAGGGATTTGGATTTAATTGACTAGTGGTAACACGAGAGAAGTAATGCAAGATAACGCTCAAACCTTAGAATCACCGGTAGAGACCCGCTCTTCCGGCAACCTTTGGATGTTCCTGATCCCTTCACTGATCGGGGTATTCCTGTTTATGGCACCGATCAGTTACGACGGTTCGCTGACTATTCCAGTCGCCATTCTGGCTAAATCCATTCAGGCTCTGTTTGGTGACAGTCTGGTTGCTATCGTTACAACCATCATCGCTTTTATGTCGGTTGCCTCCGTTTTGACTAAAGTTTTCAAACCGGCATTCATTACCCAAAGCGCGTTCCTCAATGGTCTATTCAACCCAAGCTGGGTTTGGCTGTGTGTACGTGTGATCGGTGGTGCAGCAGTGATCATGACTTTCTTCCAAATCGGCCCTAAAGCGATTTGGGAAGAAAACACGGGTGGTCTGGTCCTGGAAGGCCTGCTACCAACCCTGTTCTCTGTTTTCATTTTTGCTGGCCTGCTGCTGCCACTGCTGCTGAACTTCGGTCTACTGGAGCTGATGGGCGCGCTGCTGAGCAAAGTAATGCGTCCGCTGTTTAACCTGCCAGGCCGCAGCGCAATCGACTGTGTGGCATCATGGCTGGGTGATGGCAGCGTGGGAATCCTGCTGACCAGTAAACAGTACGAAGAAAAATTTTACACGCAACGTGAAGCGGCTGTCGTGGGAACCACATTCTCTGCAGTATCTATCACGTTCAGCTTGGTTGTTATTGCTCAGGTTGAGCTGGAACACCTGTTCCTGCCGTTCTACGCAGCCATCTGTCTGGCAGGCTTTGTTGCAGCGATCATCATTCCTCGCCTGCCACCACTGAGCCTGAAAAAAGACACCTACATCGACGGTAGCAAACCAAACCCGGATCAAGATGCGGTACCAGAAGGTCACACCTCATTCTCTTGGGGTATGGAACTGGCGCTAAACAAGGCGAGCAAAGTAAACTGCCTGAAAGCGGTATTCGGTGAAGGCGTACGTAATGCGGTAGACATGGTGTTCGGCGTGCTGCCTGTGGTTATGGGCCTGGGTACCATGGCGCTGGTTATCGCGGAATACACACCTGTATTCTCTGTGTTGGGTCAGCCGTTCGTTCCTTACCTGGAACTGTTGGGCGTACCAGAAGCAGTGCAAGCGTCACAAACTATGGTTGTCGGCTTTGCGGATATGTTTATTCCAGCCATTCTGGCAGCATCTATCGACAACGAAATGACACGCTTTGTTATCGCTGCGATGTCTGTTACTCAGCTGATTTACATGTCTGAAGTGGGTGCACTGATGCTGGGTAGCCGTATTCCGGTTAACATTCTGGAACTGTTCATCATTTTCATTCTGCGTACTCTGATCACACTGCCTGTGATTGTAGGTGTTGCGCACCTGATTTTCTAAATCAGTTATTACCGCTATCAATGAAAGGCTCCTGACTGGGAGCCTTTTTTATATCTAAGTCATCCTAACCAGCCACTTAAACTAATCATTTAATCAATAATTCGTTTCATTGCTCAAACTCTCGCCTTATACTGCACAAAGAAACACAACAATAATGAATAATTCATCACCTGCAGAGGAACATCCTTATGGTGAGACGCTTGTCTATTATCTGGTTGCTGCTGTTTAGCCTGCACGCCGTTGCTGCAGATTTGACCATAAAAGTAGGGGAACAAGCATCACAGACGCTGAGCCTTGATCAGCTGCAAACTGTGCTGCCGGTAAACGCGTTTACCACCAAGCTGCCTTGGCTGCCCGAACCCCACACCTACACCGGGTTTACCATCACTGATTTACTCGATTACCTCAAGATTAGTCACGCCACGTCCGTCTCTTTGATTGCGTTGAATGATTATGTTGCCAAGATTGAGATGGCAGACTTGCGCCAATATCAGCCCATCGTGGCGTATTTTATGGATGGTAAGCCCATGCGAGTGCGTGATAAAGGCCCCTTCTGGCTGGTGTATGACCTGACCACGCACCCTGAAATTGATGAACCTATGCACTACACATTAATGGTCTGGCAGATTAAAGAGATACAGATTCACACGCGATGATTAAGCCGATACAAAACAAGATGCTCCATCCCCTGGTGCATCGTGCCAAGACATTACTGATCCTCGTGTCTGCTGTGCTCGTGGTGGCCAACCTCTACACGCTCAACAGCACGCGCGAGTTGGCGCGCTCCTATACTGACCGTCAGAATCAGGCCACGTGGTTTCTGTTTCAGCTGACCAAAGAGTTCACGGAAATGATGGCCGAGACGCCTTATGCGCTCAACTCCAAGAAGAAAATGGAGCATGTGTGGCTCAAATACGAGCTGACCTGGAGCCGCTTTGATGTGATTCTGAATAGCCGTGAAGCCGAGGGCTTTATGGGACTGGAAGGGACTTATCCGTTTTTTAAAAGTGCATTTGAAGACTTCAAACTGCTCGAACCATTGCTGATGGCGGCTCACGACAAGCCATCCATGGAACGTTTTCTGAATAAGTCGCAGGATCTCTATCAGCGCATCATCAGCTACATCAACGAAAACTTTAAGATTCAGAGCCCGATTTATCTACACCAGAAGCAGCAGGCATACACCCTGACGCAAATTCAGTTTGTGCTGATGTTTGTGCTGTTTTCGTGCATCGGCTTGGTGAGTTACATACTGCACGCCGAAGCGCGTTTTCATAAACTGCTGGCGCTGACTGATCCATTAACCGGACTTTCTAACCGTCTGGCGATGTTTGATGCTCTTAAGCGCTATACCGCGCAACAGTCGTTCTCGTTGTTGCTACTTGACCTGAACGGCTTCAAAGCCATCAACGACACACTTGGCCATCAGGCAGGGGATTCCGTGTTACGTCAGGTCGCGCATCGTTTGGCGCATATTCCGACGTTCGATTACTGGGTATTTCGTATGGGCGGTGACGAGTTTGCCATCATTCTCGACAGCGTCGACCCCGATGATCTGGCGGGAATCCAGACGCTGATTGCAGAGTGTTTTGAAGCAGCTTTTGTGCTGCCGAGTAACGCTCCCTATCCGCTCAGCACCAGTATCGGCGTCAGCCGCTACCCTTACGACGCCATCGACATTAACCAACTGGTGCACATCGCCGACAAGAACATGTACCAGATGAAGTTCCAACAAAAAAGCCCCTCATAGAGAGGGGCAAAGTTACCATCGCTTTATAGTTATAATGAGGTCCTTCTCGCTTAACCGAAGTCACCATTTACGTAACCACGTGTACGGTCGTCTTTCGGTTCGTTGAAAATGATCTGGGTATCATTGTGCTCCACCAGTTCTCCCATCAGGAAGAAAGCAGTGCGGTCTGAAATTCGGCGAGCCTGTTGCATGGAGTGCGTCACGATAACGATCGTGTAGTTCTTCTTCAGCTCTTCCATCAGCTCTTCAATTTTGTGGGTCGCAATCGGGTCAAGTGCAGACGTCGGTTCATCCATCAGGATGACATCCGGTTCCATCGCGATGGTGCGCGCGATACACAGACGTTGCTGCTGACCACCCGACAAACCGAACGCGTGTGACTTCAGGCGATCTTTCACCTCGTCCCACAGTGCGGCACTGCGCAGTGAACGCTCAACCACTTCATCAATGTGTTTCTTGTCTTTCACGCCCTGAGCGCGCAGGCCGTAAGCCACGTTCTCATAGATACTCATCGGGAATGGGTTCGGCTTTTGGAATACCATGCCAACTTTGATGCGCAGGTCTGCAACGTCCACGTTGCCATACACATCTTCGCCATCCATGGTCAGTTTGCCGGTAATTTTTACGCCTTCAATCAAATCGTTCATGCGGTTCAAGCAACGCAACAACGTCGATTTACCACAGCCAGACGGGCCGATCAGCGCCGTCACCTGACGCGTAGGAATCGGCAGGTTGATAGATTTCAGGGCTTGGTTTTCACCGTAAAACAGGTTCAGGTTTTCAATGCTAAATTTGTTCATTGTCTTAATCTCGTAAAATCTGTCAGTCGTGTTGGTTTAGTAAGTCGCCGTATTGAATCGCTTGGCGATCAATTTGGTAATCATGTTGATGAGCAACACGACGACGATCAGGACGGTAGCCGTACCGTATGCCTGATTCCACTCTTCGATAGTGAACAGCTCAGTGGTCAGCTTGTACAGGTGCACGGTCAGCGTACGGCCTGAATCCATCAGGGAGTCAGGAATACGCGCTACCATACCCGCGGTCAAAAAGACCGGAGCCGATTCACCGATCACACGACCGATACTGAGAATGACTGAAGTCATAATACCTGGCATTGCGCTTGGCAAAATCAGACGCCAGATAGTGTAGATTTTTGATGCGCCAAGGCCGTAAGAGCCTTCGCGGTAAGTTTGTGGCACAGCCATCAGCGCTTCTTCTGTGGTACGGATAATCACCGGCAGAATCAGAATACTCAGGGTCAGCGCGCCCGACAGAATCGAGAAGCCAAAACCCAGAATCGCCACGAAGAATGTCATACCAAACAGACCAAAGATGATCGACGGAATACCCGCCAGCGATTCAGTACAGAAGCGAATCACTTTCACCAGTCGGCTGCCGACTTTGGCATATTCGGTCAGGTAAATCGCGGTCATGATGCCGAGTGGCGCTGCCACCGCAATCGATGCGATTACCATGTAGATGGTCGAGATGATCATCGGGAAGATACCGTGTTCATCACCAGTACGCGTGTAGTTATCCGAAATGAAATGCCAGTCTACGTGCTGCAGGCCATTCGACAGAATGTACCAGATGATCCAGAACAGGAAACCGACCGTCAGCGCTGCCGCCAGCCAGATGAAGCTGCGCAGCACGTTGTCTTTAAATTCACGAACTTGTTTTAGTTTTGCGCGATCCATGGTGATTACCTCGCTTTCTCACGGTTCAGGTACAGCAGTGCCGCGTTCAACATCATGATGAACACCAGAAGCACCACACCAGTCGCGTACAACGCATTTGCGTGCACACCGCTGGCGTACGACATTTCGATCGCAATGTTCGCGGTCAGCGTACGCGCTGAGTCCAGAATGCCCTGAGGCATCGCTGGCGCGTTCCCCATCACCATGATGATGGCCATGGTTTCGCCCAATGCACGACCGATACCCAGAATCACACCCGTCATAATACCGGAGCGAGCCGCAGGAACGAGCAATTTGAAAATGGTGTAAATGTTTGAAGCGCCGAGCGCCAGTGAACCTTCTTTGTAGGTTTTTGGTACCGCGCGAATCGAGGTTTCCGATACGGTAATCACCGTCGGCAGAATCATCACACCCAGTACGATGATCCCTGCGAGAATGGTGTTACCCGCCGGAACCTGAAAGATGTTTTGAATCAGTGGCACAATGATGACCAGGCCAAAGAAGCCATAGACCACTGAAGGAATACCCGCCAACAGTTCCACCGCAGGGCGAATCACATCGGCAACGCGTTTGGGCGCAATTTCAGCAATGAAAATGGCAGTGAGCACGCCAATCGGCACGCCTACGATAACCGCACCAAAGGTCGAAACGACAGAAGCGACGATCATCGTCGCTACACCGTACAATGCCGGTGGCAGCCAATCCTGGCCGAGGACAATACCCACAACACCCGCTTCTTGGAATGCCGGAATACTTTCCCGAATGATGAAATAGGCAATAACGGCTAAGGAAACAATACCGATTACTGCACTGGTTAAAAACAAACCGTGAAAGAGACGCTCTTTCCAGTCGATACGCTTTTTAGCGCGTAAACCGCGCTTTGATACTTGCGTCTTTGCACCGTTCATAAGCTTGTCACTATTGGTCGCGATGGTCATGTTCATCTCACTTGTCGAACGAGTCGAGGTGGATTGAAAACGCTCAGCCCTAATCAAGCGGGCTGAGCAAACTTATTAAATTTTGTTTCTTAGTTCACAGAGATGTAGTGGTGAGAAGCAACGATCTTTTGCGCTTCTTCAGACAGCATCCAATCCAGGAACTTCTGAGTTTCAGCAGATGGTTTGCCTTTCTTGTAAAGAACCAGGAACGGACGTGCTACTTTGTAAGAGCCGTTCTTCACGTTGTCTACAGTTGCATCAGTGCCATCTACTGACAGAGCGTGAACTGAACCGTCTACAGTACCCAGAGAGATGTAGCCGATTGAGTATGGGTTAGAAGCAACCATAGTTTTCAGACCGCCGTTACCGTTAGCAACTTGAGCGCGTTGAGAGATTGCTGATACTTCTTTACCAGAAATTTTCTTTTTCAGTTCCATGATTTCTTCAAATGCACCACGAGTACCTGATGCAGTGTCGCGAGTGATCGCAACGATTGGCTTGTCTTCACCACCGACTTGTTTCCAGTTAGTGATTTCGCCTTTGTAGATTTCTGAGACTTGTTCAGCTGTCAGACCCTTAACTTTGTTGCTTGGGTGTACAACAACTGCGATGCCGTCACGAGCGATAACTTCTTCAACCAGGTTCGATTCTTTCTCAGAGTCTTTCAGACCACGAGAAGACATGCCGATATCTGCGCTGCCGTTTTTCGCCGCTTTGATACCTGCAGAAGAACCAGGACCTTGAACTTCAATAAACACTTCCGAATTTTTCTTCATGTATGTTTCAGAGAAAACTTCCATCAGTGGAGTAACACTGCTAGAACCCACTGCAGAGATGGTTTCTTTTGCTGAAACTGGGTTAACTGCCAGAGCGCCTAGAAGAGCGATTGCACCGATTACTGTCTTTTTCATCACAATTTCCTTAAGTGGCTTTATTGCCGTTGTGTTTCACTTGAACGAGGGTCACTTTAGGCCTCGAATATGACAGTTGTGTTTCAGTTAATTGAAAAGTCGATGACAGGTTGAAATATTTGCAGCAGGAGAAAATTCTCTGGTTCGTAGATTTTTTTCTTCAAGTTGTTGAACTAACTCAAGATCACCAGCGTCATAGTGATAAATCACTCTTTTCAACCACATGAAAAGCATTGATTTTATTTCAAGTAATACCGCTAGAACTGAAAAGAATAAGTCAGATAAAAATCCGATTGAAATCTGACAGTTAGCGGATATTATCTTCAACCTACTTATAAAAAAGATAATTATTCCCAATTTATTTCAGAAGAGGATCACCATGCGCCAGTTACTGAGCGGTTTGTCCATCAAACTGCAGGTTGTAGTACCGGTGTTTATCACCATGCTATTGCTGATTTCAGGGATCAGCTACAGCACATCCACACTCAAAGACGCGTTCCGCCAGATGTCACAATCCACGGAAACCCTAATCAACCACAAAGATGAACTTACCGAGATCATCGACAACACCTACGCCATGCGCATCAGCGCTATCTATAGTCTGTTCCAGCCAGAAGAGGTCAAAGTACTGCCTTCTGTTCTGCAGCAACGTCAAAGCGAAAACCTGAAACATCTCGATTCACTGGCTCGCGTACCCGGCATGACAGCAGAGATTGCCGAACTGCGCCGCGCGATGGAGCGCTACGTCGATTACTCAGTCAACACCATGATTCCGCTGTTAAACACCAAGCACAATCAGCAGCAAACCTCGGCCTCGTTTGAAACCGAATACGAGCGCGCCACCGATGTCTACCGTGACGCCGGCCGTGACATGGTGAAAGCGATTCAGGCGCTGTCTGACAAGCTGAACAATATCGCTCTGGACGATATTCACGCTAATGAAGCGCACAACCACAGCGTCATGGATATGTCGTTGATGGGGCTGATTGTCGTGTTACTTTTGGCAGCGGCCAGCAGTTGGCTACTGGCGGGCGTCATCGTAACGCCAATCCGTAAATTGCAGCAGACCGTGCGTGAAGTCGCTCACGGCAACCTGCAAATTCAGGCTGAGGAAGAGGGAAACAACGAGATTACCGAACTGGCGCGTGATGTAAACGCCACCGTTTCTCAACTGCGCAAAACCGTGGATGCCCTGATTCGCATCAGTGTGGATGTTGCGTCAGCCTCAACCGAACTGGCGGCAGTGATGACTCAGTCGAGCGTCAATTCAGATCAGGAAAAGCAGGAAGTCGAACAAGTTGCTTCTGCAGTTAATCAGCTGGAAATTGCGGCAGGCACCGTCACGGATAACGCGACACGCGCCGACAGTGCAGCCCAGCACGCCAACCAACTCGCACAAAACAGCCTGACGATGTTTGAGCAAAGCAACCGCGCCAACGCCTTGATGACCGATAAACTGAGCGATGCAGCCCATGTGGTCACCAGCCTGAAAGAGCAGTCGGAGCGCATCGGTAAAGTCATTGAAGTGATTCAGGGTATCTCCGAGCAGACCAACCTGCTGGCCCTGAACGCCGCCATTGAAGCGGCTCGCGCAGGCGAAAGTGGCCGCGGATTTGCGGTGGTCGCCGACGAAGTACGCATGCTGGCAGCGCGTACGCAGGATTCAACGAAAGAGATTCAGGCGATCATTGAAGAGCTGCAGGACAAATCCGGTGTGGCAAACGACAGCATGACCTCCAGCCTGAAAATGCTGCAGGATAACCAAGCGTTGGCGGGCAAGGTCAGCGGGGCGCTGATGGAAATCAACCAGTCGATTGCCGAGTTGAGCGCGGTGAATACGCAAGTTGCCTCGGCTTCGGAAGAGCAGAATCAGGTGACCTCTGACATCAACCGCAATCTGGGTAACATCTATGAACTGGTGAGTCAGAACGTCACCGGCATTACTCAATCTGCCGCAGCCGCTCAGGAGCTGTCACAGTTGGCAGAGCAGCAGAAGCAGCAGCTAAACTACTTCCGCGTGTAAAGCGCTTGCCTCCATTTAGCAGACACAAAAAAGCCGCCAACTGGCGGCTTTTCTTTATCCGTATTACTCGTCGTCGACTTTCGGCGCCACTTTCTTCTTCGGAATGAAGACGGAATCACCCACGGCCACGTGGTCGTAGAAACCTTTATCGCGTTTAACCGGTTTCTTCGCAACCTTCTTCGCCTGCGGTTTCGCTTTACTACTTTGCGCTTTAGCCTTGTTCACCGGCTGACGTACTTTCAGACCTTTGAACTTGCCTTCCAAACCGTCCAGCACATCAAATTTAATGTCTTGCTTCAGGTAGGCTTCCACACGTTTAAAGCTGTCCCAGTCTTTCGGGCCAACCAGAGAAACGGCGTCACCTTTGTTACCCGCACGACCGGTACGGCCCACACGGTGGACATACTCTTCGGTGTGTTTTGGCATGTCGAAGTTAATCACGTGCGTCACGTTGGCGATATCCAGACCACGTGATGCCACATCGGTCGTCACCAGAATCTTAAACACCGCACGCTCAAACTGGCTCATGATGGTATTACGCTGCATCTGGTTCAGGTTACCGCTCAGCGCCACCGCTTTGAGTTTTTTCTCGTTCAGTTTGTTGGTCAAACGTTCGGTATCGTCACGGGTAGCGGTGAAGATGATCACCTGACGGTAATCCGCATCATCCAGCACACGCTCCAGTAGCGCTTCTTTATGATCCAAATGGTCACACAGGTAGAAACGTTGCGTAATGTCTTTGTGTTGCTCATTCGCACCACCGACCGCAATGTGCTTAGCATCGTTGAGCATCTCATACGCGATGTCGTTGACTTGTGCGTGATCCAGCGTCGCGGAGAACATCAGTGTCTGACGACGACGGTGTTTCGCGGCGTTGTGAATGTGGCGCAATTGCGGCGCAAAACCAAGATCCAGCATGCGGTCTGCTTCGTCCAGAATCAGAGTTTCCAGACCTTCCAGGAACAGAGAACGATGCTCCAGATGGTCAGCCAGACGTCCCGGTGTTGCTACGATGAATTTCGGGCCACGACGCAGTGCTTTTACCTGATCGTTAAAGTTCTCACCACCCGTAATGAGGGTCGCGGTGTAGCTCAGGCCAGCCAGCATCGAGCGCAGCTCACCATACACCTGTTTCGCCAGTTCACGGGTCGGAACCAGAATAACACCTCGCGGATCACGAGCTGACAACGCTTTGGTCTTCAATGCTTTGTGAAGCATTGGCAGCAGAAAGGCTAGCGTTTTACCCGAACCCGTTTTTGAAGAAGCCAGAAGATCTTTTCCGGCCATGGCAACAGGAATGGCCTGCTGCTGGATTTCGGTCGCTTTCTTAAAATCAAAATGTGCCAGAGTCTTCAGTAAGCGATTATCTAAACCTAATTCTTTGAACTGCAAAGGATTCTCCAATATTGTTGTAGCGCCTTATACCGCAAGGCTAAGGTCAAAATAAAAAACGCAGTATGATAGCGCGAATAGTGCACAAATAGATAGAGATCACACAAAATAATCGCTACCCGGCGTTGAATGTACATCTGGTAACGACCGATCTACTCTCAGCTTTGAGAGTAAACTTCAATTAATTGATTACTGGATAAAATTTTGGATTATTTTGACTTTGCTTAAGTAGGCGAAGATTAAAATAGTGTCTACACTTTAAATCGTCACTATATGGACAAAAAGGTATAGGGCGTAATTTGATAAATGTAAACAAGGAGTTCAATATGAACAAAATGTTAATCGCAGCTGCAGCGTCATCTGTACTTCTACTGGCAGGCTGTGCATCAGGTCCAGACGAAGCAACCACAATGAAACTGGATGAACTGAGCAACCAAGTCAGTCAGCTAAGCGATGAAGTGGCTTCTCTGAAAAGTGACCATGCCGCTGTGATGTCGAAACTGAATGCAACTTCTGATGCAGCAATGGCCGCTCAAGAAGAAGCAGCACGTGCAAACGAGCGCATCGACAACATCGCTCAGTCGTACACCAAGTAAATCTTGTTGAATTAAAAAAGAGTCTGCGAATGCAGACTCTTTTTATTTGCTCAGAAACCGTAACCAGTCAGTCGGTTTCTGTGGCCGAGAAATCCGGACTGACCACTTCAACGGGCACCCCATTCTGGGCCAGAATCACCGCTCGGGCTTTGGCATCCGATTTATTAAACTCCTGCATCCACCAGCTCAGTTCAATCGGCAGCGCGAGATCTTTTTTACTGCCATCGCTGCGGGTCAGAGGCTCATGCGCTTCGACAAATACGCTGCGATCCGGCTCCAGCGCCACTTTAACCGGTTCATCAATGATACGCACTTTTTCGCCGCGCTGTACCTGTTGGAACAGCCATTCAATGTCTTTCGGATCCATACGAATACAGCCGGAGCTGACCCGCATCCCGATACCGAAATCTTTGTTGGTTCCGTGAATCAGGTATTCCCCATTGCCATACCCCAAACGCAACGCGTATTCACCCAATGGGTTATCCGGCCCCGCAGGCACTACAGCCGGCAGTTCGATACCTTTGGCGAGATACTCTTTGCGAATCGATTGCGGTGGCGTCCAAGTCGGGCTTGGCCGTTTCTGGCTGATGATGGTTTCCATCTCCGGCGTGTCACGACCAATACGGCCAATCCCAACCGGGAAAATATGCACTTTATGGATTTGTGGTTCAAAGTAGTACAACCGCAGCTCAGCCAGATTGACGACGATGCCTTCATACGGCACTTTCGGCAGGATGATTTGTGACGGGATCGTCAGCACAAACCCTTCCTGAGGTAAAAACGGGTCGACGCCTTTATTGGCAGCCATCAACGCCAGAAAGCCGACATCGTAACGTTTGGCAATGTCGGACAGCGTTTCGCCTTTCTCAATCACATGATACTGCGTATTGCCGACCATGCTGCTGCCTTCCATCGGGAAGTCATAAGTGGCTGCCCACACATTGGAGGCAAAACTGGCGGCAAGGGCCCCAATCACCAATAACTTACGCAACATGCTCTACATTATCCTTCGCTTCTTTATACAAGCGTAAGGTTACTTCTCTTTCAGCTTTGTGATCAACTATCGGCTGCGGATATAACAGAGAGTTAACACCGGACCATTTCCACGGAGCATGAATGTGCGCTTCAGGCACATTGGCTAATTCCGGAACCCACTGACGAATGAAGCTGCCGCTTGGATCGAATTTCTCGCCCTGAGTAATCGGGTTGAAAATACGAAAATAAGGCTGACCGTCACAACCGGTTGATGCACACCACTGCCAGCCACCATTGTTGGCAGCATAGTCGCCATCAACCAGTTGCTGCATAAAGTAACGTTCACCCCAGCGCCAATCGATATGCAGATCTTTAGTGAGAAAACTCGCCACGATCATGCGCAGGCGGTTATGCATCCACCCTGTTTGATTGAGTTGGCGCATCGCTGCATCAACAATCGGATAACCGGTTTTACCTTCGCACCAGCGTGAGAATTTAGCCTCATCCTGCCACCATTCAAGCCGCGCTCCCCACTCAAGGAAGTCTTTGCTCTTTGACAGCTTTGGTTCAAACACCAACAAGTGTTGATAGAACTCACGCCAGATGAGTTCACTCAGCCAGGTTTGGGCACCTTCCGACAAAACGCCCATCTCAGTTTCAGCATAAACGCGCGCAATACACTGCCGTGGTGACAACGCGCCGATCGCCAGATACGGAGATAATGCACTGGTCCCCGCTTTGGCCGGAAAATCGCGCTGCTGTTTATAGTCGTCCAGCTGTTCCTGACAAAAGGCGCGCAAGCGGCGGCGCAGAGTGTCAAAATCCACTGGCCACAATTCGCTGCTGATGCAAGGGTGTGTAAACGGCTGCGCGGCATTCCAGACCAGAGCTTGCAGATCATCAGGCAGCGCGTGCTCTGGCGCTGCGCGGCTGGCACGAATAACCGGCGGAGTGAACTGGGTAAGCCAGGCGCGTTTAAACGGAGTGAACACTTTGAAATATTCCCCCTGTTTATTCAGCACACTGCCCGGCGCCATCACGCACTTGTCATTAAACGACTGCCAGTCGATGCCATGCTGCTGCAGACGTTCCGCTGCCAACGCATCACGCTTTTGCTCGTTGAGCTCATAATCGCGGTTTGCCAGTACTTGGTTGGCACCTGATGCCACAGCCACTTGCTGCACCGCATCAACCGAATCGGCAAAGGTCGCCACTTCACGATAGAGCAACGGCACATTAAGCGCAGACAACTCTTCCTGAAGGGCAAACAGGCGACGATAAATCAAGTCAGCCTGAATGGGTGCCAAATCGTGCTGTTGCCACTGCTGAGGCGTTGCCACAAACAACGCACACACAGGTTCACCGCTGATCAAAGCTTCATTGAGAGCCGCGTTATCCACCGCACGCAAATCGCGGCGTAGCCACACCAGTTTCATTGTCTGCTCCTAATCGTTGGCCAGCGTTTGCAGTACATCGGACAAAAATAGCTGGTCTCCAAACTGCACTGCCAAACGTTGCTTGGCCTGCCATTGGTTTTCCGCTAAGCCGCGATGTGAGAACAGCGCCACAGCGTTGTAGGCTGCCAATGATTCATGTTCAGCCAGCCCCGTCATGTCATCGACGCCGTCTAACAATGTAACGTTATAGCCCTGCTCAGCCCACGTGACAGCCCACAGCCAGGCCAGCAGGCTGCCAGATGGATCAAAACTCACAGCCAGGCATTTGCCCTTGTGGGCCGCTTTATTTTCCGATTCAAGAATGGTCGAGAGTTTGCTCAGCATGATGCCGTTGAGCAGTCCTTTCTGTAGCGAACGTAGCGGCCCTTTCACTTTCTCCAAGGCATCAATCACTGGCAGCACAAACTGACGTTCAACGATGTCGAGCGGGTACTCTTTCATCACCGTGCCAATTACATTCTCGGCTTTGCCGCGATTGAGTTGTGCCAGCGCACTGAGTAGTGCTTCGCACTCTTCCAACTCAGCGTGCAGTTCAGGTTCGGTGCCCACCTCAGCCGCATTGCCTTGCAGCAGTTGGCTCACTTTACCAATCGACACCCCTTTAAGCAGCCAGCTTTGGATCTGGCGAATGGTCTGAATGTCGTGGTCGGTATAAAGGCGATGCCCTTTGGCCGTGCGCTGCGGCTGAACCAAGTTGTAACGTCGCTGCCAGGCGCGCAGTGTAACCGGCTTCACTCCGGTGATTTCTGACACTTCGCGAATGGCATACAACTTCTCTTCACAAGCCATAACGTAATTTCAACTCCTGAGGATGAGGATCCAGATAGCGCTGCTTACTCAGATACGCATCGGGATACATGGATAAATAGTGTTTGATTAAGGTCAGCGGCGCCAGCAGTGGCAAGGTACCACGTCGGTAATCGTGAATCAGTTGTGCCAGTTCGGATTTTTGTTCCCGGCTCAGTGAACGCTTGAAATAACCTTGCAGATGCATCAGCACATTGGTGTGATTTCTGCGGCTGGCGCGATAAGTCAGCGCCTGCATCAGCCCCAAGCGATACTCGGTAATGAACTCTTCCACAGAGTAGCGACTGACATTGGCGACTAAACGCCCGAGCGATTGATAAGAAAGCGGATGATGCGCCATCAAGGATAATTTGTAACGGGTATGAAACTCCACCACTTTGCGCGCCGTCGGTTCATCGCCCAGCGTACGGTAGAAGTCGTCGAGACAGAACACACGAGTAATGAAATTTTCGCGCAGCACAGGATCATGCAAGCGCCCATCTTCTTCAACGGGTAACCAAGGCATCGCCGTGCGCAGTTTTTGGGTGTATAAGCCGACTCCCTCTTTTTCCGCGCCATGCTCTTTGTACACTTTGACTTTTTCCATTCCGCATGTCGGTGACTTGGCGCAAACGATATAGCCGCGCAGGTTGAACTGCTGTAGCTGCGCGACTTTTGCCTCGGAAAACGCCAGCAGCGTATCAGTGTGATCGCGGCTTGCGTCTTTGGTTTCCACCAATGCAATGCGCTCTTCATTCGAAACAAGGCGAATCGTCGGACGAGGCACTGGTAGCCCCATCTCCACTTCCGGACACACAGAGACAAACTCAAAGTACGGTGCCAGCTCCTCTGTCACAAACTGACTCCGTTTGTGCCCGGCATCAAAGCGAACTTTCTCACCGACAATACAAGCGCTGACTCCGACACGAATAGCTGTTGATTCCATACTGGCCCCCAACTTATACAAACGAAAACTTTGTATAACATATAGCACGAGCCATTAATCTTGTACAAACTAATTTTTTGTACAAAAAATTTCAGCGGCCAACTAAACGTTTACCCGAATCGATTGCTTTACCACTTTCAACACATTTAGTTATCAATAACCACAACCCAGCACGACTAGACTCATTTTGTGACAAACTTCTCAAGGATCGTTGGGGTAACTGGCTAGTATTGCCGCAACAGATGATTCATCAGTCAACAGAAACCGTAATTTATCTCGGTAACCCATTTGACTGACCTACTTTGGAGAGAAACGATGGCAACCCCACACATTAACGCACAACCTGGTGATTTCGCTGATACTGTGCTGATGCCAGGTGACCCGCTACGCGCTAAATTCATTGCTGAAACTTACCTGGAAGACGTAAAGCAGGTATGTGACGTTCGCAATATGTTTGGTTACACAGGCACATACAAAGGCAAAAAAGTGTCTGTGATGGGCCACGGTATGGGTATCCCATCTTGCAGCATCTACGTACACGAGCTGATTGCAGAATACGGCGTGAAAAACATCATCCGTATCGGTAGCTGTGGCGCTGTACGTGACGACGTTAAACTGATGGACGTTGTGATCGGCATGGGTGCTTCGACCGATTCCAAAGTAAACCGTATCCGTTTCAGCGGCCACGATTTCGCAGCGATTGCCGACTATGACCTGCTGGAAACCGCCGTTAACCAAGCTCGCGCGCACAACGTACCCGTAAAAGTGGGCAACGTGTTCTCCGCTGATCTGTTCTACACTCCAGAACCTGAAATCTTCGAAAAAATGAAGAATCTGGGCATCCTGGGTGTGGATATGGAAGCCGCTGGCATCTACGGTGTTGCCGCAGATCTTGGTGCACGTGCACTGACCATTCTGACGGTTTCTGACCACATTCTGCGTGGCGAGAAACTTAGTTCAGAAGATCGTCAAAAATCATTCCACGATATGATGCAAGTGGCGCTGGAAACCGCCATCAATATCTAATTTGACGACTCAACATCCGCAGCCGGGTCACCGACCCGGTTGCCAGAATTACCCCGAGGGGGCGATCGTGTCTAACGACCAATTACCGGCGGATGCTGATGGTTTACAGCTCAACTTTTGTAAAACATTGGCGTGTGACAACTTTGGCTTGAGTGATGCAGAACGTTATGTTTTGCAGCGTGCGAACCCCAAGCGTCCAACGATGGTTTGTCGTGAATGTGGAGCTTTCCCCCCCTTACTTAACAACCGCGAAGTGTTAAACGAGCTGCATCGTCTGCGTCAGTTACACAGCGAGGGGTTGCCTGCGTGTCGGAATAACGACTGCGCGAACTTCGGCTTGTCGGTTCATACGCACAAGCATCTCTACCATGCCTTTGGTTACAGTGGCGATCGTCAACGCTACCGCTGTAAGCAGTGCCAGTCGACTTTCGTTGATAAGTGGTCCGGCGCCAATAAAAAGCTCAGTTTTCAAGAGACCTTGCTCGGTCTGCTCTTTATGGGCTACTCCGTGCGCGAGATCTGTCGCAAGCTCAGCATCAATCCGAAAACCTTCTATGATCACGTGGATCACATTGCCAGCCGCTGCCGACGCAAACTGGCGATGATTGATGCGCGCTGGGTGAACCATGCAGATTCGTTCCAGTTTGCCTCCCGTTATATGCCCCTCCAGCCTCGCAGCAACAACGGCGTATTGTGGATTGCAACTGGCGATGCGCGCACCGGCTACATTCTTTGTCAGCACGTGAACTACTCTGCGCAGGAAGAACCAGCCGGGAGTGCCGATCACAATCCTTACGACTACCCCGCGCGATTTGTCTCGCGTGAGCACTCCGCCGAAGCTAATCTGCCCGTTCCGCCGCCATCACCTGTGCTGCGAGAGCGCATCGATCAAAAATACCAGACCATTCTGGCACGAGGTAATGTGGAAGACCCGATGGGCAACCTCACCTCGTTCCATTATCCGTCCAAAGGGGCGCTGATTCGTCCGCCGTATACCTCCTACGCCCACTATCTGCATGTACTGGATATGTGTGAGAGCGAAAAACGGGTTTCGATTTTCATGCCTCAGGATCCGGTACTGCGCTCTGCGGCGCTCAGTGTTTGTCTGCCGCGTATCCGCAACAACACCGTGGATCTGATGTACGTGGAAGAGGACAGCGGCTGGAATTCGGAGCTGAATTTCAACAAAATCGACATTGTGCTGATGGGATGGTGGCGCGACCGCTGGGCGATTGCCAGCCAGAATCAAGGCGACAAGGGGATCTGTTATCTCGCCGGAAACAACGCCGATCCGCAGCAGTGGCTGCAATCGGCTTCCATTCGCCAGATAGAGTTTTACCAACAACGTTTCCAGTTGCTGTTTGAGTCGTTCATCAACGAACCACGACGCAAACTGCGTCCGGGTGGCCTACAACCGCTGCTGGATATTTTCCGCGCCTGGCACAACCTTTGTTATCAAGATAAACAAGGATTTACCGCCGCTCAGAATCTGGGGGTCACCCAGCATCCTTTGACGCTGAAAGAACTTTTATCCTAAACGTTTTGACGATTTGTCTAGTATTAAAATGTGAACTAAGGTCAATAAATGCTTAGACGAATTGTAAATAAACTCAATTTATTGCAGTAATGGATGCGAAAAATTAGCAGCTCAATATAATGAGTCTGTCGTTTGGACCGTAACGCCAAGGATTATGCAGTTTGGATAAAAGCCAGTACCTTCTCGAACTCGAAATCGACCAGCTCAGGCATCGCATAGAATCTGAACCGCAGCAAGTCCTGGCGGTGGCAGAACAATGTCTGAGCCGAGCAACGCAACTCGGGTTTTCAGACGGTATTCTGCAGTCTCTGATCATCATGTCGCGCTGCCTATGGTGCAATATGGATTATCGCCGCGGCCTCAAAACCATCAAACAAGCATTCACCTACCAAAACAGCCTCGACACTGACGACTACTTGCCCGAAATTCTTCACGTGCATGCACTGCATTTCTGGGGGCAAGCCAAATACTATACTGCTCAACAATTCTGGATTAATGCCCTGGAACAAGCCGCCTTGGTCGATGAAAACGAAATTCTCATCGAGTGTCTGATTGGTCTGGGCAATGTGTGGCGCATTACTAATGAATACAAGCTTGCGGCATCAACCCACGAGCTCGCCGTTAAAGTCGCCAACAACACCCGCATTCACTGGCTGGAAGGCAAAGCGCGCATTCTGTGGGCTTGGGACCTGTACTTGCTGGAGCAATACGTCGACATGCTCACCGTGCTGGATGGTGCCGAAGAAGTGCTACGCGGCCATTCGGATCGCACATGGCAAGCGGAAGTATGGGATTTTCGTGGCTTGGCGCTGCTGGGTCTCGAACGCTTGGCAGATGCTGAAGACGCCACTCAGCGCGCCCACGAACTGGCGGTCAAACACGATCTAGTGTGGATGAAAGCGCACTCTTACATCAGCCGCGCGCGACTGGAGCTGCTGCGCAAAAATCTCGACAAAGCGAGTGAGCTGCTGCATGCCGCTGAAGTCTCCGCAGAGAAGTTTGACAACGGTGAATTGCTGTCTCAAATCTGCTTTCAGCAATCAAGAGTGGCCGAAGAGAGCGGGGATTTTAAAAGTGCACTGGAAGCTTTTCGCAAATATCGCAAGTTTTCCATCACCATGCTGCGAGAGCAGACGATTCTGGTCGGTCGCGACAAAGCTCGCGCCTCGAAACGACAGATGGAGCAGCGGGCGCGCAAACTGATTAACCGGGTGCGCAGCCAACACGAGTACGACCCGGAAAAACATCTCTCCAACGTGGTGTCCGAAACCTATTGGTGGGAACAGATGATGGAGTTCAAAGCCGAATTGCAACACTCCAGCCATTCGGTGATTGTGATTCAACACCGCGACCCACATTTTCTCGATGTGTGCACAGAACTGGTTCACTCGTTGTGTGCGCACAACGATTTGCTCTCGCGGATCAGCAGCCAGCGTCTTGGCTTACTACTGGCTGAGAAGGATGAGGCATCAGAGCAGGTTTACCAGACTTTGCTGAACATGATCGAAATTTATCCTTGGCAGCGCAAAGAGTTGAGCGGCGAGATGCCCAATGTCACGCTGCACAGCATTCTCAGTTTCCCGTTTACCCTCGAACAGCTCGAAGAGATGTCATTACAGGAAGAGTCGTATGGAAGTCCTACTCAATAAGATTCAAGATGCCGGGCTGGATGCGACTGCTGTCTCGGGGGATGAGGCGATCAATTTCTGGAATCATGTGCGCCAGCATATTGCGACCACGCCGGAAGAAAAGGCGCTCAGCCTGACGTTCAGCGCGGAATACCACGCCGAAATGAATCGCCTTCAAGAAAGTATCGACGAGCTCAGTGCGGCACTGAAGTTGTTGTCAGGTAGTCAGCATATTGAGCTTATCCTATCGCTGAAAAACAGTTTAAGTGATCGTCTGGTCGAGCACGGCGATTACAACGCCGCTCTCAACGAATATGTTTCTGCCTCCAATCTCGCGGTAGAACATGGTTTCATTGATGACTATGTACTGGCGATTTTAGGTATGGGCAACCTGTGTGATGCCTATGGCGACCGTAACCGAGCGCTACGCTACTACCAAAAAATCGACAGCATCGACCACGCTATTTCCAGCCGCTCGCTACGTCTGCGCTACAAACTCTATATGTTGGCGTGCTACCTGCACTTGCGCCGTTTTACGGCCGCCAACGATCTGATCAAGGAGTGTGAAGAGCTGAGTATTCTGGTCAGCGACAAAACGCTGAGCGGTCAAATTCTGCTTTATCAGGCAAAACTCTATCGTGAGCAAGGCAAGTTGGCGCAGGCCATCTCGACGCTGAGTAATGTGCAGTACACCCTGGGCAATGTGCATTCGACCTGGTTGTCGAATATGATCCGGATTGAAAAAGTATATTGCCTTGTAGAGATGGAAAAGCCTCATTTCTCCACTTTCCTTCTGGAGTCAACAGAGAAGCGTCTGCCCAACTTGGTTGCGCCGATTCTGGAAAAGCGCCTGTATGAAGCGTTCAGTCATGTATGCGAGCGTCAGGGCTTGTATCAAAAAGCGCTGACCTACGAGAAAAAGGGCTTTCAAATCGAATCCGATTTGATGAAACACATTCCGATTGGAGAGCTGGGCGCCACTCAGTTGCGTCGTCTGTCGCGCTTTGAATTACAGTTAAAACTGATCCTCTCAGAGCTGGAAAACCGCGAACTCAAAGAGACCACGGAAAATCAGAAAAACACCGTAGCACAGCTGCAACAGGACGTATTTACCGACCCGATGACCCGGCTGCACAACCGACGCTGGCTGGAAGTTAAACTCAAAGACCTGCTGCTTAACGAAGCTTCATTTGCATTTCTGGTTGTCGATATTGACCATTTTAAATCCATCAACGATGAGCTGAGCCATTTGGTGGGAGACAAAGCCATCGTCAATGTCTCGAATGAAATCGCGAACTACTTCGATTTCCAAGGCACCTCTTGCATCCGCTTTGGTGGCGAAGAGTTTCTGGTCATTCTGGAAAACGCAACACTGGAAGAAGCCACTAAACATGCGGAAGCGTTTCGCGAGCGCATCTACCAGTTTAACTGGCCGGAGATTCTCGGCGAACGCGGCCTGACCGTCAGTATCGGCATTACTTTGCATCGTGACGGTGAGAATACGCAACGCACGTTTTACCGCGCAGACAAAGCACTTTACCGGGCCAAAGCAAATGGCCGGAACCAAGTCTGCACAGAATAGTCTCACCACTCTGGCGACACGAGGTTGCAGTGCCGCCACTTGCATTCCCATTCTTGGATGTGAAGCATGGCCCAAATTAGCGTCATTATTTACGTTATTTGGTCATTTTATTCAGATTAAATCACTAAAACTTGTTTAATATAAATAGGTGTTATCTCTCATGATTACGCCCACTTTTCTTACTTGGTTACAAGGACTCTTTCATGTTTTTAGATTATTTTGCCCTCGGGGTATTAATCTTCGTTGCCTTGGTTATTTTTTACGGCATTATCGTCATCCACGACATCCCTTATGAAATATCCAAAGAGCGTAACCATCCGCATCAGGATGCGATTCACGTTGCGGGCTGGGTCAGCCTTTTCACGCTTCATGTCCTGTGGCCATTTCTCTGGATTTGGGCAACGCTGTGGCGCCCGGATCGCGGCTGGGGTTTTGCCAAACTACAAGAAGAACAACACGATATTCATCACCGCGTCGATGAACTGATCGACGAAATCGCGGCACTCAAGGCCGAAGTAGCGGCTCTCAAACAGCCTAAAACCAGCGCGCAACCGTCGGAAAAGAATGAGGAGCACAACTAATGGATTTACTACTCATTCTGACCTACACCGCTATCTGTATCGCGATTTTCAAAATCTTCAAAATTCCGCTCAACAAATGGACGGTGCCGACCGCGGTGCTGGGCGGCGTGGTGCTGATCGGTACGCTGATCCTATTGATGAACTACAACCATCCGTTTACCTCGATTGGTGGTCAGGTGTACAACACCACACCTATCGTTTCGAGCGTGCGTGGTAAAGTTATCGAAGTCGATGTCGAACCGAACACACCGCTGCATAAAGGCGATATTCTGTTCAAACTTGACCCTGTACCGTTTGAAGCCGCAGTCGTTCAGAAGCAAGCGGCGCTGGCGGAAGCGGAGCAAGATGTGCTGAGACTGGAGTCTGCATACAAGCAAGCGACGGCATCGACAGTAAAAGCCGAAGCTGAACGCGATAAAGCCAAACGCGAAGCCGCTCGTTACGAGAAAGGCTACAAGCGCGGCGCATTTACCGCGCAACAGGTCGATACCACGCGTCAGGCTTACAAATCCGCTCAGGCTGCACTGGAAGTCGCTCAGGCTTTGGAAAATGAAGCGAAACTGGCATTTGAATCTCAGATCGACGGTGAGAACACCACGGTTGCACGTATCCGTGCAGAATTGACACAAGCTCAGTTTAATCTCGATGAGACCGTCGTTCGCGCGCCGACCGATGGCTACGTCACCCAACTGGCCCTGCGCCCGGGTATGATGGCGGTTCCGCTGCCTCTGGCTCCGGTGATGACCTTTGTGCATACCGAAGAGAAGTACTACGTAGGTGCATTCCGCCAGAACTCTCTGCAACGCCTGCATCCGGGTTTTGAAGCAGAATTCCTGTTCCGCGCACTGCCTGGCAGAGTGTTTAAAGGTGAAGTGGTTGAAGTCATTCCTGCGATTGCAGAAGGCCAGATTCAGGCACGAGGTTCACTGCTTGGTACTCAGGCGCTGAATACTCAGGGCCGCGTGTTGGTGAAACTGCGCATCACTGATGACATGAGTGAGTTCAACCTGCCACTGGGTACTAATGCCGAAGTGGCGGTATACTCCGATACCTTTGAGCATGTATCCATCATGCGTAAAGTTTTGATTCGTATGAAGAGCTGGCAAAACTACCTCTATCTGGATCATTAATCCTGACTGACAAAAAAACCGCCGAACTTCGGCGGTTTTTTCTTATCCGTGAGAACGTTAGCTCCAGCGCAGCACACGCACTTCGTTACCCTCTTCCGGCTGACGCGGAATGTTCAGCGATAGCACAAAAGAAACACCCGCCATGCCGGCGCCAATAAAGAATACCGCTGCCGGCGATACCAGCCACAACAACCCAAAGCTGACCGGAATCACGACGGCGGCAATGTGGTTGATGGTAAAAGCCACACCGGCGGTAGATGCCATGTCAGCCGGATCGGCGATCTTCTGAAAATAGGTTTTCACAGCCAACGCCAGCGCAAAAAACAGATGATCAACCACATACAACCCTGCGGCCCAGTGCGCATCGGTAACCAGACCATATCCGACGAACACCAGAATCAGTCCCGTGTACTCAAACAACAGCGCTTTACGCTCCCCTACCACACCGATAAAACGACCGATACGTTTGGCAAACAGGAAGTTGAATACGTAGTTGATCAGGAATAACAACGTGATATCAGCAGCCGTATAGCCAAATTTTTCCACCATCAAAAAGCCCGCGAACACGGTAAAAATCTGACGGCGCGCGCCGCTCATGAAAGTCAGCGCGTAATAGAGCCAGTATCGCTTGCGCAGCACCAACTTTTTATTTTGCGGGGTTTCCGATTTAAACTCCGGAAACGCAAAAGCAATCACGACCACCAGCGCAAACGCCACACCACCAGTAATGCCATACACCCATTTAAAACTCAGTTGCAGTTGTTCCAACATCACCCACAGTGCGCCGTAGGTCAGCAGCGACGCCAATGCACCGACTGAAATCAGCTTGCCGAGCATCTCCGGCGCTTCATCTTTCTTCAACCACTGCAGCGACAGCGACTGCTTCAGCGTCTCGAAATAGTGAAAGCCGGTCGACATCAACAATGTCGTCAGCAACAATCCGGTCAGTGTCGGGAACAGGCCAGTAATCGCCGTACCAATTGTCAGCATTCCCAGCGACAAGACCAAAAAACGTTGCTCACGAATGAACAGCAGCACAAACACCGCCGTAAAAGACAAAAAGCCGGGGATCTCCCGCACGCTTTGCAGCAGGCCGATATCGGCACCGTTAAAGTTGGCTTTCTCGATCACGAAATTGTTGAGCAGTGCCATCCAGCTGGAAAACGCAATGGGCACAATAATGGATATGATCAGCAGAAAGTTTTGTGGCGTACGCCAAGTCTTCGCTTCCATGAGAATTATTATCATCCTTATCAATCGGATTGCCAGTTTACCCAAACTTATCTCCGGTGTAACCTTTTGTAACACATCCTTCTTTTCCAGCGTGTCGTCGCAACGGCACCATAAGGTGATAACGCTGAATTCCGAGGTTTCGTATGCAGGTTCGTTTTGCCACCGCCAACTTATTGAACTATCTCGCTCCGCCTAATGCCTTCTATGAGTTCAACAACATCTATGAGGCTACACAGTGGCAGCAAAAACAGCGTTGGCTGAATCATAAACTGATTGAGCTGAATGCTGATGTGATTGGTTTCCAGGAGATTTTCAGTGCCGACGCCTTGCGTGAGCAGATGCATGATCTGGGCTATCCATACTTCGAAGTCATTGACACGCCGCAGGTTAGCGATGACTACATTTACTCGTCTCCGGTTGTTGGCATTGCCTCACGTTATCCACTCAGCGACGTTGTCGCGGTGGACGCCCAACAGCCGGACTTTCACTTTCACCGCAAACCGCTTCGCGCAACGGTGCATCATCCGGCTCTGGGTCATATCGATGTGTATGTGGTGCATTTCAAATCTCAGCGCCCGATGCTCAATGAGCCGCAAAGTGACGACTTGATGAATGCCTGGCAGCAAGAATTGTACGGCCGTTGGCAGTCGACAATGCAGCGCGGACAAGAAGCACACCTACTGCACAAAGCGATCGTACAGCGTAAGCAACAAAGCCGTCATCCGGTGGTGTTGATGGGGGATTTCAATCAGGTACTGAGCAGCATTGAATTTTCCGCTTTGCGTTCCACCCATCGTTTCCGCCAGCCAGATAGCTTCGCACCGCTTATGCCGTATCATCTTTTTGACAGCTGGGAACTGTTTAGCCACACGCGTGACGAGCTACGTAAACCGACCCATTACACTGGCGCTTCCGGCCAGGTACTCGACTACATTTTGCTGTCGAGCGATTTCAGCCGTGAAGCCGATTATCCGGTCGCTTTAGTGTGTGACTTTCACGTGGAAGATCAGCATCTGATCAATCCGCACTTTGAGACCGATCGGTATGCCAGCGATCACGCACTGGTCGCCATCACCTTGCAGTGCGCCAAATCATCCGGCATTTGAAATTTATATGCATCCAAGTGCTTTTCATTTCTTGCGTAACTCGTTAGATTGGTTAAAAAACAACAGATAAAAAGAAGGAAAGCATGGAAATTCATATTCGGCCAACAGAAGTCAGTGATGCACGCGCACTATGCGATATTTATTCTCAACCGAAAGCACAGCGAGAAACGCTGCAATTACCCCATCCATCAGTAGCCATGTGGCAGAAACGACTGGAAACCATCCCCGCTGGCGTATTCAGTTTTGTGGCTGAGGTGGATGGCCGCGTCGTGGGTAATATCGGTATGCAGGTTTCGCAACGTGAACGCACCGCCCACTGCGCCAGTTTTGGTATTGGCGTGCATGACGAATTTCACGGTCACGGCATTGGCAGTCAACTGATTGAAACCGTACTCAATCTGGCCGACAACTGGCTTAACATCAAACGCATTCAAATCGAAGTGAACAGTGATAACGCAGCGGCTATCGCATGTTATAAGAAGTTCGGATTTGAAATTGAAGGCGAAGCAAAATGCTCGGTATTTCGTGAAGGCGAGTTTATCAGCACCTATTACATGGCACGCATCAAAGCCTGATTGAGGCAACGACACTTCCCGGGGTTTGTCACTATACTTACAGCAGTGAACGTAAGGAGTGGCAAACCCATGGACTTTGTCGAAATGATGCGTTTACGCGGTCAGGCCGCTGAGAATATTTATTTTGCCCAGCGTGACCGCGAGTTGATCGATGAGCTGCACGCTCACCCGGAAAAGCTGCAAAAATCCGCCCCAGATCCGAGTGATAGTGAAACCGATGATCACAGCGATTCAAACAGCAATCAAGCGCGGTGACGCAGATGCTGCCATTGTGCATTGCGGGTCAGATAGTGATCCACATAGCTGCATACTGGCACAATCGTCTGGCCTTGCTGCTCAATAAGCGGTAACACGGCCTCCATCATCACCTTTCCGTACCCTTTCCCTTGCAGGCTATCCGGCA
This sequence comes from Vibrio fluvialis, assembly GCF_900460245.1. Lineage (NCBI taxonomy): Bacteria > Pseudomonadati > Pseudomonadota > Gammaproteobacteria > Vibrionales > Vibrionaceae > Vibrio > Vibrio fluvialis. Next base: position 500,691 of record NZ_UHIP01000002.1, read on the forward strand.
CACGTGTTGAGGTGATATACAGCACGTCGTCTTCTTGCTGATACTTCACCACTGCGTACTCATCACCTTCCAAATGCACCTTAAAACAGTGGTTTTGTGCATCATGTGTCACTTGATGTTCCATTTAGGCTCCAAATTTGATAATTAACTCAAATAAATTGTGGCAGAACTGAATTGAATCTCCCGGTATCAAATCATAAAATCGTTAAATCTGCAGGAAAAATAAAAATAAAGCAGTACGTTATACGGAGAGATCAATGCGTTCACAGTCAGTAGCTACCCAACCGGAGACCGGAAGTTCCAAATCGAACTCACGGCATAAAACCGTTTCCACGCTTAATAGCACCGATGCTCTGGCTATGGTCGAACACGGCAGTGAGCTGACGTTGAGCATCACAACGCCAGTCGGTACCAAATTCATCTGTAAGACCCCTTTTATTGGTACCCATTCCGACACTTACCTGCTGATAGAAATTCCTGAAATTTCCAGTGATGATCTCGCCTACTTCTTTCAGGAAGGCTTCTGGATTAACGTTCGTGCGATTTCACCGCGTGGTGAAGGCGCGATGCTGCATTTTCGCAGCCAGTTGCTGCATATCCTGCACGAGCCAGTCGCTCTGGCGATGCTCTCGATTCCCAACACCATGCAAGTCACTCAGCTGCGCAAAGAACCGCGTTATGAAGTGAACCTGTCGGGCAAAGTGCATCAAAGTGAACGTAAATCAGAATGTGAAGTGCGGGATCTGTCGAAAAGCGGCTGCCGTTTTATCACCGCGCCATTGGGCCGCTCCTACCAAGTCGGGGATCTGGTTTCGATTGAAATCTTTGCCGACAAGCGTGGATCCAAAGTGTTTGCCCCGTTGGTCGGACGTATCTGTAACTTACAGCGCTCCATGCACTACGCACGGTACGGACTTGAGTTCAATGAGCAAGGCCGTACTAACGCCAAAAATCTGCTGAGCCAGCTCAAGTTCAATGGCACCAAACTGACGCTTAATATTGAATAGGATTTATCGCCCTTAGCATTAAAAAAGGCTCTGCATTGCAGAGCCTTTTTCTTTATCCCAGAAAAGAGATGTAGCCTTGCAGGATAATCAGATTCACGATGTCGATAAAGAATGCGCCGACAATCGGAACAACCATAAAGGCTTGAGGTGAAGGTCCGTACCGATTGACCAGCGAGCCCATATTCATGACTGCCGTAGGCGTGGCACCGAGGCCAAATCCACAGTGACCGCCCGAGATCACGGCCGCATCATAGTTGGCGCCCATCACCTTAAATGTCACGAAGTAAGCAAATATCCCCAGCACCGCCGATTGAACGGCCAATATCACCAGGAAAGGGATGGCCAAGTCGAAAATGTTCCACAGCTTAAGGCTCATCAAAGCCATGGCCAGAAACAGTGACAACGACACCGTGCCAAGAATATCAACCGTTTCAGTATCCAGTTTATGAGCCTTGGTCACTTGCAGCACGTTGGTAATAAACACACCGATGAACAGTGCATAAACAAAGTCCGGAATCATCAACCAACGGATATTCAATGCTTCGACCCAACGTTCCAGATACTGCGCGCCTGTCACACAAATCAGCAGGACGAACAACACTTCAATCACCTTTTTAGAGGTCACTTTGTCTTCTTCGTACTCGTTGTAGGTCACCAGCTCCGGGAAACGACTGTGCGCTTGCGTACCTCGGCCATATTCAGATTCAAAGTTGTGCTTATCGATCAGTTTTTTCGCCACCGGGCTACCAATCAAGCCACCCACGATCAAACCAAACGTCGCCGAAGCCATCGCGATTTCCAGCGAATTGCTTAAGCCATAGGTTTCGCTGAAAGTCTGCGACCAGGCCGCTCCCGTGCCGTGACCACCGGATAACGTAATTGAACCCGCAATCAACCCCATCAGCGGATCCAGCCCTAACGCCGTTGCGAGCGTCACGCCTACGCCATTCTGAATGATGATAAAGAAGGAAGCGACAGCAAGAAACAGGAAGACTTTGGCGCCACCTTTGACCAGTTGAGTGTAGTTTGCCGCCAAGCCCACAGTACTGAAAAACATCAGCATAAAGGTGTTTTGTAAAGGCAGAGAGAATTCCAGATCAATCCCATTGAAATGCAAAATCGTGATCAGAATAGCGACCAGCAGACCGCCCACAATGGGTTCAGGAATGTTGAATTTTGTCAGGACTGGCAACTTGGCATTGATGAAATGCCCGATAAACAGCACGCTGATGGCAATCAGGAAAGATTCCAGCGCGCCCACGGAGATAATGTGATTCATATAACCTCTTATATTCACACTCATCTTCCTTAATGAGCTACGAGCGACCCAGCCGAGCAGCGGCGCTCAAATAAACGACCATACCGGTGTCGTTATAGAAAACCTCTTAGTTGTGACAAAACGTCACGTCTCTGTATCAATGTTTAAGTGAGAACTGGTTCACTGAGCCGTATTCGTCAGTGAACTGAGGATGTGGAGTGGTGCTATCATACCTAACCAGAAAAAAAAGAGCCAATCGCAAAACCGCGATTGGCTTATGTATGGTGTGAACAAAAATCTATTCACTAACAACGTCAGTTGGCTAGGTGACCCTCGGCTTTAAGAAGGGTCGAAATGAATTATGCATTAAGCGTGCCATCTTTAAAAGTCCTTTTTTTGGGCTGAATAACACAGTTCCTGAGAAAACCCTGACTTATTTTTTGCAAATTGATAATTGCAATTTGCAAAAATGATCATATTGCATAGTCATGCAATTGCTTATAAAGGTGCGAATGAAACTTTTGCGGATCCACATTTATCGATCGGATTTGGCTGGATTTTTTGGTTATACTGCACACTTCAGTTGGTTCGAATAAGGTTCTCAATGAATTACTTTAGTACGTTTTTGAAAGGCATGGCGATGGGCGCGGCGGATGTCGTTCCTGGTGTATCTGGCGGTACCATTGCTTTTATCACCGGCGTCTACGATACCCTGCTCGAAAGTATCCGTCGGGTAAACCCTAGCTTATTGCGTTTGTGGAAACGAGAAGGGTTTGCCGCAGCGTTTCGTCATATTAACGGCTGGTTTCTTATCGCTTTGTTCGGCGGCATCTTCACCAGCATTCTGACGCTGGCGAAACTGATTTCCTGGTTGCTCGTGACCCACCCGATTCCTATCTGGTCGTTCTTCTTTGGCCTGATACTGGTCTCGGTTTATCACGTACTCAAACAGATAGAGCAGAAAAGCTTATCGCGCTGGGCGCTGCTTCTGGTCGGAGTGGCCTTTGCCTATTCCATCACTGTCTTGAAACCACTCGAAATGGAGTTCACCAGCCTCAATGTGCTGATCGCGGGCGGTATTGCCATCTGCGCCATGATTCTGCCTGGCATTTCCGGCAGTTTCATTCTGCTGCTGATCGGTATGTACACACCCGTTCTGGGCGCGGTAAAATCGCTTCAGGTCGACATTCTCAGCTTGTTCCTGCTTGGCTGTGTGATTGGTTTGCTGAGTTTCTCGCACGTATTGTCCTGGTTGCTCAAGCACTACCGCGATATTACGCTTTCCTTCCTGACCGGACTGATGCTGGGTACCCTGCCGAAGATCTGGCCATGGAAAGAGACCGTCAGTTGGCGTACCAACTCACATGGAGAACAGGTTCCGCTGCTGCAACACAACCTCAGCCCGCTTGATTTCGAGGCTATCACCTCACAACCGGCACAACTTGGTATCGCCATCGTACTGATGCTGTGTGCAATACTGCTGGTATTGGGGTTAGAAAAATTCGCTCAGACACACGACGTGTAACGCGTTAAAACGCAAACAAAAGGTGGCTTTGGCCGCCTTTTTTGTTTGCTTGACTGCCAGCACAGTTTTCTCCTTCCTTTCCAGCCAGTTAAAGTGACCTATGCTACCATTCTCCTTTCTCCGTTGCCGGCCGGCAGCCCCTGCTCATCTCATGAAATGTCGCAGTGCTACCTTATTTCACGCAACGGATAGGCTATCAGGAAGGAATATGCGCAGAGTCGTTCGATTTGTTGTTGTGGTTATCGCTTTACTGGCGGGGTTCTTCGTCAATGATATTGTCCACTATTTTCAGAACCCAGCGCCAGCCAGAGCTCTTAATAGTTACTGCCACCTGTCCAGCCAAGCGTGTGAGCAGAATGGTGTCAGTATGACGCTGGCACAAGATACGGCTCATCCATTGGTTGCCACCCCACTTGATGTTCAATGGCCAGACAGCAAGGCCGATACACTGCTGCTGACGCTGGAAGGATTAGAGATGGACATGGGACAGGCGAAGTTTGTTCTGAAACGCTCAGCCAACGGGCATTACGCCGCAGATTTGATGTTGCCGGTTTGCACCACCGACAGCATGACGTGGGTCGGAACATTGACGGATGGGAATAAAACAGTTTATCCCGCAATAAGGATGCAAAGATGAGTAAGAATTGGTCGTTGATTTTGGTGGTGGCGTTTGCCTTGGGATTTGGAGCGAAAACGTATTGGGATTCACAAAACCAACTTTCTGCCTCGCAGGACCCACAGACGGTCACTCTGTTCGGAGCCGACAATAAAGCGGTGAATATTTTCGATCCCAAAGACGATCGCATTCGCATTATCTATTTTGGTTTTACCCGCTGCCCGGATGTTTGCCCGACCTCACTCGCCATGCTGGCAGGGGCGTTAAATGAACTGGATGAAAAAACGCTGAGCCACCTGCGCCCGATGTTTGTTTCATTGGATCCTGAGCGCGACAACGCAGAGGCATCAGCCACATACGCCCACTATTTTCATCCGATGATTGAAGGTATGTCCGCACCGCTGGACGTAACAACTGCGCTGGCCCACCGCTACGGGGTGATTTTCAGAAAAACGGAATTGCCGAATTCAGAACTGAAATACACCTTGGACCATAGCTCCTATTTCTATTTTCTTAAGCCAGACGGTACCTTGATCACCAAAGTACCGCATACCCAAAACCCCGCACCGATCGTGGATGCGATTAAAAAAACAATAAATTCATCAGAAGGATAGTGAAATGAAATTGAAGGCTCTGTGGTTAGCAGGATTGATGCTCAGTCCATTCAGTTATGCCCAAACGGACATCATGGCCCATCATCCGTATGCTCGCGCAACACCACCCAATGCCCCGACCAGCGCGGTGTTTGCGGAACTGGTGAACAACAGCGACCACGATCGCTTTATCGTGGCAGCTTCCACTCCAGCGGCAGGCAAAGTTGAACTGCACGACGTTATCAAAGAGGGTGACGTGATGAAGATGCGTCAGGTCGAGGCGTTCACTATTCCGGCCAACGGCACTCTGGAGCTGAAACCTGGCAGTTTCCACATCATGCTGTTTGATCTCAAAATGCCTTTTCAGGAAGGCACACAGATCGATGTTCAACTGACGTTTAAAGATGGCGAGCAAGTCTCGTTTACAGCGCCGGTGAAAAAGGTCATGAAAGGCATGCAACACTGATCACTCAGTTTGTACATATCGAGTGGCGAATGTGACTCGATCCGGCAAAAAGAGGTGGGCAAATCCACCTCTTCTGCTATTATGAAACCGCATTAACAAAAAACTAATCTCTGGAGGATTTTATGATTGTACTTACTCACCACCGCGCAAATTCAGTGAAGAAAGCATAACCCAAAATTTCACCTTTCCTTCCCTAGAATTGCCCGGTGTTCTCAACCGGGGTCACATCACACAATTTAGACCCTAGCCATATTTTAATGCGTTCAAGACAGCGTGATTACGCATGTCTGGGGTAAACCAATGAGTTTAACAGATACACACACTCTCTCACTGCCACAGTTAGGGTGGCGACCTGTATTTCAACAACAGCTTAGCTTAGAAGACATGGAGCACAACGCTCTGGCCCGAGTTGCTGCGCACCATCGCAGTGGCTACGTCTGTTGGAGCGAACAGGGAGAATTTCATCTCGACATTCACGCCAAATTACCCGCGATGACTGTCGGAGACTGGATTGTTATCGATCACAGCCAGCAGTTTGTGCGCCTATTGGATAGACAATCTCTGTTCAGCCGCAAAGCAGCAGGCAATCGCGCCTATGAGCAGTTGATTGCGGCAAACGTCGATACTGTCTTCATCGTTTCGTCTCTCAATCAGGACTTCAATCTCAGTCGCATCGAACGTTATCTGGCGCTGGCGCGAGAAGCTCAGGTCGAGCCTGTCATCGTGTTGTCCAAAGCCGATCTGTGCGATGACGCGGAAGACAAACGCCGTCAGGTGCAAGATCTCAGCCCCTTATTGAGTGTTGAAACCATCAACGCGCTCAATAATGAAAGCTGTCAGGTGCTGCACTCGTGGTGCAAAATCGGCCGCACTATCGCGGTGATGGGCTCGTCCGGCGTAGGGAAATCGACGTTGGTCAACACACTGATGGGTGAGCAGGTTCAAGAGACCGGAGGCATTCGCGAGCAAGACAGTAAAGGACGTCATACGACAACGGCCCGCTTCCTGTTGCCGATGCCAAGCGGCGCTTTATTGCTCGACACACCGGGAATGCGTGAACTGCAAATCGCCGATTGTGAACACGGTGTTGCACAAACGTTTGCTGATGTGGAGTCGCTGGCGCAGCAATGTCGCTTCAGTGATTGTCGCCATCAATCGGAGCCAGGCTGCGCGGTGAATCGCGCCGTAGAGAGCGGGGAGCTGGATGCGAGACGATTGAAGAATTACCAGAAATTACTTGCAGAACAGCTATATAACAGTGAAACCATCGCCGAACGCCACGCCAGACATCGGCGCTTCAGCAAAATGGTACGTAATGCACAGAACGTCATCAAACAACCATAAAGCCTGATGACCACACAACAGAGGGTGAAATTTCACCCTCTGCTTTCAACCAAACATCTACAAATAATTAACAAACAACCTAAAATGTGTTGCATTTCAACATGATTGGTAATTTTTTGTTCTAACTATCAATTAATCCTAGACACATTATCCCGTGACGTTAATATTGGCTACCTTCAGTGGTATCCACTGAAATAACTACAAATCAAACCATATATTCATCGCAGGGATAACTATGCAAAGCAACAACATTTTTGCCCGTTTTGCTCGTGGTAACCTCGTGCTGCAAATTCTGGCAGGTATCATTTTTGGTGTCGTGCTGGCCGTTGCCGCTCCGGATACTGCGCAAAGTGCAGGGCTACTCGGAAGCCTTTTCGTCGGTGCTCTGAAAGCCGTAGCACCCATTCTGGTCTTTATTCTGGTTGCCGCATCTATCGCCAACCAAAAGAAAAACCAACACACCTACATGCGTCCTATCGTCGTGCTATACCTTTTCGGCACTTTTACCGCGGCACTGACAGCAGTGGTTCTGAGCTTCATGTTCCCAACCACATTGACACTGGTTGCTGGCGCGGAAGGTGCAACTCCTCCTCAAGGCATTACGGAAGTTCTGCAAACACTGCTGTTCAAATTGGTGGATAACCCAGTCAACGCACTGATGTCAGCCAACTACATCGGCATCCTGGCTTGGGCTGTCGGCCTCGGTCTGGCACTGCACCATGCATCGGCAACCACCAAAGCGGTTTTCGAAGATCTGAGCCACGGCGTGTCGCAAATCGTGCGCTTCATCATCCGTCTGGCCCCATTTGGTATCTTCGGTCTGGTGGCGTCTACCTTTGCAACGACTGGTTTTGGCGCGCTGGCTGGCTATGCACAGCTGCTGGCAGTACTGCTGGGCGCAATGGCGATCATCGCACTGGTGGTAAACCCGCTGATTGTGTACGTAAAAACCCGCGCTAACCCATACCCGCTGGTATTCCAATGTCTGCGTGAAAGTGGTGTCACCGCGTTCTTTACCCGTTCAAGTGCAGCCAACATTCCCGTGAACATGGCACTGTGTGAAAAGCTGAAACTGGATGAAGATACTTACTCAGTATCGATTCCACTAGGCGCAACCATCAACATGGCTGGTGCAGCAATTACCATCACAGTACTGACTCTGGCTGCGGTACACACCATGGGTATTGAGGTTGACCTGATGACGGCGCTGCTACTGAGCGTGGTGGCTGCGGTCTCGGCTTGTGGCGCATCAGGCGTTGCGGGTGGTTCACTGCTGCTGATTCCACTGGCTTGTGGCCTGTTCGGTATCTCAAACGATGTGGCGATGCAGGTTGTTGCGGTAGGCTTTATCATTGGCGTGATTCAGGACTCAGCAGAAACTGCTCTGAACAGCTCAACAGACGTAGTTTTCACGGCAGCCGTTTGCCAGTCAGAACACAAACCTTCTGCTTAATCTGTTACACAGATTGTAAAAAGCCCCGACCAGTCGGGGCTTTTTTTATTGTCGCGATTCTCAGAATTTATCCATCGACGTCTGAGAGAAGTTCAGCGCCGAAGGCTGCTCTTCTGCGGGAGTCTCCGCTGCGGAGGTGTCATCAAACAGCGAACCATCTAGTTCATCAAGCAGCGTGTCACTTACATTGTCCGCAATGCCCTCATCATCCATCGCTTCGCCTTTCTTCGGCACCGGAATCCCGCGTTTATACAGTTTGTTCAGAGCACGAATGATAGAATGCTTGCTAACCGTACCTGAGCTGATTTTCTTCTGCAGCGGTTTGGACAGCGATTGCAGGCCAACCACAGAATCCACACCAATACGGCCACCCACCTGATCGCGCAGCGATTTCGCTGGCTCGTAACCAAAAAAGGCGGACAGAAACAGCCAGATATAAGCGATGGCATTGCCGTTTGCACCGCGATCAATCCAGGCTTGACCAGCATGATACATGGCTTCGGCGTGCCCTTTTTCACTGGCACGCTCTAACCAGTAAACCCCTTTCTGAAAGTCTGCTGCAATGCCGATACCTTTGATGTAGTTGATACCGAGTTTCATCATCCCTTCCAGGCTGTTGAGTTTGGCTGCTTTTGAATACCAGTAGGTGGAATCACCCGGCGCAGGGGCGATGTTGTCTTTTGATACACACCAGTCGCCCATAAACAGAATCGCATCAATGTACTGATCTTCAGCTGCGTCCTGAATCATAGCAATGCCTTTTGACACATCCACTTCGACGCCACGGCCATGCACCAGCGCTCGGCCGGTTTCATATTTAGCCCCCAGATCGCCTTCCTGACCACGAATGTAGTTTTGCCAGAACTTGGCTTTTTCTTTGAGGATGTAGTCATCACGGATGCGCTGGCAAATGCGGACAATACCGTACATACCGGTGATGTTTTCGTTGTGTGCGGCCTTTTCATACCAGAACAGCGCTTCGCGCAAGTTGGAGCGTTCCGCTTCTTTCGCCAGATACAACATGGTAGGAACATGACCAGATTCGGCCTTATACAGACGTTCTTTGCGCTCCTCGTCACGCTGACGTTCCAGCGCTTTACGATAGGCTTCCTCACGGGCTTTCTTTTCCGCTTCCAGACGCTTTTTGCGAATAGACAGCGAAATCATCCACACAAATATCAATATCAGTGACAGGCCCGTCGCGCCAATCGCAATCCCAATGGTATTCATCTAATAATGTTCTTAACTCAGTCTTTGGTACTGTATCGGCGCGAGAAGCAAAAACTTAATTCCAGCGTGGCGTTACAGTGTGTTCCGATAAAAACAATAGTACCGCACTCCAGACGAAGTGCGGTACTAGCAAAGTAAATAGCAATGAGAATTGTGGTCAGTCGCGCGTTTCAGGCCGCGCACTCACCGAGTTTATTGCGCCGATTTGCGGTTCACCGCTTTGACAAACACTTCTTGCGCACCTTCAATACCCAGTGCTTTCGCTTCATCCAGCAGGCTCAGCGCTTTAGGGATATCGTTCGCTTCCACCGCCTTTTCGATGGTCGAGAAGTAGTACGCCTGAGTATCAGGCTGCACCACGATTTGTGCCTTCGCCTGATCGCTGGAAGTTGCGTTGGCTGGCGATTCTAAGCGGGTGAAACCGAGCAGACCCGGGCCCGCAACATCCAGTTCCAGCGTTCCTGTCAGACTGTGTGGGACCGCAATGTCTTTCAGCTCTGGCATGTAGTTGCCACGCGCTTCGGCGTCAATACGTCCCGGATGCGCCACGTAAGTCACGTCTTTGAGATCCGACTCCTTGGTGTAGACGACCACATACAGATTCTGATACCCCTGAGGCGGGTAGAAATCCAGCTCCGCAACCAGACGGTTACCCAAGTTCAGGCGCGGCTTGCGGTATTCAAACACTGAGTCGTCGTAGCTTTCCACGACTTTGCCTTGTTGGTCGGTGATCATCACATGTGGGAAAAACACCGAATCTTTAATTTCACTGGTGATCGTCAGCGACATCTGGCCGCGGTTAGCCGGGATTTCAAATACCGCAACCGGGCTCGAAATCTGTTCATTGCGCAGATACTGAGTCGACGGAGTGATCGAAATTTTGGTGGTACTGGGGAATTTAACTTTGGTCGCTTGAAGCTGGGAGATTACACTGAATGCTTGCGCAGAGGTTGATTGTGGTTGTTCAACCACCGTTGCTGACTGGCAGCCTGTCAGCGCGATACATCCGCCCAAAAGTAATGCTCGAAGATACATACTCTTCTCCTGTTTTTATTTTTTTAAAGGCTCTCATAAACCCTTAAAAAAATAGCCGACCTAAGTCGGCTATTTGAATATGGACTTAAATTTTTCTAGGACTTAGTGGCAGATTACCACCAAGCTTCGACTTGAACACCTACAACAAAGTCTGAATCGCCTTTGTCGCCGAACGTGGTGCCTTCGTCATCAGTGATGTATGAACCGTATACGCGCAGCTCAGGACGAGACCAGAAGCTGTCACCCATTGCCCATGCCTGAGCTACAGTAAACTTGCTACCGCCAGTCTTAGTTGTGGTGCCAGAGATCTTCTCTTCACCGTAAGAGTAGCCAGCTTCACCGATAGTACGCATGGTGTCATTCCATTTGTACATTGGGCGAACTACAGCAGTAAAGATGTCAGATGTGCCTTCGCCGTTAGAGATATCTTCACCGTGGTGGAATGAAACCTGGTGACCCATTTCCCATTTCTCGCCAAATTTAACCACACCCCAGTTGATTAGGCGGTAACCCACTGCATCGTTGTACTCAGAAGTACCACGAGAATACCATGCACCAGAACCGAAGTTCGCTACTTGGTTACCGTAACCCGCTGTACCAACCTGGAATACAGTTTGGTTGAAGCCGTTGCTCAGACCTTGGTGCAGAATCGCACTGGTCATCACGCCGTCATCTGCGGCTTCATTCTGAGAATCTTTTTCTGTTGCGAAGTTGTACGCAACAGCCAGTTCCAGAGAAGCGTTATTCCACAGTGGGATGTTCGCCAGACGTGCATCAAAGATGTAGCCCGCTGAAGCATCCGTTTCGCCATCTTGCATCAGCGCCACAGACAGCTTTTGGTTGCCCAGAGAAACGTTTTCGATACCACCACCAGTACCAGAAGTGTTCAGGAAGTAAAAGTCAGTGATGTGGATATCTTTACGTTGGTAGTAGCGTTTACCCGCCCACATTACCGCGTCTGGGTCTGAAGCGAACAGGCCTTTAGCTTGAACGTTGAACTGAGCGACGTTTACTGCGTTGTCAGATTCCCAACCAGATTTACCGTCGTCACCTTTCGCCAGCATGGAATCCACTTTCCAGGTTTGCTCGCCAGTTTTCAGCTCTTGAGAGAAACCGAACTCGTAGTAGTTGTCGTTTTCGTTACCTAGACGACCGATTCGGTTTACCATGAATTTGTAGTCACCTTCACCATTGCCACTGATACCAGTACCAGCGCGGAAGTAACCGTTGAAGTCCACTGCGAATGCAGAGCCCGCTGCAAGAGTAGCAGCAACTGCGGCAGCAATTACACTTACTTTTTTCATTGTTAACTCCATTTAGGGTCTTTTCTTATTTAAATTTTTACTTCTAATCTCTCAGCTCACCTTTGCTGGTCCCTCTAAAGGCAGAAAAGAGGTCACATCGAAAAAGAGAGGCAAGATGGGACGAATCCCCAGTCGTTTCAACTGATGAAAAGATTACTAAAGGCGCATAGGGGTGGCTTCCTCCGCCCCCGATATATTTAGGGGGGATGAGAAAGGCGTAGATTTTTTACCGCATGGTGTTTTTATAGCATTGATCACGTAATCTGGGGGGAGGAGCTTGCTCACTTTCGGAGACATGGAATACAAAATGCATTATTGATCACTATTTCAACGAAATAACGTCATAAAAATGAAAGAAAATTACATGGAAAATTTTGTGACAGGGCTCTTGACCTAATACCAGCAAAGCCTTTTACTTAAAACGGTGGTTACTGCTAACTCAATAACAAAAACGACTGCTTACGATGAAAACGACCTGCTCTCGCCCGTACCCTTTAGGTGCAACTCTTGATCCAAATGGATGCAATTTTGCGGTTTATGCCCCGGCAAATAAGGATTTGCTGTTGGCGTTATTTCACGCTGACGGCAGTTATGAAACTCACCCGCTGGAAAGCGAATACGCCAGTATCCAGCACACTTATGTCGAAGGCATAAAAGCAGGGCAAAAATACGGTTTCATCGTCCAGCACGGCGATGACTTGCTGTGCTTATCCGACCCGTATGCTAAGGCGTTGGACAAGAACCTCACCTACGAAGTTCCGTTCAAGCCTGCCAGCAGTTTTGATTTGGCCAAATGCGTCGTCATCGATACCCAGTTTGACTGGCAGGATACCCCGAAGCCCGAACGACCACGCGAAGAAATGGTGCTGTTTGAAACGCACGTCAAAGGCGTGACCAAACAGAATCCGGAGGTAGAGAAAGGGCTGCAAGGCACCTATCTTGGCCTCATCAGCGAGCCGATGCTGACCTTTTACCGCAAGCAGAACATCAATACGCTGCAACTGTTGCCGATTGCCGCCTGCATGCATGAGCCACACCTGCTTGAAATGGGTAAAGTGAATTACTGGGGTTACAACCCTTATGTGTTCATGGCGCCGGATCCCCGCTATGCCCGGCACGATGCCGTGACTGAACTCAAAACCACCATTCGTGAACTGCATAAGCAGGGCATCGAAGTCATTCTTGATGTGGTGTATAACCACACAGCCGAAGGTGGTGAAGATGGGCCAATTTTCAACCTCAAGGCGCTGGATCCGCACTACTACCTGCAGCACGGTCCGCACTTTGCCAACTTTACCGGCTGTGGCAATACGCTTGACCTCTCCTATCAGCCCTCGCTTACGCTGGTGATGGACACATTACGCTACTGGGTCAGCGAATATCATATCGACGGCTTCCGTTTTGATTTGGCCGCGACACTTGGCCGTAATGGCGACGATTTCAGCCGCGATGCCGCCTTTTTCAAAGCGGTGGCACAAGATCCAATTCTGCGTCAGGTCAAACTGATTGCAGAGCCCTGGGACATCGGTCCGAACGGCTATCAAGTGGGGAATTTCCCCTTCGGCTGGAATGAAACCAACGACAAACTGCGCGACATCACCCGCAGCTTCTGGCGGGGCGATCAGGGATATCTGAAAGAATTTGCCACCCGGCTGATGGGTTCACGCGATCTCTACAGCGCGGCGAACTGGCCGTACAAACTGACGGTGAACTACATCACCTATCATGACGGGTTTACCTTGCAGGATCTGGTGTCGTACAAGCTCAAGCACAACGAAGCGAACGGTGAGCAGAACCGCGACGGGCACGGTGATAACCGTTCAGACAACTACGGGGTTGAAGGTGAAACGGACAATATGGTGGTTCGCACCATCCGTGAACGGCAAAAGCGCAACTTCATGGCCAGCTTGTTGTTTGCGTTCGGCATCCCGCACATTCTCACCGCGGATGTGCTTTCACATACTCAGCAAGGTAACAACAATGCTTACTGTCAGGACAACGAAATCAGTTGGTTAGACTGGAGCTTGTCTGAGCGCAAAACCTATTTTAAAAACTGGTTATCGGAAATGGTGTCCGCGCGCCAAACCTATATGGTGCCGTTTATTCGCGCTTTCAGCGGTGAAGAACGCAACTTTAACCGCATTTTCTGGCGCCGAGTGGATGGCAGTCTGATGGAACACGATGACTGGAACCGTCTGTGCTCAGTCGCGCTACACATCGGCATCGGTGAAGATGGTCAGGAGTTACTCTATCTGATCAACCAAACCAATGCGCCAGCGCGTTTTAAACTGCCGAATGATCGGGGGCAGGAGTGGCGCATCATTTGCGATACCAATATGCGTAACGTGCAACCAGGGCATGCGGAAGGCGAAGTGCTGCAGTTGCCGGTTTCGATGACCATCATGCATTATCAGCCCAAGAAGAAAGGCCGGACACGCAATCTGAAAGGGACAGCGTAAGCATAAAAAAACACCGCATCAGCGGTGTTTTTTATTGTCAGGACAAGTGATGCTATTTGAGCGCAGGCAGAAACACTTCGCCCAACATACAGCGCACACTACCGCCCCCGATATCTTCGATGGTTTTCACATTGAATGGCAGCAGTTTGCCATGACCGGACAGCTGCAAACGCTGGCTGGGCGTAAACGCGTCATACGCTGACTGAGACATCGCAATCAGCTTGTCGCCTGACGCATTTTCCAATTGAAGAATGTTGCCACAAAAGCGGTTCATCTGCTCAAGCGTAATCGAGATCACTTGCTTGTCTTTCGCCAGCGATTTCACCACAAAGCGACGTTCAAACTCAGGGATCACTTCGTCGCAGATCACACAGAAGCTCTCCCCCACCGCCATCATCACGTTAGTGTGATAAATCGGCTGGCCGGAAGGCAGAACGGTTTGAAACGACACAACGCGTGAATAACCGATGCGCTGTGCATAATCTTCCAGCACTTCGCGGTCACAACGTTGTGACAACGCGGCATAAATCGTTTCATTGACATGATCCATGACCATCACGCCGGTGCTTTCCAGAAACGCACGCTGCTCCTGATATTCAACCAGACTGTCACGCAGGCGCACCTGGCGACCCGCTTGTTGCAGCGCCGCTATTAACGCTTGTGGCCTAACTTCCTGCTGGCGGTTTGCGCACGCCATCGGAAAAGTAAAGAATCCACCATCCGCCGTGGTACTGAACCAGTTGTTGGGAAATACCGCATCCGGAGTCTCGACATCCGACAGTGGATAATCAAACTCCACGACCTGAACCCCTTCGCGACGCAGGTTCGCCACCATGTCGGTGTATTCTTGCATCGCCTGAGCCCGAACCTGTTCATCGCTGAGTGCGATTTGATGCTGAAACTCATTATCTTTGGCGGTTTCGGCGTTGTATTTAAACTCTTTCGGCGGCACCATCACCACACAATTTGCACTGTGAGAGCGGAGCCATTCGGCTTCAATTCGCTGTTGTTCCATTAACATTTGACGATTCGTTTCCTTAACTCGAATAGGCAAATTGTAAGCATATTGTTAAACAAAAAATCACTGATTTTGAGAATAGTTGCGCCGCAGAATTTTTGTTTTCACTGACATTTATAAAATTGGCAGAAATATTTACTGACCACATTCACAACAAGGCCAGAATATGCGCACTTTATGCCGCATTTTCTGGAAATATTCACCAGCACCATCGATGCACAGCAAAGCGGGCAGTGGATATTCCTGTTCTGCCGCCCGCCGTTATTCCTGATGCGCATCTTTTCATCAATTCAGGTTATACTGGCCGAACTTGGCCGAACAATCTGTTGCATATTTGTTTGGCTATTTGCCCGCTCGCTGCAACTCACACATAACAATCCAGACGTCGTAATGAAACCAGAGATGGGCGACGTGCTCTTCACCATCACTCAACTATGAGGCTGGAGAGTACACAATCCCCCGACTCTGGCGACTGCACATCACTGGGCGATAACTCGTACAAAGAACGGGACACAGATAAGGACTCTTCATGTATAAAAAGTTTGAAAGCTTTACTCAGGCTTTCCCTCAGGACGAGCCACAGCGTCCGCCAAATACGCTGTGGGCATTCTGCCGTCATTACACAAAAGGTTACGAAAAGCCGCTGATGGTGATGGCGCTGCTCAGCACCACCATCGCGATCATCGAAGTCTCTCTGTTTGGCTTTATGGGACAGCTGGTCGACTGGCTGTCAACCAGCAATCCGGAGACGTTTCTGGAGGAGAACCGCCACACACTCATTGGCTTGTCGCTTCTGCTGTTGGTCGGGATGCCGATTCTGGTCTCGATTTACTCGCTGCTTATCCACCAAACCATGCTCGGCAACTACCCGATGTCGATCCGCTGGCTGGCGCACCGCTATTTGCTCAAGCAGAGTTTATCGTTTTATCAGGATGAGTTTGCCGGCCGTATTGCCACCAAAGTGATGCAAACCGCGCTGTCGGTACGCGAAACCGTAATGAAAACCCTCGATGTGTTTGTCTACGTCGCGGTGTATTTCACTGCCATGGTGGTCATGTTGGCACAAGCCGACTGGCGACTGATGATACCGATGCTGCTTTGGCTGGCGGCCTACATCATGATTCAGATTCGCTTCGTGCCCAAGCTGAAAAAGGTCTCGGCCGAGCAGGCCGATGCCCGCTCACTGATGACCGGACGCATCGTAGACAGCTACACCAACATCGCCACGGTTAAACTGTTCTCTCACAGCCGCCGTGAGACCGAATACGCGGAAGAGGGCATGGAAGGTTTTCTCGATACGGTCTACCGCCAAATGCGCCTGGTGACCGGGTTTAATATCTGGGTGGAAATCTCTAACTACATTTTGGTGTTCACCATTGCAGCGATGTCGATTTATCTGTGGATGACCAGCGCGATCACCGTTGGCGCGATTGCGATTGCCATCAGTCTGGCGCTGCGCATCAACGGGATGTCGAAGTGGATCATGTGGGAAGTGGGTGGCCTGTTTGAAAACATGGGCACGGTGGTCGATGGTATGCACATGCTGTCTAAACCGATAGCCATTCAGGACAAGCCGAATGCCAAAGCATTGCAAGTGTCGCAAGGTGGCATCGAGTTCGACGATGTCAGTTTCCATTACGGTGAAAACAAAGGCGTGATTGATCATCTCAACCTAACCATCAAACCAGGTGAGAAAGTTGGTGTGGTTGGCCGCTCGGGCGCCGGTAAATCGACGCTGGTTAACCTGCTGCTGCGCTTTCACGATGTAGAAAGCGGGAGCATCCGTATCGATGGGCAGGATATCTCCGCAGTGACTCAGGACTCGCTGCGCAGTGAAATTGGTATGGTGACGCAGGATACCTCACTGCTGCATCGTTCGATTCGCGACAATATTCTCTACAGTAATCCAACCGCATCAGAAGACGATTTGCTGCGCGCAACCCAACAGGCACACGCCCATGAGTTTATCGAAAATCTTACTGATCCGTTCGGTAATGTGGGTTATGACGCTCAGGTGGGTGAACGCGGCGTGAAACTCTCCGGCGGCCAGCGTCAGCGCATCGCGATTTCGCGCGTACTGCTGAAGGACGCACCTCTGCTGGTGCTGGATGAAGCCACATCCGCGCTCGACTCAGAAGTCGAAGCGGCGATTCAGGAAAGCCTGAATGAGTTGATGCAGGGCAAGACGGTGATTGCGATTGCGCACCGTTTGTCGACTATCGCGGCCATGGATCGCCTCATTGTGCTGGATAAAGGCCAAATCGTCGAACAAGGCACCCACCAGCAACTGATCGATCACAACGGTATCTACGCGCACCTGTGGGCACACCAGACCGGTGGTTTCATCGGCTGTGACGATGATAATGAGGCAAATGTTGCCTGATCCTCAAGCCGGAGCGTTGCTCCGGCCCTTTTCCCTTGGCGTAATTTCTCTTAAAATTCCGCTCATTGTCATTAATCAACATCATCTATTTTTGCTATGAACAAGAGTCTTATCACCAACTTAGCGGCCCTGGCGTTGCTGGGTGCCGGCTATACGCTGGACAACACCTTTGCCTATTACGCAGGCCTGTTTGCCTTCTCTGGCGCCATCACCAACTGGCTGGCCATTCACATGTTGTTTGAAAAAGTGCCGGGACTGTACGGCTCAGGCGTTATTCCGGCGCGCTTTGAAGCCTTCAAAGCGGCCATCAAAACCCTGATGATGGAACAGTTTTTCACCGAGGCGAACATCGACCGATTCCTCAATCAGGAAATGGCCGGCGATAAAACCCTCAACCTCGAACCTGTGATTGCCAAAGTGGACTTCAATCCGACTTTTGACTCATTAGTTGAAGTGATCAGCAACTCTTCATTTGGCGGCATGCTGGCGATGTTTGGCGGCAGCGAAGCACTGCAACCACTCAAACAGCCATTTGTGGAAAAAATGCAGGAAGCGGTGGTTGAAATGAGCCAGAGCGAAAACGTCAAATCGGCCCTGAAAGAGCAGTTGGAATCTCCGGCCATGATGAGCGAAATTCAGGGCAACATCGAGAACATCATCGACCAGCGTCTGAGTGAACTGACGCCGAAACTGGTCAAAGAGATGGTGCAGAAGATGATCAAAGAGCATCTGGGCTGGCTGGTGGTTTGGGGCGGCGTCTTTGGTGGCCTGATCGGTGTGATTTCCGCATTCATTGCCTGATAACTTTGAGACATAAAAAAATGGGCCGCAAAGGCCCATTTTTTTATCGTCATTCTAGCGGGATTGAACCCTGCTAAGCAGCTTAGTGCCAAAAGCATAACGTCTCGGCACCAGAATATAAAGCAGCCCGACCAGCAACGCCGCTCCGAGCAAGTCCGCCGGACGATGCATGCCCAGCCACAGACGAGAAAATCCGATACTGCAGCTCCACATCAGCAGCACAGCCGCGCTGATACGGCGCTGTTGCTCAAGCAAAATACCGCCGAAAAACACTAAGCACAGAGTGGCAAATACGGTATGGCCCGATGGAAATGAGTAGTCCATTTCCTTCTTCCAGTTTGCCAGGCGGGTTGGCGACACTCTGGCCGCTATCTCATTCATTACAGCCAGTTTTTGTTCAGTGTCCAGCTTATAAAAATGCTCCGCCGAGGGCAGCACCAGCGCCTGAGTCATGGCTTCGGTGTACGGACGTGGGCTTTCAGTCAGCGCTTTGATGCCTGTTTTCAGCCCCATCGCCAACACCAGTAAAACACCAAGTTGAATGGCTTTGTTCAGCCACTCCGTTTTGCTGGCACGCACGCCCCAGCCCGTCCAGAGCAGCAGTAAGATTAACGTGAAGACAACGCCCTCTTTACCGGCACTATTGGTCAACAGAGACAACGCCTGAGCGAGCTTCTCATTGGTCAGTTGCAGGAAATCCAGCCTCATGCACGCCGCCGAAATGGGCGCCAGAATCAACACAAATAACACCAGCAACGTTAAGCCGGATTTCTGATCATGGAGTCGTTGTTTTAAAAGCATTGGCATTCACCTCGTCGCAGAGCGGCTCAGTGTAATCCAATCAAAGGAAAAATCTATCAAACATCTGTCAATTTGGTTTCAAATCCGTTTGAAAATCGGTGGTTTATACCTAAAAAAACATCCCGGAAAGTGGCTTGAAACTTTCCGGGATGAACAGGTTAAGACTGAGAGTTAAGGCAGATTATGCGCCGATCACGCCGCCATCTTCGCGAGTGATCATCATGACCGTAGAGCGTGGCTTAGTACTGCCACCCGCCGGGAAGTGCGAAGGCGCACCTTCTTCGCCCGGGTGCTGCACACCCACAAACATGGTTTTGTGATCCGGTGAGAACGCCAGACCAGTGATTTCACACGCCACAGGACCTGTCAGGAAGCGCTGCACTTCACCCGTAATCGGGTCGCCGCACAGCATCTGGTTGTTACCCTGCCCCGCGAAATCGCCTTTGTTTGAGTAGTTACCGTCGGTCAGAATCCACAGACGACCGGCATTGTCGAAACCAAGACCATCCGGGCTGTTGAACATGTTGTTGGCATTGATGTTGTCACTGCCCGCGTACAGGTCACCGTGATGCACCGTTGGGTTACCCGCAATCAGGTACAGATCCCAGGCAAACATCTCAGCCGTGTGATCGCCATGCACTGGCATCCAGCGCAGAATTTGGCCGTAGTTGTTCTTCGCACGTGGGTTCGGACCACCCACTGGCTGGCCTTCTTTCACGCCGCGGTTCTTGTTGTTGGTCAGCGTACAGAACACGTGTTTGTTGTCTGGGTGGATAGCAACCCATTCAGGACGGTCCATGGTTGTCGCTCCCACGTGAGTGGCTGCGCGACGCGCAAAAATCAGGACTTCAGCCTGGTTTTTGAAGCCATTTTCCGGCGTCAGGCCGTTCTTGCCGAACGTCAGTTCAATCCAGCGTCCCTGACCTTTCAGCTCTTTGTCCTGCATGTCGAATTTCGCGACATACAGCGTGCCCTCTTCCAGCAGCTTACGGTTAGCGGCATCGTTACCTTTCTGGTAACGGTTTTTCGATACGAAGCGGTACAGGTGCTCACCACGCTCGTCGTCACCCAGATACACAACCGCATAGCCGTCGCTGTTGAGCGTAAATGCTGCGTTTTCATGTTTGAAACGGCCCAGTGCGGTACGTTTCATTGGCGTTGAATCCGGATTGTGCGGGTCGATTTCCACGATCCAGCCAAAACGGTTTGGCTCATTCGGGTTCTTCGTCACATCAAAACGCTCATCGTGCTGATGCCATTTGTAATCACTTGGTTTCGCTTCGATACCGTAACGCTTCTGGTCCGCCGTAACAGAACCCTCTTCGTTCGCACCGAAGAAATCATCAAAGTTCTCTTCACAGGTCAGATACGTGCCCCACGGCGTCTGACCGTTTGAACAGTTGTTGAAGGTGCCCAGCGCCAGTGTGCCTTTTGGATCGGCCTTCGTTTTCAGCCATTCGCTGCCTGCGGCAGGACCTGTGATTTCCATTGGCGTATTGGCAGTAATACGGCGGTTACGCTGACCTTCACGATCAATCATCCACTTGCCGTTCTTGCGCACAATTTCAACCACAGTCACACCGACCGCCGCCTGCGCTTTACGCACGTCGTCAGCCGTCATCGCATCACCTTTGTGGTCGAACAGGTATTCGTAGTTGGTGTATTCGTTGTTGATCGCCATTACCGCGCGATCGTCACTGATAGGGAAGAAACTCATGCCGTCGGTGTTATCACCAAACTGACGCTCCTGCGCACGTGAATCTTGTTTACCGCTTTGGTCAAATGCAGGTGCATCAGCGAAAATCGGGTCGCCCCAAGACATCAGTGGTGTGGCTTTATAGCCTTTTGGTACTACAACCATGTCCGCCGTTGACGCAGGAACCGGCTCAAAGTTCAGCAGAGAAGATTGCGGTTTCGCTGCGACCGCTTTCGCGACCGGGTTTAAAGTAAGAAATGCGCCAGCACTGACTGCGGCACTACCCGCCAGGAAGCGGCGACGCGATAAACGCGCTTCAATCATTTCGCTAAACTGTGAATCTTTCTCATCACGGTTCCACATGAGCTTGCTCCTTTACTTTCGTAATTTTTATTGTGTGTTGCATCAATGCAAATTGATGATGGCTCAGGAGCTTAGCGCCATTAAATGACTGATAAGTGAAGATTGTGTTGCTGAATGATGACAATTGTTTCAGTGATTTGGGAGATCAGTCGCTGGAATGCTGGCCAGCATTATTTATACTTCCTTAATAACCACAATTTTTATGCAGACTTTGCGAAGGTAAAGCACGCAGCGGTATTCTTCACACTTGCCATTCGCATAACAAAGCCAGTCGAGTTGCACCTAACCCGTGCCAGAGAGGTATCTATGCAAGTGGTCGTCAATGGCGTTGCCTATCCGTATCAGAGCGGGCAAAGCCTGTTTGAATTTCTTCAGTCGATCCGCATCGACGTTCCACATTTATGTGCCACCAGCCACCACGCTGACAAGCAACATTGCGATTTGTGTGTGGTCGAGGTTGAACAGCTCGGTATCGTGCGAGCCTGTGAGCGCATGCTACAGCCACAAATGGTGATTCATACCCACAGCGACACACTGTATCAGGCGCGCCAATCCGCGCTGAAGCGGCTGCTCTCCGACCACAATGCCGATTGTGAGGCTCCGTGCCAAATTGCCTGCCCGGCGCACGTTGATATTCAAAGCTACCTCCATCACATCGCGCAGGGCGATCACCACAAAGCAGTGGAAGTGATCAAACGCCACCTGCCGCTACCCGCATCGATTGGCCGTGTTTGTCCGGCTTTTTGCGAAACCGAATGTCGCCGTACTCTGGTGGATGAACCCGTGGCGATTCGTCAGCTCAAACGCCACGCCGCAGACGTCGACAGAGCAGCCCAGCCATTTCGCCCCATCGTTCCTCTCGGTAATGGCAAACACATTGCGATAATAGGTGCAGGGCCCGGCGGGTTAGCGTGTGGCTACTATCTGCGTCTGGCGGGTTTTTCCGTGGCGATATTTGAAGCCATGCCTAAACCCGGCGGCTGGCTGCAATATGGCATTCCGGAATATCGCCTGCCCAAACAGATACTGGATCAGGAAATCGACCTGCTATGTCAGACTGGCATTCAGATCCTGTGTAATCAGAAAGTGGGCCAGGATTTCACTCTTAAACAGCTTCAGCAAGAGTATGACGCGGTATGTGTCGCCATCGGTGCTGGTTTGGCAGTTAGCGCTCACTATCCCGGCAGTGACCTGTCGGGGTGCTATCTCGGGGTGGACTACCTCAAAGATGCGGCAACCGAACGCACACTCACTACTGGCAAGCAGGTCGCGGTGATCGGCGGCGGAAATACCGCGATAGATTGTGCCCGCACGGCGCTGCGCCTTGGGGCAAACGTCACGCTCATCTACCGCCGCACCGTCGATGAAATGCCAGCCGAAGAGTACGAAATTGAGGCCGCCGCACACGAAGGTGTGCAGTTCTGTTTTCTCACCCGCCCGGTCGAGAACCTTGCCGATGCACAAGGCCGTGTACGTGCGGTTCGATTGGAAACCATGACGCAAGGCGAGCCGGATGAGTCGGGACGTCGCCAACCCTTACCAACCGGAGAGTTTCGTGAACAGTCGTTTGATACTGTGATTTCAGCCTTATCGCAAACTCCCGATCTCAGCCTGTTTGGCGCGGAGCTTGATGTCGTGCCCTTGTCCCGCAAACACACCGCCGAGGTCGATGAGTACACGCTGCATCACTTTGACAATATTTACGCCATCGGCGACTTTCGCCGCGGCCCGGCGACCGCGATTGAAGCCATCGCCGACGGCAAACGCGCCGCCGATGCCATCACAGAACGATTACTGCTTGGTCCGTGTCCTCCAACCGCCACGCGTTTTACCAGCCGTAAAGCGGACACGCTCAGCCTCGTCAAACGCAGTGAATATCGTCTCGAAGCCAAGCGGCGGCGCATCAGCTTTCCCCATCTGCCCAGCTTGTATCGACGCAAAAACTTCTCGGAAGTGGAAATCGATCCCGGCGAACTGGCGGCCCGTCTGGAAGCTGACCGCTGTTTGGAGTGTGGTTGTCAGGTGAATACTGATTGCCGCTTACGCGACTACGCCACCGAACATCAACTCAGCGCATCTGCTCTGGATTGCAACGATAAGCAGCGCTTTGCTGTCGATAAGAGCAGCGAATTCATCGTGTTTGATGCCAACCGCTGCATCAGCTGCGGTGCCTGTGTGCAGACATGTCAGGAAGAAACAGTGCACGGGGCACTGCATTTTTCCGCCTCACAAAGCCGGCCGATGTTTCATGATGGCAAGCTGATGGGAGACTCCAACTGCGTGCAGTGCGGGGCGTGTGTGCAGGTGTGTCCGACGGGTGCTCTGGTCGATAAACGCGACAAATCCCATGCTCGGGTCGAAATGCTCAAGCCGGTCAAAACCGTTTGTACCTACTGCGGGGTTGGCTGCAAGGTAGTGATGTATGTCGACGAGAAAGCCAACCGCGTGCGTTACGTCGAGGGCGATAAAGACTCGCCCGTCAATCAAGGCATGTTGTGCGTCAAAGGCCGCTTTGGTTTCGATTTCATTCACAGTCCACAGCGCCTCACTCAGCCGTTAATCCGGCGCAATGGCGAATTGCAACCCGCCAGTTGGGGCGAAGCGATAGCCCTGATCGCCGAACGTTTTCAACATATTAAACAAGTACATGGCAGTGATGCGCTGGGCGGCTTCTCCTCGGCTAAGACGACCAATCAGGATAACTACCTGTTTCAGAAACTGATGCGCCGCGAGTTGGGGACCAACAACGTCGATCATTGTGCGCGGTTGTGCCATGCCTCCACGGTCACAGGATTGGAGGCGTCCCTTGGCAGCGGCGCCATGACCAACGACATCGCCAGCATTGCCCACTCCGATGTCATTTTTATCATCGGCTCCGATACCACGGCCGCCCACCCGATCATCGCGTCGCATCTCAAGCAGGCCATTCAGCACGGCGCGCGGCTGATTGTCGCCGACCCGAAACGCATCGAGATGGCCGATCACGCGACACTGTATGTGGCGCAGCGCCCCGGTACCGATGTGATGCTGCTCAATGGCATCATGCAGCAGATCATCATTCACGCCTGGTATGACGAAACTTATCTCCGCCAACGGGTCGATGGTTTTGATGAGCTGATTATGGAGGTGATGTCCGACCGCTACCTGCCCGAGAAAGTTGAGCTGGTCACAGGCGTGAAAGCGGCCGATGTGGTCAAAATCGCCGAGATGATTGGTACCGCGCGCGTCACCGCCGTCTATTACGCGATGGGCATCACCCAGCACACCACCGGACACGACAATGTGCGTTCGATTGCCAACCTGCAAATGCTGTGTGGCAACATCGGCGCGGAAGGTGGGGGCATCAACCCGCTGCGTGGTCAGTCGAATGTGCAAGGGGCCTGTGACATGGGCGCCCTGCCCGGCGACTACCCCGGCTATCAAAAAGTCACTAACCCGCTGGTGCAGGCCAAATTTGCGCAAGCTTGGCAGTGCGATCATCTGCCCACCACGCCCGGGTTAACCCTGACCGAGATGATTGATGCCGCGGCCACCCAGCAACTGCGCGGTTTGTATGTGATGGGCGAAAACCCGGTGCTGAGCGATCCTCATCAGGCGCACGTCATCGACGCACTCAACGCGCTCGATTTTCTCGTGGTGCAGGACATTTTTCTGTCGGAAACCGCAGCACTGGCGGACGTGGTGCTGCCGTCCTGCTCATTTGCAGAGAAGCAGGGCCACTTCACGAATACCGAACGCCGCGTGCAGGCGCTGTCACCCGCGATTAAGCCACCGGGAGAGGCGCGCGAAGACTGGCGAATCATCACAGATATTGCGAATGCGCTTGGTGGCAACTGGCATTATCAACATGTTGAGCAGATCCAACAGGAGATCTGCTCAGTCACGCCGCAATATGCCGGTATGGATTGGCAGCGCATAAGCGAAGGTAGCCTGCAGTGGCCGTGCAATGAGCAAGCGCCTAATGGCACGCGTATTCTGCATCAAACCAGCTTTAAACGCGGGCGCGGCGAGATGGTGGCTGTCCCGTTTGAATACGCCGCAGAGTTGCCGGATGACGATTATCCGCTCATTTTGACCACCGGCCGTCTGCTGGAGCAGTTCCACACGGGCACCATGACGCGCAAGACCCAAGGTCTGGATCAGCGTGCGGGACCGCGCATCATGATCAGTGTGCAAGATGCAGAGCGTCTCGGGATCCACAATAGCGAGCGGGTTCGCCTCTGCTCACGACGCGGTGAAATCGAAGCGCCTGCGTTTGTCACCAAGCGCATGCAAGCGGGTGTGGTGTTCGTGCCATTCCATTTTGCGGAATCCCCCGCCAACCGCCTGACGTCAGAGGCGCGCGATCCGACCGCTAAAATTCCGGAGTTTAAAGTGTCCGCAGTGCGGCTGGAGAAAATAGCCCCGCTCACCACATTGATACCGTTCAGGTCTTAGAAAAGTAAAAGCCACCCAATCGGGTGGCTTTTACTGCACTCAATCTTTAGTAAGTTTGAGTGACTTCGGCAGAGAGGCTACACAACTCGTCGACAATCTCCTTGGTCTGTTTGGAATAGATCAGTTTGTCTTTGGCACCGACGAGCTGAATCATTTTCACTTTGCCGGACATCACCGCTTGGCGGATGGCGCGCAGCACCAGCTGATTGTCGAGAATTTTATGTTCGTCCAGGCCATTGCCTTGGACTAAAGAGGCTAGATCCACAGAGAGCACCAGTTGATCGCAGTGTTCAATGTAGTGGCTCAATTGGCTTTTAAGCTGACTACGATTACGGAAACTGCACTCTTCCTCGGTTAACCAATCACACCCTAAATCTTCCGCGTATTCCCAAATTTGGCTCGGCACTCGCTCTGCATCGACCCCTAAGCAGAACAAACGCGCATTGGAAAAACGCGACAAGGCGAAATGGTAAACGGAGCCCACTTGTGGATCTAAGGTCTGTTTCAGTTCGAAATCATGACCGATATGAATAATGCCAATTTCCTCATTATCCAACGCCAGTACAGGCAGTGCGTTGAGCAGAAGCTCATGGCAGTTCGCCAGCACAACCGGCACAGAACTCAGAGCCAGATGACGGCTCAGAATATCCTGATAACGAACATCCGACGCATCCGTTAACACCAGATGCCCGGCATCGGCGTAGTTCGGATTGGACTGTTGTTGATACAGCCAGTCGGACGCGAATTCTAAACTTTGTTGAGCAAATTCAAACTCTACGCGTGACATCGGTTTTACACGTTCACACACGGTCATGAACGTAAAAGCAGAGATGTGTGGAACCGCAGTACGGTTCAGACGGTAGCGTTTGAATAAACTTAACATGATGAATTACCTTTCTGGTGGCAACGCTCGCGCGGCCTGCAACACATGTAAAATGATCCGTTGTTTGTGAGTTTCGACACGATGGGCAGGAGCCATCACCGAAATTGCACCGATCAACTTACTCCCTTTCATCACCGGAGCACTGATCCCCGACACTCCAGGGTCAATTTCAGACGTACTCACGGCATATCCGTGTCGGCGTATTTTTTCCAGCTCGGCTTGCCATTTTTCCATTCGGTGATCTTCACCGAAATAACGCAGAATCTTTTCACAACGCTGCGCAGGCATATACGCCAACATCACTTTGGATGAGGCGCCACGAAGCAGGGGTTGACTTTGACCCTGGACGAAGCTGCATCGAAGCGCCTGCATACTTTCTTTCTGGCTGACACACAGTGCGCGGTAACCGACTGGCACCATGTACGCCGCCATTTCACCAGTCTGCTTTTGCAATCGGCTTAACACCGCATCGACCGCATCAAGGTTGTGCTGGCTGGTTTCGTAACTGCGCATCAGAAGAAGGGCCGCAGAACCGATGATCAAGGTTTTGTCATGCGGGCTCTCTTCAATCAGGTTCCACTCTTTCAGCAGTTTGAGATGTCGGTACAAACTGCTCAGTGGCACCTGCAATTGTTCACTTAATGTTTTGGCCGAAACCGGCTCGTCATTCACCGCGACCTGCATCAGCAGTTGCAGTGATTTCTCGTTAACTTGATTCGCAGATTGTTTTATTTCGCTCATGACTGCTTTTTTAGCCTTTATCGTGCTTCAGCTCAAACTTGAATTCTTATATATCGAGAATTTAATTCGAATTAAAGGATTGCATTCTCACCAAGTGAGAAAACAACTTAAATTGGCTAAATTGAACGAATTTTTTTGGCGAAAAAAGCGTTGAAGAGTTATGCAGAAAGCGGTGGTTTTATCGGCATAACATGCAGAAAATCCCAACAAAAAAGCGACGCCGAAGCATCGCTTTTTTCAGACTCACACCCAGTTAGGCGAGTTTGAACGTGGCTACTTTGGCGCTCAGCTCAGACGCCTGTTGTTTCAGCTCATTAGACTGATTCAAACTGTCGTCCGCGCCTTCGACCAACTGCTCAGTCACATCTTTGATAGCAGTGATGTTTTGCGTGATTTCGCTGGTCACATGGGTTTGCTCTTCCGCCGCAGTCGCAATTTGCGTCGCCATATCGCTGATCAGCGCCACCGCCGCGTTAATTTCTTCCAGCGCATGCGTCGCTTTATCGGCATCTTCCACCGAGTTTGCCGCCAATGTGGAGCTGCTCGACATCAATGCCACTGCTCGTTTGGTGGTTTCCTGCAGCGTATCAATGGTCGCTTTGATCTCTTCCGTCGAGGTATGCGTGCGCTGTGACAACACACGGACTTCATCGGCCACCACCGCAAAACCTCGGCCTTGCTCACCGGCACGCGCAGCTTCAATCGCCGCATTGAGCGCCAGCAGGTTAGTCTGTTCCGCAATCCCCTGAATCGTCGCCAGCACCGTAGAGATATCCTGTGCGTGTTGGTTCAGAACAGAAATGACATCGCTGGCCTGGCTCACTTCATTCGCCAGATTGTTGATTGACGCTTTGGTATTGAGAACCAATGTGCGGCCATTATTCGTGCTTGTTGAGGAGTCCTGAGCGGCATGAGCCGTTTGCTCTGCATGTGAAGCGATTTCCTGTGTCGCGGATGCCATTTCAGTTACCGCCGTGGCCACCATGGTAATCTCTTGCTGCTGCATGCCAAGTTCGGAAGCCGACAAGTTCGCACGTTGCGCGCCATGTTCCGCCTGATTACTTAACTGCTCTGACTGATGTCGAATGTGGCCAATCAACTGCTGCAAACTGGCGACAAACGTGTTGAAACTATCGGCCAGTTTGCCGACTTCGTCGTTGTTTTCCACCACAATACGCTGCGTTAAATCGCCGCTACCGTTGGCGATCTGCTCCAGTGCATAAGAGACGTTTTTCAGCGGACGGAACAACACATTACACAGCAGGTTGAACAGAATGGTACACAGCACCACCACCAGGGCGGTGACCAGCAGTTGGCCCCACAGCGCATCAAACAGCGGTGAAATCAGTGACTGGTAGTTGATGACAATCACGGTACTCAGTGCGGTACCTTCAATCGCTCGGGCAAACAGCACATATTTGTCACCATCAATCTCGATACGACTGTCACTGCCTGAGCGCTGAGCATTCTTAATATCTGAGAAATTAATGCCCAGCTCAGAGACACTTTTATTGAGCAATTTGGTGTTGGAATGGGTAAAGATATTCCCTTTGTCGTTGACGATAAACATGTAACCGGAGCCCGGCAGCACCACCTGTTTCATGTTATTGAGAATGTCGGTAATTTCCACATCGGCCCCCAGCACCAACTGCTGGCCGTACAAGTCCACGGCTTTACCGAGCGAAACCACATTAGCCCCGGTGGCCGCGGCAACGGTTGGGTTATCCATAAACACTTTGGCCGGATTGGCTTTGGCGTTGATGTACCAGCCCCACTTACGTGGATCGTTGTTGTCCGGTGGCAACACCGCGCCGTTGGCGTTTTGCTGCGAGCCATCCGGGTATGCAAGGAACACGTTGTCGAATGCCGCTGCGTGCTTCACCTGTTTCAGGTGCGTGACGATTGCGTCCTGCTTGGCTTCCGAGGTCAGAGAAGTCAGCGCGCGCTGTTTAGACACGAGCCAATCCGATACATATTGATTGTAAGAGGCGGTCACGCTTTGCAGGCGTTGTTCAACCTCGATATCCAGACGTCCCAGAGACGCATTGAATGATAGCGCTTCAACCAGCACTCCCCCGATCACAATGGCAGCGCTGGCAGAAATGGCCAGCTTATTTTTTAACGATAGATTTTTGAACATACCCTGTCCTGATTGTCTTTATAATTTTGCTTCACGATGAAGCCGCCCTCAGGGCGTCTGCATTATAATTTCTAGCCTCAAAATAAATGCGAACTGCCCGACGAAAATCACTTTTACCAGCTGGTACATGTCACAAGTGTAGTGCTAATTCCATTTCTGTCCGTGCTTTGCGCTCGGTTGCATGTGCAAATTGTGAAGGACAAAAGATCGCTGATTAAAAACGGGCGAAAAAAAGGAGGCCGAAGCCTCCGAATCTTTACTCTGCGTTTTAACGCTGCAATAAAGTGCGCCAGGACACCTCGTCAGTCTGATAACATTTGAGGCTCAGAATAAAACTTACCACGCCCAGCGCGATGTAAATCAACGCGTTAGCCACACTGATCTGCGCGACAACCTGTGACAGACTGGAATCGGTCAGGATATTCAGTGGCAACGCCAGTGTCTGGTGAAAGAAATCGCCGATCGCATCACTGCCAAACAGACCCAGACTGAGCCATTTCAGCGCATACACAGCAATAAACATCACCAGAATAGGAGAATTCACCAACTGTGAAATCAGCAGCGTGATACAGGCCAGCGGCAGTAACGCCAGCGCCACCAACAGCATCAACCCGAGATAGTTCAGCCAGTGAGTCAACACAAACAACAGTGAGCGTTGATGCATCAGCAGTGGAATGGCATCATCAGTGGCCAGATTCACCAGCCAGAACATCAAATCCGAAGCGATAACCAGCACTGAACAGATCACCGGAATCACCAATAATCCAAAGGTCAGTTTTACGCCGTGCGTCATCAGATTGCTGACAGGCATACTACGCCAGAACATTGAACTGCCTTCCTGACGCTCTTTACGCAACGTTTTAGGAATGTACAACGTGCTCAACATGATCGACAGCGCGCCAGCCAGCACGACGATCAGCGAACTGAATTCATCGACAAACTGCAGATCCATGTTGTCAAATCCGCTGTAACTCATTTCAAACGAGAGATTACTTTGAACGTTGCCATTGCTCAAAATACCGGCAAACAGTACCAGCACACACACCAGCACGAACAATGGAATGCGGCTCACCGCTTTGTGTTCAATCCACTCTTTTTCTAACATGTAGACGGAAGCATGCATTATGCGTTCTCCTTCTGCAGGGCCAAAAACAGCTCTGCCAGTTTTACACTGTAAATATGGCCTAGCCCTTCGACAGCATTGCGATACTGTGCTTTCAACAGCCACTTCGTGGTACCGAGCCCGACCTGAGACGACAATGGGTTGAGCGCCGTAATCTGCTGCGTCATGGATGTTGGCGCTTCCAACACAAAGTACCCCTGCTCCACCTGTTCCATGCTCTCCTGCAACACTACTTTGCCCTGTTTCAGAATCAGTACATCCGTCAACAGGTGTTCAATTTCCGACACTTCATGACTGGCAATGATCAGCGCACGTTCGCCATCGTGGAACCATTCCAGCAGATGACGATAAAACGTATCGCGGTAAATCAGGTCCAGCCCCAGCGTCGGTTCGTCCAGAATCAGCACTTTGGTGTCCGTGGCAATCACCAGTGCCAGATGCAACTGAACTTTCATACCTTTAGACAACGCCTTGATCTTACTGTGTAAACGAATATCGGTTTTGGCCAGCACCGAGTGCGCTTTGCCTAGCGAAAATCCCGGATGTACCCCCGACGTGTATTTAAGAAGCTGTTTGACGGTCATCCATTCTGGCAGCACATTCACATCCGAGATGTAGGCCAGATGTTCCATCACTTTTGCCCGTTGATGGATCGGTTCCAGACCAAAAATCTGAATGTCGCCTTGGTAATGGTGAGCGCCAAGCAACGCTTTGATTAAGGTCGATTTCCCCGCGCCATTATGGCCGAGCAAACCCAGCACCTGACCCGATTGCAGTGTGAAACTGACATCCTGCAAGGCGCTCTCCCCTTGTGAAGCCGAGTACTGCTTCGACACATGTTTTACTTCAACATACGGATTCATTGCTCGTCCTCAATATATTGTTTTAACTGCTGCATAAAATCTTCCAGCGACATGTCTATCTGAGTCAGCGTCGCGGCTATTTGCGGAATCTGCTGCTCGAGAAATTGTTGTCGCTGCTGGGTTTTCAATTGATTCAGTGCGCCACTGGCTACATACATACCTTGTCCACGACGCTTTTCTACCAAGCCTTCATCCACCAGCAACTGATAACCTTTCATCACCGTCAGATGATTGATTTTCAGGTCGGCTGATACGGTTCTCACCGATGGAAGCGGCTCACCTTCAGGCCAGATACCTTGTAGAATCTGCTCGGTGATCTTGTCCGCCAGTTGGCGAAAAATCGGTTGGTTGTCCTGCCATTCTGTCACTGCACATTACCGATATGGTGTTATACATGTATATAACACTAAACTTGAAAACGAATTTTCGCAACTCTCTTTTTCGCACAGAAAAGAAAAAGGCCCCGCCGAAGCGAAGCCTTTAGAACAAATGACATACTTAATCAGTTGGTTGAACAGTCTGCCGGGCCGACCAGTTGCCACACTCCCCACTCACCCGATTGATCAGGTGATGCTTCGTTGGGGTTTACGTACCACTTGTTTGACCACAGTTGTCCTTGCCACGCAACAATGGTACCCGGTGATGCATAAGTTTGGCTTGCATCCCACAAGTTGTCACAGGTTTCACCACCACTTGAGGTCTTGAGAACGACGACATTGGTGCTGGCCGAAGCGCTCGCCTGGCCATCACTCACGCTCACAGTGAAGCTCAACGTGGTATCTTGCGAGTACTCAGGCGCCACGAAAGTGACGGTGCTGCCGGTTACCGTCGCGTTCAGACCTGCAGGTACATTCCAGTTGAAAGTCAGAGTGTCGAGATCCGCATCGCTCGAAGCGGAAGCATCAACCACCACCGTTTCACCTGCGTTCACCTGCGCCGGAGCGCTTACCGCAGCCACTGGTGCGCTGTTCTCATTGCCGCCCGCCGGTTTCACAGTCACAGTCACATTGGCCGATGCGCTTGCGCCGTCGTTATCCGTCACAGTCAACTTAAAGGTCAGCGCTTGTTCGCTGGTCACTTCCTGCGCAGTAAAGCTTGCCTGAGCCGCATTGGCATTGCTCAGCGTTACCGCTGCACCTGATGTTTGCTCCCACAGGTAGCTGGCAATCGTGCCGTCGCTGTCTTTCGACGCGCTGCCATCCAGAGTCACGCTTACCGGACCTGTCACCGTCTGAGCAGCGCCTGCATTGGCCGTTGGTGCACGATTCGCAGGCGGAGTAGTTCCGCCAGCTAACCCTTCATGCATCGCATTCAGAATGTCGCCGTTGTCAGCATCGATTTCCCACGAGAACAGACCAGCCAAGCCGAGGCTACGTGCATACGCACCTTTGGCTTTCACTGAACGGTCATCATCAAAGGTAATCAACTGACCAGAGGTGCGGTTCCATACCCAAGGCGCTTCTGCCTGAGCATCGTAGCCGTACTCAAAACCATTGATACCTGTATTATCCGCGCCCAACATGTTGGCTTTAATGCCTTTGTAGTCAATGACACCCGCTTCCCATACGCCTTGCGCCGTCGAGCCGGTCAGTTTGCCATTACCAACACCCGTCATCGGATCGGTTGGATCCGTCAGACTTGACGGCATCACACCGTCCCAGCCACGGCCGTACATCGCCGTACCCAGTACCAGTTTGTTGGCTGGGACACCTTGAGCCAGCAGAAGCTGAATACCACGGTCAGCGGTATAGGCCGGGCCTTTGTATGGTTCGCCATTTTCATCAACGCCCGTGCCATCACACTGCCCCGGACGCATGAATGTGCCACAGTTCAGCGCGGTCTGGTGACCGAGTACGTTGTTCCAACCGCCGTAAAAGTCATAAGTCATGGCAAAGATGTAGTCCATGTACTGCACCGCATCGGCGTAGTTCACGTCTTCAATCTTGTCGTAGCCGACACCAATGGCAGAAGTCAGCTCGTAAGTGCGGCCTGTTTCCGCTTCCAGATCATTCAACATGGTACGCAGCTCTTGCATCAGAGCAACGTAAGCCGGGCCATCGTTCACTGGATCACCAAGGTTTGGCGCCGCGCCGTCACCGCCCGGGAATTCCCAGTCAATGTCTACACCATCAAAGAATTTCCAGGTTTTGAGGAAACGCTTCACCGATGCAACGAACGTGTCACGATTGGCTTTGGTGGTGAAATCAAAGAATGGGTCAGAAAGCGTCCAGCCACCGACAGAAGGAATGATCTTGAGATCCGGATAGCGCTGCTTCAGTGCCATCATCATGGCGTAGTTGCCCTTGATCGGAGAACTGTACTCATGACCTGCCTGCGGGAAGCTTTTCTGATATGCAGCCCAAGGGTCATGAATCACTACCTCATAATCTGGCACACCCTGACATGCGGTCATCAGTGCATTGTAGCTGTTGCCACCGACTGATTTTACCGACTCGTTCGGACCACAGATCGGGATAAATCCATACAGAATGTGTGTTAAGTTTTGCGCTGGAAGGTTATCCACGGTGTAGTTACGGCCATAAATGCCCCATTCAACAAAATAGGTCCCCACCACAGTATTCGCATCGGTGGTGTAAGTTTTGTTGTTCGGATCCACATTCATGGTCAGTGGTTTGAGATGCGAACCATCGGTATCCGCGAGGGTCAGCTCAGCGGGTGCACTTTTGCTACAACCGGTGTCGTCACATGCGGCCACTTCCAGCGTATACAAACCACCTTTGCTGTAAGTGAAGTTGGCCGTCGTCTGACTGCCAGAAATCGGGCCGGAAGCCACTTCCTGACCGTCAAAATAAATTTTGTAAGTGTTGCCCGTTTCACCACTCCACTGGTTAAACGTAATGGAGATTGGCGCTTCGTCGTGGTATTTCACCATCTGGTTGTAGCCAGCGGTGGTTTCCATCGCGAGCTCAATTTTTGAAAATTGCAGATTGTTCGACCCGTAGACATCAATACTTGGTGCCGCCGGAGCCGCTAAGGCCGTTCCAGACAGAGCCAGCGCAATACTTGCGGCGCACAGAGTAATACGATTCATATCTATTTCTCTCGTTCCTTGCAGATTGTACTCAACATGAGTTGGCTGCTCTTCAGTAAGGCTTTGAAGAACATCGGCTTCAGTATTTGGGAGACTTTATTTTTTTGAAAAAAAATTAAAACG
Source organism: Vibrio fluvialis (assembly GCF_900460245.1). Classification (NCBI taxonomy): domain Bacteria; kingdom Pseudomonadati; phylum Pseudomonadota; class Gammaproteobacteria; order Vibrionales; family Vibrionaceae; genus Vibrio; species Vibrio fluvialis. Next base: position 535,405 of record NZ_UHIP01000002.1, read on the forward strand.
CTTTTCGAGTCACAACGAGCATTTTGTGGCGAAAATTCACCGTGTTACATAGCAAATTCTACTCTAAGCCAAGAATTCAGAATCTTTACAAAGTCAGGAAGGCAAAATTATTTTTTTGAGCTAATGAAGTTCTTTACAAGATACCAAAAACAAAAAAGCCCTCTAAAAAGAGGGCATTAGTGTAAGAACTATCAATTATAACGGGCGAAATTTCGCGGTAAAATGACGCAAAACTGACGGCTCATAGGCAAATTCAAGCCCTTTAAAGCTTGAGGCACGCTTGGTGAGCTCAATAATCGCATCAGCAATGTAGTCCATATGATCGTTGGTGTAGACACGGCGCGGAATGGTCAGGCGCATCAGCTCCAGTTCTGCGGGCTTTTGTTCACCCGTTTGCGGATCGCGCCCCAGCAACAGCGAACCAATCTCAACCGCACGAATGCCCGCTTCGAGGTAGAGCTCGTTACACAGTACTTGCGCCGGGAACTGCTCAGCCGGAATGTGAGGCAGGATCTTCGCCGCATCAACAAAGACCGCATGGCCACCCGTTGGGTACTGAATTGGAATACCTGCCTCGCGCAGGCGTTCGCCCAGATACGCGACCTGACTGATACGATAATGCAGAAAATCCTCGTTCGCCGCTTCGTACAGACCACGAGCCAGCGCTTCCATATCGCGTCCGGCCATCCCACCGTAAGTCACAAACCCTTCCATCGGCACACAACGTGTACGCACCGCCTGGAACAGCTCCTCATGGTCACGAATGCAGCAGAGCCCGCCAATATTCACCATCGGGTCTTTTTTGGCTGACATCGTCAACATATCGCCGTACTGATACATCTCGCGGATGATATCGAGGATCGGCTTGTCCGCATAACCCGCTTCACGTTGCTTAATGAAATAGGCGTTCTCACAATAGCGCGCCGAATCGATCACCACCGGAATATCGTGACGAGTGGCAATCTCATACACCGCACGCATGTTCGCCATTGACACTGGCTGCCCGCCCGAGCTGTTACACGTGATCGTGGTGATGATGGCGCAGATGTTGTGGGCGCCATACTGATCGATGGTGGTTTGCAGCTTGTCGAGGTCGAAGTTACCTTTCCAGTCATACGGCGTGGTGGTATCAAACGCTTCCTGAGTCACCACGTTGACTGCTTTGCCGCCATTGAGCTCAATGTGGCCAGCGGTGGTATCGAAGTGGTAGTTGGAGATAAATACCGGCGTGGTGCCGCCGCGCACCTGGCGCATGCGTTCAATCAGGGCTGGAAACAGAATTTGCTCAGCGCCGCGTCCCTGATGCGCCGGAACGGTCAGCTTGTAACCGAAGAAGTGTTCAACCGCCGCACACAGGTTGTAATAGTTACGACTGCCCGCGTAGGACTCGTCACCAAGCATCAGACCCGCCCACTGGTTATCACTCATGGCGCCAGTACCGGAGTCGGTCAGCAGATCGATATAAACATCTTCACTGCGCAGCAAAAAAGGGTTGAAGCCCGCTTCTTGTAGTGCGTGCTCGCGATCGGCCAGAGTCGTCATTTTAATCGGTTCCACCATCTTAATGCGGAACGGTTCAGGAATACGTTTCATGCTTAAATACCTTTATCGCTTCGCCCGCGCAGATAAACGCGCAGACAAAGTTCAATTGATTGGGATGCCGTCACAGCGGCAGAAGAAAAAAGCCCGTTCGATGGGCAAGGAATTTAAGCGAGAGAGGAGGTTTTGCTGAGCAGAGACAAGCAGTAATCGAGGTTATACCAAGACGACAACACTAACTTAATGTCGTGCGTTGCGTTGAAGTCCATCGCGTCATCTCCGGTTGCTGAGTCATGAAATCACTATAGTGCAGCGGTTTAGCGTTTGGCTTGCATCTCTTTCATACTTTGCCGGACTGCTCACATCTTCATCATCACAGTAAGTGAAATGACGTGTTAAGTTTTGATGAAATTCACGACTCCGTAACCATGAAAACTTGCAATTCTCAGCCACAATCGGCACCCTCTCATGACACTACGCGCAAGCGGTTAAAAGGATAAAACTAATGAATGTAATCAAACCTTTATCATGTTTTTTGGCTATTGTTTTCAGTGCTTCTGCTGCAGCGACCGTTACTTTGGACGTGCCTGATACTATTGATCTTTTGGTCGTCAATGGTGGCAAACCGAATACTTCCGGTGGCTTTTTTGCATCATCGAAAAAGGTTGAAATGGAAGATGGTCAGCAACAAATCGTGTTTCGCTACCACCCTTATTTCACTCAAGGTAATGACCGTGTTGGTGTAGAAAGCGACGTAGTCATTGCCAAGTTCAATGCCGCGGATCAATCCATTTCATTCGACATGCCGGAGTTTCGCAATGCTGCGGATGCCGAGCGCAGCATCAAATCGATGGAATGGACTTTACGAGATCAACAAGGTACCGCCATTGAGATGAAGCAGGATCGCCTGATCAAAGAAGGCATGCAAATTGGCCGCGATTACAAGCAAGAAACGCTGGAATACAACATGACTGGCGGCCCGGCAGCGATCACCACTCAGTATGTCAAACCGACATCAGCAAACGGCAGCACCAGCGACACCACCGCCGAAGAGATGCTGCATTTCTGGTACGGTAAAGCCGACGCGCAAACCAAAGCCCGCTTCAAACAGTATGTGAATCAGCAATAAGCTGGTCACGCATCATTCGATACGATTCGGGCTCCTAATAGGAGCCCGAATCGTTGGTTACATCACTTGTGATTGCATCACGATGTCATCATCCACCGACAACTGATAACAGTAATCCGCGTGCTGAGTCAGACAATCAAAAATCTCCCGGTCCAGCTGGTTGGCGTCAACCATTTCCCCGACAATCTGTAGTGCCTGCTGCAAGGTAATGCCTTCCCGATAAGGGCGCGACTGCGTCAGCGCCTGAAACACATCCGAAAGCGCAACAATACGGCTCGGCCGATCCAATTCTTGCGCGATTTTGCCCAGCGGATAACCCGAGCCATCGAGACGCTCATGGTGATTTGATGCCCATTCATTAATCAGCGGTGAAGTAATTATGCCTTGCAGAATGAAGCGAGTATCCGTTGCATGACGTTTGATGCAGGTGTACTCCTCCGCCGTCAGCTTGCCGGGCTTGTGTAACACCACATCCGGCGTACACAACTTGCCGATATCGTGCACCAAACCAGCAAGATAAAGCATTTTCTGCATTTTGGGTGAATAGGCGAGCTGTTTAGCAAGGTACTTCGAGAGCTGCGCAACTTTGAGCGAATGTTGAAAGGTAAACGTACTTTTGGCGTCGACCACTTTGGCAAACAGCTCTGCAATGGCGATGGTTTCATCCAGACCGATATTGCTGGAAAAGAAAGGCACCGAATCGAGATGCATCATCTTGGCCTCGATATGGCGTGGGTTCATTGAGAACCAGAAATCATCGTTATCCACCAGCTCCGTCATATGTTGCACCATATTCGCTTCAAACACCGTACCGGAATGCTGCTGCAGTTGATGCGCGATGGACAATTTGGCCTCGGCGTTTAAGTTACCAAACTTATCCTTGGGTTGATGGCGATAGAGGTGATCAACACGGTTCACCAGACAGATGAGCGTTGCCAGCTCCTTGTCGGCATCTGCGATCGGTAAATGTTGCAACTCACTCCACGGCGTATGGTGATAAAGAACCGGTGTGGCAAAACACGAAAGCGGCGCGCATTCCAGCAGCAGCTTGTAGCCTTTTTCACAATGACGGGCAAAACTGCCGCTTTGAAGGGGAAAGATCAACGGCATTGAAGCCGAGGACTGAGTGGAGCCGCAGTCATGCACCAGACCTGTAGAAAAAGCCAATTGCGCTTGTTCTTCATCCCAGCCCATTAACCGCGCGCACCGATAAGCCATATAACCTACCCGATGGCTATGATGAAGTTCATCGAACCCCACCGCATCCAATGCTTGGGCGATGCCCAATAATACCCGACGCAAGTCGACGCTGACGTCTTCAGCATGCAATTCCATATTGTTAACTGACACTAAAAATTTTTGAATAATTATGTTTCTCGAGATTAATACAAACAGGCAGTTTATTCCTGATTTTTTTTGAGGTTTTTCTACATAACGTGACGAAAACCATGTGCTACAAGTTTCATTTCAATATAACGTACGAATAAACTTTGAGCGTCGCACGCAAAATGCTACTCTGCGCGGCAACATGCCGGACAAATAACAGACAAAATCAGGTGGTTAGAATGTTTACCCTAATGGTCGATGACGACGTACAGCTGGCACTCATCGAAGAATCGTTTGCCCCTTTGTATGCCCAAATAGTCGCAAAACAGCAGGCGTATTTGTCACAATGGTTGGCGTGGCCGCCTTATTGTCGCTCAGAGCAGGATTTCCAGCTTTTTATCCAGAATATGCTGCACGACTATGCCGACGGCAAAGTCGTCGTATGTGCGATGTTTTATCGTGGGGAATTGGTTGGAAACTGCAGCCTGCAAGAGATCAACCGCGATTTACAGAAAGCCCGCATTGGTTATTGGCTGTCACAAGAACATCAGGGGAAAGGCATTGTCACCCGGGCCGTTTCTCGTTTGATTGACCTTGCATTTAACGCCTATCAACTGGAGAAAGTTGAACTGGCTGCCGCCAGCGGTAATCTGGCGAGTCAGGCAGTTGCCAAGCGCCTTGGATTTAATCAGGAAGGGATAATTACCCGGGCAGAGAATCTGAACGGGCGCGTCGTTGACCATGTGGTGTTTGGACTGACGCGCACCAACGCCGAATAGCATCCATAAAAAAGCGGAGCCCAGCTCCGCCTTTTTCTTATTGCCAGAAGAACATCGCAATAGCAGATAGCAACGCAATACAGGCAATGTTGAGGAACATCCCCACACGCATCATTTCGCTCTGCTTGATATGACCCGTTGCAAACACAATCGCATTCGGCGGAGTCGCCACTGGCAGCATGAACGCACAGGAAGCCGCAACGGCAATCAACACAGAAAGCAGTACTGGCGATACGCCAAACGCTTCTGCCACGCTGGCAAAGACCGGGATGAGCAGCGCCGCGCTGGCAGTGTTACTGGCAAACTCCGTCAGGAAAACAACGAATGCGGCAATCACCAGCACGATGAACAGCAGGCCCAGGTCGGCAATCATCGCACTCAGTTCATTGGCCAGAAACACGCTGGTACCCGTTTGTTTCAGTACGTTACTCAAACAAATACCGCCGCCGAACAGTAGCAGCACGCCCCAGTCCGCCGTTTTCTCGATATCTTTCCAGTGCACCACGCGCGCAAAACTCACCATGACAATCGCGCCCAACGCAATAATGGTATCGAAACTCTTAAAGCCGCCCAACATTGCGTTGACGGGTTTACTGAAGATCCACAGGAACACAGTCAGACCAAAAATCGCCAGTGTGACCACTTTACCTTTGTCCCACAGAACTGGCTGACGGTTGAGCTCAAAGTGGCCGCTCAGGTCTGGTTTCAGAACCAGATACAACACCAGAATCGCCATCGGCAGCATGATGATTGTGGTAGGCAGACCAAACTTCATCCAATCCGTAAACGACAGACCCACTTCTGCCGCTGCAATGGCGTTTGGCGGGCTACCCACAACGGTCGCAATACCACCAATACTGGCGCTGTATGCAATGCCAAGCAGCACGAAAACGTAAGTGCTGTGACCACGGTCGTCATCGACTTTGCTCAGTACACCAAGCACGAGTGGCAACATCATCGCCGCGGTCGCAGTGTTACTGATCCACATAGACAAACCAGCCGTCACGCCAAACAGCATGAACACCGCGACACTCATTTTGCCGCGAGCCATGATCAGGACTTTGTCAGCGATCACTTTATCCAGCCCCTGACGGTGCATCGCGGCAGCAAGCGCGAAGCCTCCCAGGAACAGGAAAATGATCGAGTTAGCAAAATTATTGAGCGCGGCCTGCGTATCAAACACGCCAAACAATACGGCCATGATAGGCACCAGTATTGCCGTTACCGTCACGTGCAGTGCTTCGGTCAACCACAGCACAGCGATAAACGCGAGCATGCTGATACCTAAAACGACATTTGGCTCAAATGGCAGGGTATTAAAAAGGATAAAAAACAGCGCGACATCGGCAAGGATGATCAGGCTGTTGCGGTTAAAAAACCATTCTCGGGTATTGTGGGGTAAAGGGACACTATCATTTCTATTCATTATTATTCTTCCTTAAGGAGGCCAATCGGCACTCGCGATCATCACACAGATTCAAACGAGGAGATAATAATTATTGCGAAATTGTTAAGCCTATCAAAACTATCACTTACAATTTAACACATTGAAATAAATAGAAATCCCGACACCATAAATTTTAACAATTTGGAAAAATACGTGCTTCAATTCAAACGATTGAGCTAATCAATACTTTTAACAATTTGTTCAAATGCCACTTTAACTTCACTTCCTTTCATAATTCTTCCATGTCCTTGATTTTTAGTAGTAATCAAGGTGACATTTTCTATTTCCTGCGCCGCCTTATCAGATTCAGCGTAGCGAGCAAATCGGTCTTTTTCATCATGGACAATGATGGTTGGCGCTTTACGCTGTTTAAGGCTCTGGTAGGGCTGGATAGAATGAATAGGATAGCGATACTCGTCCTGTACTTCGTTGACGACCTCTTCAAACAGACGCATAGAGTATCCTGAACGGGCTACCGTACCGAATAAGTTATCCAGATAATCCAGAACAGGCGCAATAAGCACCATCGGACAACGTTCCAGTTTGGCATGACGACATTCCAACGCAGTGACATTCCCCATACTGTGGCCAATCAGTCCGACAAACTCAGGTTCACTGTCGAGAATCGCTTCCAGACCACGCACAAATGCCGGCACATGACCAAATGCCCCTTCACTTTCACCGTGCGCCGGATGATCGTAAGCCAGCGCCGTAAAACCTTGCGCCGCAATATGCTCCATCAGCGGGAAAAACTGGCTCGACGACCCGGACCAACCATGAGTCAGGATCCACACCGGACCTTCTCCTAAGCGGTAAGTGGTCAGTTTACCTTCCGCAGACTCCACCTGACTTTTGATCATACCTTTTGGCGGGTGATTCTTCGCCGTCATTCGCGCTGGAGTTAGCAGTACCTTGCGCGCCGTTTTACGCGCATGCGCCGGAGCCAGAGTATGGTGCAAACGGGTTGTCCAGTTAACCAGGCTGCGGCGCAGACTGAACTTGCCGGACGTATTGAAATAAATCTTCTCACTCATGATTCGATCCTTCAGCACAAAAACGAACGTTCGTGCTTTTTATTGGTAAAATTTTTTGTGTTCAAGCTAACTCGCTAAACGTAAAGCGAGGTAACCAAATTCTTCACGCCTTTTTCCAGCGCGCCAGCAGCGCATCCACGCCCTGCCAAAAGTGTTGATAACTCTGTTCTTGTCCATATAGTGAATAAAATAGATGCGCACTCAGATAGAGCCCATACAATTCATAGCTCGCTTGCTGAGCATTCAAATGAGCGACAAATTGTCCCTGCTCTATGCCTTTGTGGATTTGAATCTGCAAATAATGAATCCAGCTCGAAATCGACGCTTTCAGTGTCTGCTGAATCGCACAATCGGTGTGCACCGCTTCTTTCCACGCATCCAAAAACATGCAACTGCCCTGAAACGATTGGTTCCAGCCCAGCCAGTTGTCCAGAATCCGACGCAGTTTTCTCTCGATATCACCGTCATCAAGTTCGCGGGCTGGTGAGATCACTCGACGAATAAACGTCTGGTTGGCAAACTCCAACACGGCAATTTGCAGATTCTCTTTGGAATTGAAGTGTGCAAACAGGCCGCTTTTGGACATACCGCATTCTTTCGCCAACTCACCGATCGTCAGACTCTCTAAGCCATTGGCGCTCGCCAGTTCAAATGCCGTCTGCAATATATTCTCTCGAGTGATTCTTCCTTTGCTCATTATTGGCCACCATAATTGCATCAGGCTCTATTTTTAGCACGTTCGTTCTATTTTGCAAATTTGATTTCTCGCTCTTAGAAATCTGTGAAAGAATGGTGAAATTGCGACCACGGTCAAAGGATTGATATGGAAGGGATATTAGAGCAACTGCAGTTTTCGGCGTCCATCACCGGCCCCATTTGCCTCATGCTGGTTTTGGGGGTGATGTTTAAACGCATGAATCTGATCAACGAAAACTTTATTGAAGTTGCATCCCGTATGGTATTTCAGGTCACTCTGCCTGCGATGTTGTTTCTCAGTATTGTGGGTTCAAAGCACGACTTTTCTTCCAGTGCCGCGCTGATCATCTTCGGTTTGGTGGCCAACTTTTCGTTTTTCCTCTTCACCACCTTTACCACCAAGCGCGCATTTCGTGACCCGCGCGACCAAGGCGTGATCATTCAAGGTGGCTTTCGAGCCAATACCGCTATTATTGGCCTCGCGTATGTCGCCAATACTTATTCAGATGCGGGTGTGGCTCTGGCTGCTATTTATGTTGCCTCGACAACGGTGCTGTATAACATTCAAGCCGTCATCGCTCTGACGCCCAAAGGTGAAACCACAGGGGTGCAAGCGAGCAAACTCATCGTTAAAACGCTGACCAAAAACCCGTTGATCATTTCAATTATGCTCGGTGTGGTGTGCTACTTTCTGGCCGTGCCTATCCCCAACATTGTCACTCAGGCCGGACATTACTTCGCCAACATGACTCTGCCACTGGCGCTATTGTGCACTGGTGGTTCACTCGATATGCGTTCACTCAAAGATGACAAAAGTTCAGCCTGGTTCTCTACCGCCTATAAACTGGTGCTCTCGCCCGTGATGATCACAGGCGCCGCACTGCTCTATGGTTTCCGTGGTATGGATTTGGGCCTGATTTTCCTGATGAGTGCGTCACCAACCGCAGCCGCAAGTTACGTCATGGCTCGGGCGATGGGTGGGAATGCAACGTTGGCCGCCAACATCATCGCGTTGACCACCGTATTTTCCCTACTCTCGTGCACGTTGGGCATCTTTATTCTCTCCAGTTTCCAGCTCATCTGACACACGATTTTGTTCTCCGCCCATACCACCCTGTACGGCGGAGAACGCAATCTAAAGAGAACTTCTCTGCTTTTGTTATGACCAAGGTCCTTGTTTGGCGTTAGCATTAACTGCGCTGTTGCAGGAAGCCCTCATTTCGCTCTACGCTTAGTCAAAGGGCAGAACGTACCCGACTGAAATTCATACTCTTTCGCAAAACAAGGAACCTTATGTTGGCACATTGGCTGAGCGCTCTTTTACTGCTACTTCCGATGATCTCTTGGGCCGAAACGGCTCAACCAGTTCCTTGGGAAATGGCTAAAAACCAGGATGGCATCACTATCCAAACTCGCAAGCATCGTGACGGTTTAGTCGAGATTCGCGCGCAGATGTTTGTAAACACCACGTACGCAGCCTTTATGACACTCCTGGAAGACAGCAGCAATGTTCCGAACTGGATTGATAATGTGGACTCCAGCCGAGTCCTCAAACAGATATCGGACAACGAAAATATCGTCTACACACGCTTTGCGGCCCCTTGGCCAGCCAGAGACAGAGATATGGTGACTTATTCGCAGTTCAAGCAGTTTGCAGGCGCGTTGGTACTGACCATTAAGGATGCGTCAGATCAGTATCCTGAGCAGGAAGGTTTTGTGCGAATCAAGGCCGTCAAAGCCACCTGGACACTAGAAAAGCTGACCAATGGGATGACGCATATCGACTATACCGCCTTTGCCGATCCGGGCGGCATGTTACCGAATTGGCTGGCGAACAAGCTCTCTGTGTCGAGTGCTTTCAATACTTTTGAAGGATTGAGAGCGCAGTTGCCTGATTATCAGAATAAACTGCACCCTCACGTAAAGGAGTGATTAGAACAGTTTGCCGTACGGCAGATAAATCAGATTCAGTACCATCAGTATAATCATGACGCTAAAAGTCAGTTTCATTCCGGTTATGCGACCTTTAAGTTGATCGTTTAAGATCGCTTTGGCATGCAGCAAACGACCGAGAATGAAAGCAATTCCCGTCGCATGCAGCCACCATACATTCGCACCGTTGAACTCTGCAAAGCCTATCAAAATCAACGTGATCGGAATATACTCCGCCGCATTGCCCTGCGCACTGCGCGCCAAAGTCAACGCATTCACACCACCGTCCATATACTTCACCTGATGACGCCGCCGCTGCTTGATCACCTGCACCGCCAACCCTATCAATAACCCAGCCAAAATGACGGCATACAACGCTGTAACCATAAGATTTCCTTAATCTCAATTGAGGAGATAAGTGTAGATGAAAAGAGAGGAAAGAAAAAAGCGCCCTAATACCCGAACTCAAGCAAGGGCGCTTAAGCATTAGAACAAATCAATCGAGGTTTCATCCAAAAATAGATTAGGCTTAATGTCTCTCACAAATTCAGCCACTTGTTTATCCATTTCCGCTTGCTCTTGCTCAGTAACGAGAATTTCAAATACTGGTTCACCATTTTCATCCGAAACGGGTAAGCCATCTTTGATGATGCGTTTGTGTAAAATAAGGCTATTATCTTGTTTCTGTCCACCTAACGCCTCGGCAAGTCGACTGTAGTAGTAGGCTTTTTTAGGATCGGGGGACATGATGATATTACCATCACGATCTTCCTCACCTACTCGATAGGCAAGATATAGTGTTTTCGCTGCTTCCGCATAACCCAATTTTATTGCTTTATTAATCCATTTCATGGCTTCATCATAACCAATGGTATCCATTCGATAATAAAGCGTTTTCATTGCTGGAGCATAACCTTGGTTGGCAACCAACTTGAGGTACGGTAGCTTGTCTTCAGATGAATCCCAATAAGTATTGTAGTCTAGGAACTTATAGCCACCATTAGGAATGGCCTTACTGACGATTTCTTGATACCGACTTTGACGATAAAAAGGGATATATTCCCACCACTCTCTTTGATTGATTTTTAGAGCAAATGCGGCTTTACCATCGCCGTTTTCAGCAAGAGCTTTCCATCCCTGCTTGGCCTTCGTCAACCATTTCTCATCACAGGGCCAGCCAAGAAACTTACAAGGGTTGTTAGCATACAGATTCACATCCCCCAAAACCCCCATCGCCCAGGGGTCACCCATCTCTGCCGCTTTTAAAAATGTTTGTCCAGCCTCAAAGTGCTGGCGGTTTTTGTACTGGGTCACCCCTAACCAAAATGTCGCATAAGCACTGCCAGCATCCGATTGCTGCTGAAAGATATGCTGCGCTTGCTGATACTCTTTTTGATTAAACAAGATAATTCCCTGCTCAACAGACTCCATCGCCCAAGCAGCGCTGTGTAATAAAACTAGCCAGATAAAGATAATTTTTTTCATGTTTACTTCTCGGGTAACCAGTTAACAAGTCGATAGCCCTTGGTTCTTAGGTATTCAAGCTGCATCGAGTCACTGGCACGTAGCACTGTGTACTCAGTGTTTAAACGGGCACGGCGCTCAGAACTCAGGGTGTTTTTTTCTAAAATTTTATTTTGCTCTGTTAGTCGTAATAAATAGGCTTTAAACAAATCGTAGTCCTCTCCTAACACTCTCATATATTCGGTTTCATCTCTATCTTTTGGATTTTCATACGGTTGAGAAAAAGCTTTGCTAAAGAAATCGCGTAAAATCAATATATTTTTTGCGTAACGTGACCACTGCTCTGTTTTATCTAATTGAGTAGGATCTACTAACCCCATGCGCTGCAGCGCATTTTCAAAACGGCGCATACCACTTTGATTGGCCTTTTCACCCCCTAACCAAAGTAATATTTGGTTGATCGCCTTACGCTGTTTTTCATTGCGGGTGGCCGCTTTATTTCGCTCAGCTTCTGTATCACCAAATAGTGTGAAGGAAGGAATATCATTGTAATGGATCAGTACCGACAATAGCTTGGCTAACGTTTCTGCGGGCATATTGGCGATCCACTGTTGGTTTTCTCGCTGATGCTCCTTCGAGAGTAAAAAGTTCGCCACAAAATAAGCGTTATCTTTATCACTGGCTTGCTTTTCCATATTGGTGATGATGTTAAAGGGTAACATCATCACCTGCCCAACCGTAAGGCCAAAAGCCGCCGCTACAGTCAATATTGTGTTAAACGCGGCAAAGGTATTCACCTCACCCGATTCATCGAAAAATTCAAAACGTTGGAAGCCTGAATTTTGCATCACCGCAAGTAAAGCGGCGAAAAAATCGTTCGCAGCCGCTGGGTTAAGTTCAGTGGCAAACTTACCGCCAATCCCCAGCCCGGTACTTGCCCCCAGCGCCGTGATAAAAATAAAGCGGCCATTTTGGAAGGTGCATTGCAGCACACCCTCATAGCCAATACCTAGGCTCATTTTAAAATATTGACTGACTTTGAACAGGTTTTGCGGTGGCGATTTTTGATCTTTTGTCCAATCGTATTTGCAGCTCAACATACCGCCGGCTTCGAGCCCAGCAAAGGCGGAGGCTTCCGCTTTAATACCAGCGCCAATGGCATTGTCATTATTACCGCGCGTACCCAGTGATGCAGTCGCGTAAGAGCTGTAGTCCGCTCTACTCGGTACCGTGCCCTTAATGCCTAGTGGCTTTACTTGACGTTTTCCAAACCCCTCGCGAGTTTCTTCAATATTGCCAATATGCAGTTGAGTCCCCAACTTAAGGCTTGCTCCTAATACACCATAAGCTTTGCCTTCAATCATCAATACTGCTGTGCCTATGTTTTGGGTTTGCTGTTCGCTACTCTCTCTGACACGATACGGAATATCTAATGGCAAAGCTCCTGCATTCGGGAGTCGTATCGTGAAGACGCGTTCAGCACTGGCCAATGAAAAACCGGCATTCAGATCGATTTTCACCAGAGTAGAGGAGTCTGCTTTGATCAGTTCATGATCAACTTTCACCTCAGCGCTATGAACATAACGAGCAAACTGGACGCCGCCGCTGGTTTCGTAAGCAGTATTAATGCCAAACATTTCATTTTCAAAACGTTTTGTTTGCCAAGGAAACACAATGTCTTCAACGTTAGCCCAAGTTGCGGTTTGCTCAAATTTCAGGCTTTTCAATACCGATTCACTGCCCAGTGCCTTTTTGAGCCCTGCCGTGATTTTGCCTTTCTCCCGTGCAGCTGATGTGGCCAGATTTAACGAAATCACCGAGGTACATTTTTTATTTTCAGCCACATCAGAAGAAAGCACAGGGCTATCAGATAAGATATAAAGCGCAGTTGTTGGATCAGAAGAGAGGGCACATTCCACTACGGTTCGCTGATTAATGCCACTATTGGCAAAAATCTGGTTATTGAGGTTTTGAGGTTGCCAGTGTGTTTCACGAATTAACACCGTGCGAGATGAATCATCCCAAACTGGAACATCACCGATAAAGGTAATGTCTCTTTTCAGGTAATCCCAATGGGGAGCTTTGGCCTTCTGAGTGGCTAGTGTTAAAAGATTTTCACAACGTTGCTGTGCCGCTTCCGCGTAACGCAATAAACTTTTAACGTATTGAGCATACTGCGCATTCTCGCCCAACCGTTCAGCAAAATCTTGTACTCGCAGCGCGACTTCTTGCAGTAACAGCAAATTCAGCACATAAACACAGTAGTATCCCATGGAACTGGCAATCGGACTCTGTTGGTTAATCCTCCCCAGAAGGTCGTTTAAATCAGCAATACTGGCACGTTGTTCTTTGATCGCAATCCGTACTTGCTCTACTCGCTCCCATCCGTTAAATAGCTCATCTTCCGTTAAGCACTGCTCTTTGAGTACCGTTCCCGTCTGATTCAGGTGGTACACCGCAGCATAAAAATCAGGATTCTGCAGTCGGTTATCACTCTTGGTAATAGTGAAAAAGGCCCTAGGTTCCCATCTTAGCGTTTGATTCCTTAGACGATTTAAAACCTTATGCGCAGTGCCTTGCCAATACTGATAACTTTCATACGCGGTTTTTAATGAGGGTATCGCGGTGGAAATGGTTAAATCTGCACTGTCGATATCGTCACATAACCCAATTTTTTTACGTTCTTTTTTGATAGTTTCTAATGCGTTATAAATTTTAAGCTCAACGTTTGAGGAGTAATAGGCATGCTTATCAGAAAATTGGTAATGTTTACCTTGCTCTTCAAGACTTGTTTTGGCAGCAAAATCCATCGCCTCTTTTTCAAAGCGTTGAATGCTTTTTTCGAGCTGCTTTATCAGAGACTTCTGTAATTTTTTGAGTTGTGAAACTCGGTGAGTTTCGGCACCAGCAATCGCATCTTTAGTTAACGTAGCGTATTCACCATCAATGAACCAACTTGAGCCTTGAGAGCGTTGTTCAATATCACGCAACGTCTCTTCATATTGTTTTTCAATCTGTTGCTGGCGTGCAATGATGCGACTGAGCCCTATACGCTCATTTTCTGAAGGGAATTGCAGGACATTATTTTGGTAACAGTGGGATAAGGCCATGTGTTCCAACAAAGCTTCTCGATAATCCTTGGCTTTCTGTTCATCAATATGCTTTAAAAAAGCTTCATGGGCGATGCTATTGAATTGATCCATCACGCCCAGTTTGGTGAGCTGTTTAAGAACGGTTTCTTTATCGCCTTGTAAAGCAGCTTTACAACGCTTGTTATCCTCAAGCACATACTTTTTTGCCTCCTCTGTGAGCAGGATCAGCATCTGTTTTCTGGTGTTTGGATGCTCGGGGACATATAAAGCATCGACAAATTGCGGAACACTGCATTCAGAGAGGGTAAGCCGCTCATTCGATAAAATTTGCTTAGCCTCCCGCTCACCACTAGCCACATCGTAGACTTCGGGTAAAACCAAAGTATTACCGTTGTAGATCAGATCAATATCTTTGATCTGCTGGGCATTCAACCGCTGTAAAGTAGCAACATCGGTATTGTAACGTTTGGCTAATACAGAGAGCGTATCGCCGGGTTGGATAAGATGTGTGCTCATTGTAATAATTCCTCAATAAGTGCACTAGGAAGTGAAAGTTGTTTTTGTCCCAGATCGCGATGTGTATTTCTGACAATCGAAGAAACATATTCATCACTTAAAGAGGGGGAGAAACATGCGCTTTCAGTTAATCCTAAAGTCGCATTGATAACATCTTCATCTCCATATTTAGCGACAACAGATAATGTATAGGGGGAATAAAAGCGGTAGAGGAATAGACGCCCATCCTCACTTCTTGCTGTAATATTTTTTTGTAATGACTTGACCACATCTTCAATGTTTTTATCATTCTGATAAACAAAGATAATTGCACTAGTTGCCCAATTTAGGTCATTTTCCCAACGCTGCCACAATTCATCCAGAGGGTTTACTTTGATCCATATAGGGCTATTCGAAATTTGCGGCTGCCAATCAGTTCCTAAATACAATGGTTCCCACTCTTTTTCTTCCTGAGCACATATTTTTTTAGCGTCAGTCACGCGAAGTGTATCGACGACAAGCAGATAGTTCTTTTCTTCGCTATTCATTGAGTACACTCGCAATTCGCCTTTGGACAACTTCCATCTGCTCTTTTTTGACAAAGCTCTATTACAGGTAAGTCCAATGTAGCGACAGCAGGTAGTAGACTCGACATCGTCGCTGACATTGGAGCACATAGCATTTCCTCTGGCACTGCTTGAGCTTCAACGCCTCCAGGCAGTTCAGCCACTTGCCCACCATAACCCGAGCCGGATCCGGCGCTGCCGCCGGAGTTGAGGTTAATGGCGGAACCGACCACATGCACGCCGCCAGCATCGACTTTAATAAAATTGCCTGCGGCTTTGATGGTGAGTTCACTGCCCGCGTCGAGGACCAACTTGTTGCCTGCTTTAAGATGCACTTCGTTACCGGAGTCGAAAATGGTCTTATCGGCCACTTTCTGATGCAGCGATCCACCGATTTCAATGCTTTGATCTAATGCGATTTTGGTACGGCTTTCGCCGCCCACCGTCAGATGCTGATTGTTTTTGATCTGAGTAAAGCGGTCGTTCTCCACCGTGAGGTGTTTGTCGTGCTTAATCACGCTGGTGTGGTCGTTTTCAATCAGGCCATCAAAGTCTTTCTGCGCGTGCAGGTAAATTTGCTCACTGCCCGCTTGGTCTTCAAAACTGAGTTCGTTATAACCCTGCCCCTGATGGGTTTCGGTGCGCAGCACGGTTTTGGTTTTGTTGTCCGGCAGCGCATACGGCGCAGTGTTGGTGGCGTGATAGGTACGGCCGGTGACAATCGGTTGGTCGGGGTCACCATTGAGAAACGACACAATCACTTCATGGCCGATGCGCGGAATGGCAATCATGCCGTATTGGCTGCCCGCCCAACCTTGCGAGACGCGCACCCAGCAGGAGCTGTGCTCATCACCGTTGGAGTAGCGATCCCACGGAAAATGCAGTTTTACACGGCCGTGTTCATCGCAGAAGATCTCTTCGCCTTCTGGGCCAACGACTGTGGCAATCATCGGGCCATCAACCTGAGGTTTGGCTTGCGGCGTGGCGCGCCAGGTGCGATGCGCCGGGATCAATGTGAATTGGTTCGCGTAGGTGGTCGCGCCATGACCGCCAGCTTCTTCCAGCGCCTGAGGCTGCGTGCCTTGGCTGGTGACACTCACCACCAACCAGTCTCGGTTTAAGGTGTCATCAAGGTGCTCTTGCAAGTCAAATTTCACCCCCGGACGCAGCAACGGTTGGTTGCTTTTCCCGGTCGCGGTGTGCGCGTTGCGGCGCAAATAATCAAGGCGGATCTGGCTGAACGCTTTGCCGCTGACATCGTCTTTATAGCGCCCCGGCGCATCGAAATGTTCGTAATCTGGCTGCTGGTACTCCATTTCTGTCCCGACCACTTGCTGGGCAAACGAGTACGCCGGTTTTTTGAAGCTGTAATCCTGCAGCGCGGTCTGGCTCACCTCCGATTGGGTGTGCACGCTCAGCGCCGAGATATACGGTGATTCAATCATGCCGCCTGCCAGCGTGTTGTACGGAATTGGCTCACCGAGTTTCGGCAGGCTCTCTGAGGCGTCGCTGAATATCAGCGTATGTTTACCTTCTTCATGAATGAAGCTGTACACCAACCCTTCTTCGGCAGCTAAACGATGGAGAAAATCCAAGTCGGTTTCACGGTACTGAACGCAGAATTCACGCTGCGCACAATCGCGGGTCAGCGCAAAGGCGTAGTCGTTGATGCCCATTTCCTGCAACAGAATGGAGAGGATTTCCGGCACGGTGTTGAGTTGGAAGATGCGGCTGTTGTGGCGTAGAGACAAACGCTCTAAAGCAGGCACCAACGTGAGTGAATAGAAGGTGTGGTGATGGCCGGTATCGCCCCGAGTAAAGCGGCGCACGATGCCGTTCACGCACTGAACCAGCATATCGTCGCGATAGAACGTCAGCTCCGCGACTTTATCCACCACCATCTCCGGCGTTAAATTGGCAAGCCGACTGGCCAGTTCCAGTTGATAACGAAAACCGTGGCATAGCTGCCCATTTATACGTTCGCTGGAAAGCGTTTCTTGCCCGTCGAACCCACGCACCACCAGCGTGTCGTCCTCCAGACCTTCCACATGAAACTGATACTTTAACGTCGCCATCCTGCCATTCCTTCATACTCAGTAAAAATGGTGAAACCTTAAGCGCAAAACACCCGAAACCAAGCGGATGCCAGGGTGCGGGTTGGATGCTTTGTGCTTAAGGTTCACAAGGTTGCCCGCCTTGAGACGGGCAACACAGCTCGAGCGTAAATTACGCTTCGATTGGTTTACGCCAATCGTCTGAGCCTGAAGTACCCGCGTTCACGTGATCCCACGTGATTTTGCGGTAAGACATCGAAACGGTCAGGTTCTGAGTGAAATCAGATTTTGCTGGATCTTGGCAGTGTGGCATTTCACATTGGATATCCACGATAGACGCGTTTTCCAGCTTGGTGGTGAAGAAGTTTTCTTGTTTGCCTTCGATAGACGTGCGGTACCATTTCAGTTCAACCGTCGTCATCTTCTCGCCTGATGCCAGTGCGTTGTACAGCAGAGGAACAGCTTTGTTCAGAGACACGGTGAATTTGAATGGTTTGTGCACACGCTGACCTGAAGGCTGGCCCGATTGTGGGTCAGTCGGAACAGTAACGATGTGGTCGAACTGCTGAACCAGCATCTCGTCTTCGTGACCTTCAACGAATGAATCGCCGATAGAATCCGCAGTACAAGCGCCTGCAGTGATTAGACCCTGAGTTTGACCTTCGATAGAGATATAACATGGAGTTGGCATTGCTCATTCCTTTCTAACTGGTTGTTTATCAGGCAACGGGTTAAGACAACCTTTGCCATTCGATAAAACGTTCGTGATGTAAGTGCGCTCAGCGCGAATTCAGTGAGTAAGGGAGCAAAGTCGATGCCACTTTGGCATTCTTTTAAAATCAATTAGTTATATTTAAAACCTTGCCATTAGAGCAACAAACTGCCTTTGAACAAGCAAGATCTTGCTTGTCGGGCAAGGATCCTGCGATACAAAAAAGCCCGATTTACATTGTAAAATCGGGCTCGAACAGGCTAATGAGTCATTCAGTCGATAAACTTATACATTAACGTAGCCAAAGGTGGCACGCGTAGTCTCAGTGACTAAGGTAAACCCTCACTAGGTACTTTTTCCGTAGCCACCAGCGTATTGACCTCAAAGCCGCTGCCATCGTACTGAGGCGCATCGCTGTTGAGCAGCAGTTGATAACTACCTGTCTTGGGTACACCTAAGCGGAAAGATTCATGTGGCACAGGGGTGAAGTTTGTTACCACCAGAATGCGCTCGCCATTTTCACTAAAGCGTTCATGGGCAATCACGCTGGCATCAGCGGAATCTTGCAGGCGCCATTCAAAACCTTTCGGATCGCAATCCAGTTCATGCAATGCCGCTTCATTACGGTACAGATGGTTCAAATCACGCACCAGACTTTGCACACCGTTATGACGGGCAAATTCCAGCAGGAACCATTGCAATTGATCATCGTGATTCCACTCCGCCGTCTGACCGATCTCCGCTCCCATAAAGTTAAGCTTCTTGCCTGGCTGACCATACATGTAACCCAAATAAGCGCGCATGTTGGCAGTTTGCTGCCATTCATCGCCCGGCATTTTATAGATCAGAGAGCGCTTGCCATACACCACTTCGTCGTGAGATAGCGACAAGACGTAGTTTTCGCTAAAGGCATAAATCAGCGGGAAGGTCAGCGTATTGTGGTGATACTTGCGGTGCACCGGATCTTCCTGAATGTACGACAAGCTGTCATGCATCCAACCCATGTTCCATTTAAAGCCAAAGCCCAAACCGCCCATAAAGGTTGGTGCAGAGACCCCCGGAAACGCCGTGGATTCTTCGGCAATGGTCATCGCATTCGGGAAGTATTTGTAGACTTCCTCGTTCATCCACTTCAGCGTTGCGATCGCATCATAGTTCTCACGGCCACCGTCGATGTTAGGAATCCACTGATCGTGACTGCGCGAGTAATCGAGGTACAGCATCGACGCCACCGCATCAACACGAATGCCATCAATGTGGAACATTTCAAACCAGTACAGCGCGTTAGAAACCAGAAAACGGCGTACGTGCTCGCGCCCTAAATCATAGATGTACGAGTTCCAATCCTGATGCCAGCCCCGGCGTGGATCCGGGTCGTGATAGAGTGGTGTGCCATCGAAGTTGGCCAAACCATGGTCATCCGATGGGAAATGAGCCGGAACCCAGTCAAGTACCACGCCCAGTCCGGCTTGGTGACAGGCGTCGACAAAGTATTTGAAATCATCGGGTGTACCATAGCGACTGGTTGGCGCGAATAAACCAACAGGCTGATAGCCCCAAGAGCCGTAAAACGGATGCTCAGACACCGGCATCAGTTCAACATGGGTGTACCCCATATCGACCAGATACGGCACCAGTTGATCGGCCAATTCACGATAATTGAGGAAGCGGCCATCTTCGCCGCGTTTCCATGAACCAGCGTGCAGCTCATAAAACGATAACGCTTCTTTGCGTTTTTCCGTCACCGGACGGGTTTGCCAAGACGCATCCTGCCACTCATAGCTTTCGTGGTCATACACTACCGAAGCAAAGGATGGATACTGCTCAGCGTAACTACCCCACGGATCGGCTTTATGCGGTAAACCTTCACCATGTGGACCTTTCAATTCATATTTATACTGCACACCCGCTTCGAGGCCCGGAACAAACAAGCCCCAAATGCCGTAATCAAGACGCTGCATCGGATGGCGGCGACCATCCCATTGGTTAAATGAGCCGATCAAGCTGCAAGAGGAAGCGTGCGGCGCATACACCAGAAAACGTACCCCAGAGATCTGCTTTCCATCACGTTCAAGCGTGACAAAATGCGATCCCAGAAAACGATACATCTGCTTTGGCGTGTGCAGGTCGTCGTACTCGGCGTAAATGGAATGATACTGATACGGGTCGTCAATCAACTGCTCGACACCAGCCCAGTTGACAGCCAATTGATAATGGGTAAAACGCAGATCACATGATGATTTGAGAACAAAACCGGATTCATCTTCACGCTCCAGCGCAATACGGGGTTCCCCTTCAATCACCAGCTCAACGCTGTCTGCGCCCGGCAGCCACACTCGCAGCGCGCACTGTTCATCGGCAATGTAGGGGCCTAAAAAGGCAAAAGGATCAGCAAACGCGGCGTGGGAAAGTTGTTGATAGGCCAGTTGCTGTTTGGATGGCTTCTTTTTTGTCGTTTTCAATATACCTACTCCTAACCTTGACTCACTCAAAAGAAAAAAATGCCCGCTAAAAGTGCGGGCTTGCTAGCGTTAAACCATCTTATCGAACTCAAGTATGACGTGGAGTGACCAAACCTAAACTTCTCGTTGTAATTTATGAGAAAAGGCTAAATCACTCCAATGGGTTTATTTGCTTGCCTTGGCGCGAACTTCGCTCAGTTTCGACGCAATGCGGTTCACGTCTTCACGGGCGAAAATTTCGTCCAGATTCATGGAAAGCTTACGGCGCCAGTTAGGGTATTCATTAACTGTGCCAGGAATGTTGACTGGCTTATCCATTTCCAACCAGTCTTCAAGCTGGACACTCAACAACGCCGAAGAACCGGCAGCGACGTGCAACTGCAACGCTTCGCTCAGGTAGGAATCCATCGGGACCAGGCTGGCATCACGGCCTACGCCTTCAGGCAGGTAACCATGCCACGCCACTGAATCCAGAATGCCTTGCTTGCACTTGAGGCGATCATCAAACAGCGCCGCCAGTTGGGTTGCATCTGGGTACAGGCCAATTTCACCGCCAAGTTTCAGGTCGTCGCAGTGCCAGAAACCACGCAGCGTTGGCATGTCGTGTGTACACAGCGCTGCCATTGACTGCTCGGCATAATGCTCCGGAGAAATAAAGCCGCCGTCGTCTTTGGAAGTTTCGAAGAAGAACACTTTGTATGAGTGCACGCCAGCATCACGCAGCAATTCAACGATTTCATCCGGCACGGTGCCCAAATCTTCGCCGATCACGCTGCACTGATGGCGATGCGATTCCAGCGCCAGAATCGCCAGCATATCTTTCACCGGGTAGTAGATGTACGCGCCTTTGGTCGCGTTTTCACCTTTCGGAATCCACCACAGACGCAGCAGCCCCAGCACGTGGTCGATACGCAGCGCACCACAATGCTTCATGTTTGCACGCAGCAGTTTGATGTAAGCATCGTAAGCGGTGGCTTGCAGTACTTGCGGGTTCAGAGGTGGTAAACCCCAGTTCTGGCCCAGAGGACCAAGGATATCCGGCGGCGCACCAATGCTCGCGTCCATGATCAGGTTGCCATCATCTGCCCAGGTTTCAGAACCTGCGTCCGATACGCCCACCGCTAAATCGCGGTACAGACCGACGGACATGCCCTTCTCTTCTGCCAAAGCCTGAGCTTCATTGATCTGGGTGTCAGCAATCCACTGCAGGTACATGTAGAGGTGGACGCTGTCCTGATTCTCTTCAATGTATTTCTGCACTGCCGGGCTATCGAAGCGACGGTAGCTTTCCGGGAACACTGGCCAGCCCCATACTTGGCTGTCTTTGGCGTGCAGGTCAGCATGCAGCGCATCAAACGTTGCCTGATGCAACAGGCTATCGCCACCCTCTTCGACAAAGTTGAGGAAGGCATTGGCGCGATCGGTGTTTTTTTCCAGATGGCGTTTTTTGAATTCAGCAAACAGCAGCGGCAGCACACTCATCTTCATTTCAGCGACTTCGGTGTAGTTCACCCAATGCGTGTCACGCACTTTTTGGAGGCGCTGTTGGAAATCCGGGCTGCCGACACGTTGCTGCGCTTCGCCGCTCAGTGCAAATTCCGGCACAGAGCTGACATCGATGTAAAGAATGTTCAACCAGCGACGCGAAGACGGGCTGTATGGGCTAGCGCCTTCCGGGTTGGCCGGGAACAGAGAGTGAATCGGGTTCAGACCAACAAAATCACCACCGCGTGACGCGATGTCAGCAACCAGTTGTTTCAGGTCACCAAAGTCACCGATACCCCAGTTATGCTGGGTACGCAGGGTGTAAAGCTGCACGCTCGGGCCCCACAGTTTCTTGCCGTGTTCCAGCGCAGATTGCTTAAAACAAGCTGGTGGCGTAATGATCAGCGTCATTTCATACGGCGCTTTGCGGCGTTTGCGGGTGATGTGCAGCGTATGGTAGCCCCATGCCAGATCACTTGGCAGGGCAAACACTAGAGGGCCACCCTCGGCACGCTCGTCTCGAACGATTTGAGACTGAAGATAGCCTTCAAGTACCTCTCCTTGCTCGGTTTCAAGACGCCAGTTAAATTCGCTTTCACGGGCACTCACGCCCAGATAGAGCGGAACTTCCACCGCTTCACCTTCGCGGATCACCAGAACCGGATCCAACACATCTTTCTTGTGTTTTTTCTCTGCCGACTTCAATAAGGTTTCGTCATTGGTGGTGTCGTAGCCCAAAGACGCCAAAAGACGACGGATAGTGTCGTCTTCAACACGCGCTTCGTCGCCCCATGCGCTCACATAGTGATCGACAATTTTTGCCATCTCTGCGACTTGTTTTAATGCGTTTTGTTCTTTCATCGCTCTCTCCGAAGGGACTGCTTTCCCCTTCAAAACGTGTAGGGTGTGTTGTAATAAATATGGTTGTGACACAGCCAAGGCAGTTGCCTTGGCTGTTATTTGGTTTAGCGTTTGACCGCTTCCAGTTTCCAGATGTTGTTGACGTAATCCCGAATACTGCGGTCTGAGCTGAATTTGCCCACCAGCGCAGTATTGAGAATGGCTTTCTTCGCCCACCCCGCCTGGTCGCGGTATTGCTGATCGATGGCTTCGTGCGCCGCCACATAAGAGGCGAAATCTGCCAGCACCAGATACGGGTCGCCGCCATCGAGCAAGCTGTCGTACGTTGCACGCAGTTTGCCCGGCGCGCCCGGCGTGAACTCGTCGCCCACCAGCAGATCCAACGATGCTTTCAGCAGCGGATCCGCGTGGTAGAAGTCGTACGGGTTATAGCCGTTGGCTTTGAGTGATTCCACGCCATCCACTTCCAGACCGAAGATGTAGATGTTGTCATCGCCCACTTCTTCACGAATTTCTACGTTCGCGCCATCCATGGTACCGATGGTCAATGCACCGTTCAGCGCCATCTTCATGTTGCCGGTACCCGATGCTTCTTTACCTGCGGTAGAGATTTGCTCAGACACATCCGCTGCCGGAATGATGATTTCAGCCATGCTGACGCGGTAATCCGGCACAAACACAACTTTCAACTTGTTGTTGATGCGCGGATCGTTATTCACTTTCTCGGCAATCTTGTTGATGGCGTAGATGATCTCTTTCGCCAGGTGGTAACCCGGTGCTGCTTTCGCTGCGAAGAACACTACGCGAGGATGCATGTCAAAGCTTGGATCGTTCAGCAGACGGTGGTAAAGAGACAGAATGTGCAGCATGTTCAGGTGCTGACGCTTGTACTCGTGCAGACGTTTGATCTGCACGTCAAAGATCGCATTGGTATCAAGCTCGATACCCATGTTCTCTTTCACCCAGTGCGCCAGACGCTCTTTATTCTCTTTCTTCACGGCCATGAACTGTTTCTGGAACGCTTTATCATCAGCAAACTGAGAAATCGCTTCTAGCTGATCCAGATCCGCAGGCCACTGATCACCAATTTTCTCCGTGATCAGCGCAGACAAACCCGGGTTACAGAACTTCAGCCAGCGACGTGGCGTAATACCGTTGGTCACGTTTTGCAGACGGCCTGGGTAAAGCTCGTTGAATTCAGGGAACAGGTCGCGCTTCACCAGTTCAGAGTGCAACGCCGCTACGCCGTTCACCGCGTAAGAGCCGATCACACACAGGTTCGCCATGCGTACCATGCGGTGAAAGCCTTCTTCTATGATCGACAGCTTTTGCTGTTTCGCCACATCACCCGGCCATTTCGCGCGCACTTCCTGCAGGAAGCGGTGGTTGATTTCGTAAATGATTTCCATATGACGAGGCAGCAGGCGCTGGATCAGAGACTCGCTCCAGGTTTCCAATGCTTCTGGCAGCAACGTGTGGTTGGTGTAAGCGAAGGTTTTTGAACAAATCGCCCACGCCGCTTCCCACGACAGGTCGCGCTCATCAATCAGGATGCGCATCAGCTCAGGGATCGCGATGGTTGGGTGCGTGTCGTTGAGCTGAATGGTTTCTTGTTTTGACAGATCAGCCAACGCAAAACCAGCCGCTTCATGGCGACGCAGAATGTCGCGAATCGACGCAGCACTGTGGAAGTACTGCTGCATCAGACGCAGTGTTTTGCCTTTCTCGTGGTTGTCGTTCGGGTACAGCACCTTAGTGATGTTGCCCGCGTCAATCAGTGAGTGCTGCGCTTCAAAGTAGTTGCCGTTGTTGAAGCTTTCCAGTGAGAACGGTGCGATCGCGCGGCATTCCCACAAGCGCAACGGGTAGACCGTCTCGCTCTGGTAACCGACAATCGGCAGATCCCACGGCATCGCCTGAACCAGCATACCCGGTACCCAGCGGCGCTTCTCTTTGCCGTTGTCCTGATACACTTCCACATGACCGTAGAAACCGATTTCCTGTTTCAGTTCAGGGCGTGCCACTTCCCAAGGGTAACCTTCAACACCGCACCAGGCATCGGGTGCTTCTTTCTGATGGCCTTGTTCAAAAGATTGTTTAAACAGGCCGTACTCATAGTGCAGACCATAACCCACTGTCGGGTATTCCTGCGCAGCACAAGAGTCCATAAAACACGCCGCCAGTCGGCCCAGACCGCCGTTACCCAGTGACGGATCGCGCTCTTCTTCGAGCAGATCGGTCAGGCTTTGGCCCAGTTCGGTCATCGCTGCTGAAATCTCTTCGTACAGCCCCATGCTGATCAGGTTGTTGCCTGTCAGGCGGCCGATCAGAAATTCCAGTGACAAGTAGTTCAGGCTTTTCGCGTTAACAATGCGC
Organism: Vibrio fluvialis; assembly: GCF_900460245.1. NCBI lineage: Bacteria > Pseudomonadati > Pseudomonadota > Gammaproteobacteria > Vibrionales > Vibrionaceae > Vibrio > Vibrio fluvialis. The sequence goes on from NZ_UHIP01000002.1 coordinate 560,854, forward strand.
TCGTCCTGCTCGGTTTGCAGCAGATCAAACGTGGTTAATTCGGCCAGGGCACGGCCCATCGCCAAATACCAAGAGCGGCTGGATGCGTGCTCAATCGTCGTCGCGTAGGTAGCAGTCAGGTGGCGTTTTACGTTTTCTTGGAACAAAGCTTTATCAAAACTTTTTTGTTGAGTAGGTTTCATTGAGAAATCTCACTTTTCGGTTCTAATCCATCTGAGACATATCGTGCATCTGCTACGCAATCAAAACATCCTCCTGTTTCCGGCGGAATTTAGGAGGAGGAGTCAGGGCGTAGAAGGGGTAGCACCTGAGTTGGAGTGATCTATCTCCCATTGATTGGGCAAGTCGCGAAATTATGAGTGACAGGGATCACGGCAACCATCTCCATAACCCTAGTGGAGATTTATTAAACGCAGGTTTCTCCGCCTGAAATCATTTGCTCAATGTGCAGCCGCGATCACAAACTATTCGTTCTCGTTACGCAGATTTCACTAATTTTCGTAGAGGGTGATAGTCATACACCGCTAGCTACGCACCATTTTAGTGATTAACTTCACAATAATGGGGCGTAGTTGAGTGAGAAGTGTGAAACCTGCAAAAATCTCGTGGGCGATCAATAAACGTAGGGAAAGACATCAAGTAACATCTTCATCATTAAACCGTGAGCTAGCCCTCACTACTTATTACAAAGAGACAGAAACGGGAAGTACGACGATGTGGATACCCTCTAAATTAACTCGCCCCGGACGGCTGCATAACGCCATCGTCAGGCCGCGGGTATTAGAACTGTTGCAGCAGGCTCCCTGCTATAAACTCGTTCTGTTCCGCTCGCCCGCTGGCTATGGCAAAACCACCATGGCGGCGCAGTGGCTGGCGGACAAACCGAATGTCGGTTGGTACAGCATCGATGAAAGCGACAACGACACGTTCCGCTTCATGAACTACCTGCTGCAAGCGATCAACAAAGCCACATCGCAAAGCTGCCCGAACGCGCAAAAGCTGGCGGAGCGTCGCCAGTTCTCTTCTCTACATTCTCTCTTTAGTGAAGTGTTTGCCGAAATGTCGGATTTTCATCAGGAATGCTTTGTCGTGCTGGATGACTACCATCTGATTTCGGATGAAGAGATCCACGAAGCTATGCGCTTTTTCCTCAAGCACATGCCCGACAACCTGACACTGGTCGTGACCAGCCGCATGACGCCGCCGCTGGGTACCGCCAACCTGCGCGTGCGCGATCTGATGATCGAAATTGGCAACGAGCTGCTGGCCTTTGATACCGAAGAAACCACCCGCTTCTTTAACCAGCGCGTCGCCGATGGCATTGATGACATCACAGCCGTCAGCCTGCGTAATTATGTTGAAGGCTGGCCGTCAGCCCTGCAATTGATCGCTTTGCAGGCGCAGCATCAGAAACGCACTCTGGCGCAAACGGCAGAATCGGTATCGCACTTTAACCACGCGCATTTGTGGGACTATCTGGTGGAAGAGGTATTTGACCTGCTCGATCAGGAAACACGCTACTTCCTGATGCAGTGCTCCGTGCTGGATCATTTCAATGACGCCTTGGTATCTGCGCTCACCAAGCGCGATGACGCGCTGAGCATGATTGAATCGCTCAACCGCTATGGCCTGTTTATCTACCCGCTGGAAGGCGAGCAGAACTGGTATCGCTTCCACAACCTGTTTGCAGAGTTTCTTGCCCACCAGCGTATGGCGCGCATTCCGCAGCAAGAACAAGAGCTTCACCGCGCTGCAGCCCGCGCGTGGCTGGAAGCCAATACGCCGCATCAGGCACTGCGTCATGCACACCTCGCTCAGGACACAGACTTACTGGCCAGTATTCTGACTCAGCACGGCTGGAAGATGTTCAACCAGGGCGAATTGGAAGTGCTCGAAGCGGCAATCAACCTGCTCACGCCAACGCAGCTCTACAGCGAGCCGAAACTTTGCCTGCTGCAAGCCTGGCTGGCGCAGAGTCAGCACCGTTACGATGATGTCGGCGATATGCTGATCCGCGCCGACAAAGAGATGAAAGCGCTCAACGTTGAGCCAAGCAGCAAAGAACAGGGCGAATTCAACGCGCTACGTGCGCAGGTTGCCATCAACCAGAACGCACCGGAAAAAGCGCTGGAGCTGGCCGAACTGGCCCTGAGTCAGCTTGATAACACCATTTACCGTAGCCGCATCGTAGCAACCTCGGTGGTGGGCGAAGTCAATCATGTGCTGGGGCAACTGAGCCGCGCGCTGTCGATGATGCAGCAGACCGAAAAACTGGCGCGCCAGTATCAGGTTTACCATCAGGCACTGTGGGCGCTGCTACAACAAAGCGAAATTCTGATCGCACAAGGTTACGTGCAGGCCGCATTTGAGGTGCAGGACAATGCATTCAAGCTGGTCGAAGAGCAGCATCTGCACCAAGTGCCGCTGCACGAATTCCTGCTGCGTATCCGCGCGCAAATTCTGTGGTGCTGGAATCGTCTGGATGAAGCCGAAGAGTGTGCCTATAAAGGGCTGGATGTGCTCGGCAATCACTCACCAAGTCAGCACCTGCACAGTTACTCGATGCTGGCACGCATTGCGATTGGTCGTGGCGAGCTGGATAAAGCCGGCCGCTTTATCGAACAGATTCAGCATCTGATGAAACAATCCAACTACCACGTCGACTGGACCGCGAACGCCTCACTGTCGCTGATCCTCTACTGGCAGGCACGTGGCGATCTGGATGCAATGCAAACCTGGCTGGAGACCGCTTCCAGACCGGAGCGCGCCTGCAACCACTTCTCGCAATTGCAGTGGCGCAACATCGCTCGCGTGCAGATCAATCTGGAACGCTACGAAGATGCGGAGCAAACGCTCACTTTCATGCAAGAACAGGCGCAGCAGTATCAGCTCATCACCGATATGAACCGCAACCTGATTGTAGAAGCGAACCTCGCGACTTCTGGCGGTCAGGAGGAACTGGCACGCGAGAAAATCAAAGAAGCGCTGCGTCTGACCAACCAGACCGGCATGATTGGCAACTTCCTGATTGATGGCTACAAGATTGGCCACTTGCTGGAAAAACTGGTACATCGGGTTGAACTCGGCGATTTAGAACGTCATCGCGCGCAGCAACTGATGAAAGAGATTTCGACCACCCAGCGCAGCCGCTCAGTGCATTTCGACGAAGAGTTTGTCGAGAAGCTCATCAACCACCCGAATATTCCGGAGTTAGTGCGCACCAGCCCGCTGACGCAGCGCGAATGGCAGGTGCTGGGGCTGATTTACTCCGGCTTTAGTAATGAGCAGATTGCGCAGGAGCTGGATGTGGCAGGAACCACCATCAAAACCCACATTCGTAACCTGTATCAGAAGCTCAACATCGCCAACCGTAAAGAGGCGATTCGCACCGCAGAGAATCTGCTGCAATTGATGGGTTACTAATCGAAAGCCAGAAACGCAAAGAGCCAGCTATCGCTGGCTCTTTTTATTCTTGCGGTGTCGCCTTAGAACGGCTTTGGCGCAAACCCGGTCATCACTTCCAAACGCAGCGCTTTACCGACTTTGGTCATCGGGTGCACCACAACCAGACCTTTGACTGATTTCTTCAGCTTACCCAGATCCGCCTGCTCGGCTTTGGTGATTTCGCGCGAGAAAGGCATATCCGCCAGCTTCTTACGCTCTTTATTCGTCTCGTAATCGTTTTTGCCTTTTAGGCCGTTCAGCTTCTTCGACAGCTCTTCCACCTCATCGGTGAACTTGCTGATCATCGCGTCATCGCCGCGAGTCTTAGCAGCATCCAACTTGTGACGGCAGGTATCGAGACGGTTATGCATTTGTTGAATGTCGTTTTTTAGACTCATGGAAAAACCCTCTTTGTAGATCGGGCACGGAGTATAGCACAATGCGTCAACGCGTAACGGTTTTCTCACCAACAAAATATCCGCTATGGCGGAAAAGAAAAGGCGCCCATAAAGGGCGCCTTTGAGCTTGTGACGGGTTGGAAGCTAGATAGTCAGAGGAATCAGTTCCAAGCCAAGAACAGAACTGATGCCCATCACTACCAGCAGTGACACTTTAAACACCGTTTTTGACCATTCAACATAGTTGTCTTCGGTCACCGGTTTGAAAGTCACTTTGGTCCACATGAAGCACACGGCAGAAGCAATCACCAGATACTCGTAGCCACACTCCCCGAGAAGGAACAAAGCCAAAGCCACCAGGTTGAATGCCACCACATACGCCATCATGTGTTTGCGTGCTTTTTCAATGCCAGATACAACCGGCAATACAGGAATGCCGGCGGTCTTGTAATCTTGCATACGGAACATCGCAATCGCGTAGGAATGCGGCATCTGCCACAGGCAGAACAGTGCAAACAGCAGTACCGCTTCCAGGCTGATGTAATTGGTTACGGCAAGGTAACCCACCAGCGGTGGTACGGCGCCAGAGACGCTACCGACTAAAGTGCCGTACACAGAGGTGCGTTTGTACCACATGGTGTAGAAGAACACGTAAAACACGTATCCCAACAACACCACCACTGTCGAGAGCGGGTTGGCCATGCGATAAAGCAGAGCCGTGCCGCCCAGCAGCAGAGCGATAGCGTAGACAAACGCGTGGTCAACATTGATTTCCCCTTGCGCCAGTAAACGGCCACGAGTGCGATCCATTCGCAAATCGATATCACGATCGAAAATGTTGTTCACCACACAGCCTGACGCAATCACCATTGCCACACCCGCCAAGGTGTATGCCAGCAAAGCCACATCAGCCGCCTCAGATTTCGCTGCGAGGAAGTACCCCGCAGCGACTGAGATCAGGTTACCGATGATGATGCCCGGCTTGGTGATAGAGATGTAACCTTTAATCATGGATGCCTACATCGCCATGTTGATGTTGAGGTTCCACATGATCCAGATTGAACCACCAATCAGAATCAGTACCACCATGGCGGTAAACATCAGAGACACAAAGTTCCAACGGCCATCTTCGGTACGGGTTTCCATGTGCAGGAAGTACACAAAGTGCACAAACACCTGCACGATCGCGCAGCCAAACATCAGAGCGTAAGTAACCGTCTCTGGCAGGCTTTGAGTCGCGACAAAGTAGAACGGGATAATGGTCAGGATCAGTGACGCAATAAAGCCCTTGATGTAATCGTTTTTACCAGAATCTACGTGTTGGTTGCTCATTACATTACTCCCAGTAGGTAGACGATGGTGAATACACAGATCCAAACGATATCCAGGAAGTGCCAGAACAAGCTTAAGCAGTTAAAGCGGGTTTCCATCATTTCGTTCAGGCCTTTGCTGTTGAGTTGCCAGTAGCACACTGCCAGCCAAATCAGACCAAAGCTTACGTGCAGACCGTGCGTGCCCACCAGCGTAAAGAACGCCGACAGGAATGCACTGCGCTGCGGACCTGCGCCTTCTGCAATCAGGTGATGGAACTCGTACAGTTCCATGCCGATAAAGCCAGCACCCAACAGGAAGGTCACCGCCAGCCAACGTTTCAGGCCAGCGATGTCTTTGCGTTTCATCGCAATCATACCGAAACCAAACGTGATACTACTGAACAGCAGCAGCATGGTTTCAGCGAAAACGAATGGCAGTTCAAACAGCTCTTTGCCGGTTGGACCGCCAGCGGTCGCGTTAGACAGGACGGCGAACGTTGCAAACAAGCTTGCAAACAGAACGCAGTCGCTCATCAGGTAGATCCAGAAACCGAACAGCTTGTTGCCACCGGTGTCGTGATGATCGTGATCATGTGCGCCATGAACATTAGCGTGCATAGGTCACCTCCATATCTTCATCGTCACCCTGGTCGCCAGACACTGGGTTAGCGGTCGCTTGCGCAGCACGTTTACGGTGCGCTTCTTCAATCGCTTTGATTTCATCAACCTGAACGTAGTAGTCGAGGTCTTCGTTGAAGCTGTGTTTGATACTGGTTACGACGATACCGATAAAACCGATAGCCGCCAGCCACCAGATGTACCAAATCATCGCGAAGCCGAAGATCAGTGCCCAAGCCGATACGTAGATACCCGTTGGTGTGTTCTTAGGCATATGAATTGGCTGGTATTCCACTTCTTTGTTCAGATCGTGTTCACCGCGCTCTTTCTGGTACCAGAAGGCATCCAGTTCGTCGCCTTTCGGCAGCACTGCGAAGTTGTAGAACGGAGGAGGAGATGACGTTGCCCATTCCAGAGTACGGCCACCCCATGGGTCGCCAGTCAGATCCAGGTTCTGTTTACGGTCACGCACACTCACGTAGATCTGAATGAACTGACACAGGACGCCCAGCGCAACAATTGCCGTACCAAAGGCAGCAACCGCCAACAGAGGGAAGAACTCATGGTCGATGTTCTGGCTGATACGACGAGTCATACCCATAAAGCCCAGCGCGTAAAGCGGCAGGAATGCCAGAATGAAACCGGTCAACCAGCACCAGAACGCACGTTTACCCCAAGTTTCATTCAGAGTGAAACCGGTCGCTTTCGGGAACCAGTAAGTGATCGCTGCGAAACAGCCGAACACTACACCACCGATAATAACGTTGTGGAAGTGCGCGATCAGGAATACCGAGTTGTGCAGTACGAAGTCCGCACCCGGTACGGCCATCAGAACGCCAGTCATACCACCGATAGAGAACGAAATCAGGAAGCCGACCGTCCACATCATTGGTGTTGTGAACTGAATGCGACCACGGTACATGGTGAACAACCAGTTGAAAATCTTAACCCCGGTCGGGATAGAGATGATCATGGTCGCGATACCGAAGAACGCGTTCACGTTCGCGCCGCCACCCATGGTGAAGAAGTGGTGCAGCCAAACAACAAACGCCAGAATGGTGATAACAATCGTTGCCCAAACCAGAGAGGTGTAACCGAACAGTTTCTTACGCGAGAACGTCGCAGTGACTTCTGAGAACACACCGAACACTGGCAGAACCAGGATGTACACTTCTGGGTGACCCCAAGCCCAAATCAGGTTGACATACATCATCATGTTGCCACCCATATCATTGGTGAAGAAGTGCATGCCTAGGTAACGGTCAAGCGTCAGCAGAGCAATGGTTACGGTCAGAATCGGGAACGAGATAATGATCAGGATGTTGGCGCAGAACGATGCCCAAGTGAATACTGGCATTTTCATCAGCGGCATAGACGGCGTACGCATACGCAGAATCGTCGCGAAGAAGTTCACACCCGTCAGCGTGGTACCGACACCGGATATCTGCAGTGCCCATATCCAGTAGTCGACCCCGACACCCGGACTCGCATCAATGCCAGACAATGGCGGGTATGCAAGCCAACCGGTACGGCCGAACTCACCCACAGCCAGAGACATGTTGGTCAGGATGACACCGACAACAAACAGCCAGAAGCTCAGGTTGTTCAGGTATGGGAACGCCACGTCACGAGCACCGATTTGCAGCGGCACCACGATGTTCATCAAACCGATGACCAGCGGCATTGCCACGAAGAAAATCATGATCACGCCGTGCGCGGTAAAGATTTGGTCGTAGTGGTGCTGAGGCAGGTAACCTGCTTCACCCGCTGACGACAGCAATTGTTGGCTACGCATCATCACTGCATCGGCAAAACCACGAATTAACATGATCATCGCGACAGCAATGTACATAAAGCCCAGTTTTTTGTGGTCTACCGAAGTAAACCATTCATTCCACAGGTACTGCCATTTACCCATACGAGTAATGGTCACTACCACAGCAAGGCCAACAAGCGCGATCACTGCCATAGTGATCATGATGATAGGCTCATGATATGGAATGGAATCTAGTGTTAGTCTTCCAAACATCGTTTGTTACCCTTTATGTTCTGCCATGTTCATATGACCATGCTCTTCAGCTTCACCACCCATGCTGTGAGAACCCATAAACTGCATAACCACAGTCGAGAACAAGTCATGAGGGACGTGAGAGAAGTAAGTCACAGGAACGTCTTCACTTGGTTTCGCAAGCGCTTGGTAATCGCTGAAATCGTGCAGCATTTTTGGCTGTGATTTCACTTCGTTAACCCAGCTGTCGAAGCTCTGTTGATCTGGCAGTGCATTTGCCACGAACTTCATGTGCGAGAAACCTTCGCCGCTGTAGCTGGCAGACATGCCTTTGAACTCACCTTCGTGGTTCGCAATCAGGTGCAGACGAGTCACCATGCCAGGCATCGCGTAGATCTGGCTGCCCAGTTGCGGAATAAAGAAGGAGTTCATGATGTTGTCAGAAGTGATTTTGAACTTCACAGGAACATCTTTCGGGAATGCGACGTAGTTGACGGTAGCAATCTGCTGCTCTGGATAGATGAATAGCCATTTCCAGTCCAGTGAAACAACTTCAATCGTCATCGGTTTGACGTCACTTTGAAGTGGGACGGATGGCTCCAGCTCATGCGTAGAACGCCAGGTAATCACACCCAAAATCGCGATGATGATGATTGGAATCGTCCAAACCACCACTTCGATTTTGGTCGAGTGAGACCATTCTGGTGTGTATTCTACGTCAGTGTTGCTCGCACGGTATTTGTAGGAGAAGTAAATTGTCATCAGAATCACGGGGATGACGACAATCAACATCAGAACAAGAGCGGTGATGATCAACTCTTTTTCACGTACCCCTACCATGCCCTTGGGATCAAGCAAAGCAGATTGACATCCTGAGAGGAGCAAAATTGCAAAAAACAATCCCGCTCTCGACAAGATGTTTTTGTATCTTGAGGCTTCCATTGACTTTCTCGACTGTATTTGCAGATTTCCACCGACAAAAGTTGGCACTTTTTGGAATCTGCGGTTGATGTTTATGAGTATTTTTATATGTGTTGAGCTTGAACAAATGTTTACTTGAGGTAACATTCGCGTGCACGCAAGTCATGAACATCGACATACGTCCAACAATTCAACTCACGCCAAAACACAAATGTCACAGTCGGAAACATTTTGTTACATCCGGCGCATTATGCGGACATTAAGTCCGAATCACAGTAGATCAAATTGCAATCTTACCTTTCATAAATGGAATCATTAGTAAATTTAAACCTTTACTAATGTGGGGTTACACACTTCAAACACCTGTTATATCTGAAAAGTTTCTTTGATTTGGATCAAGAAATGTCATACTTTTGTGCTAAGAAGAAAAGTTAATAAGCTCGAATGATGTCACAAATTACGATTTTTTTTGATGGGCGCTGTCCGCTCTGCTTTCGCGAAATGTGCGCATTAAAGCAGCATTATGTTCATAATTCCATCACCCTGATCGACATCCACAGTGAAGCCATGGACGCCTATCCCGAGATCGACGCAGAAGAAGCGCGGCGGATCCTGCTCGCCTACAATTCGCAAGGTGAGCTGATCCGAGGATTGGATGCGCTACATTTGGCCTGGTCTTTGGTCGGTAGGCCGTGGATCTATGCCATGACACGCTGGCCTGTTATCCGCCCACTCGCCAATTACGGCTATTTATTGTTCGCTCGTCATCGCTACACATTATCCCGCTGGCTGACAGGTCAGAGCCGTTGCGATAACGATCAATGTCGACGCAAATAACAAAATCGAACCAACTCCCCTCCCCCGTAACAAAACTGCGCTACGATTACTGAGTAAAACAACAATAAGCCACCTCAAACCAGAGCGCAGGCAAAAGACAATCACCTTTACTGGACGGGACACGCTATGAATTTAACCATACGTCATCGACTCTATATTTTGTCGATCGTGCCGCTGCTGATCATCGCCATCAGTATGATGTACTTTACTTTTACCGAGACCCAGAGCTTCAGTCACACTCAAATGGCCAACACGCGCGAAGCGATGATGGACATGAAGAAGGCGGAGCTTAAAGCGTATTTACAGATCGCCGAATCCGCACTGACGCCGCTGAAAAACCGCCAAGCGACCCGCGAGGATGCGGTCGCGATTTTGCAGGAGATTGCGTTTGGCCAAAATGGCTACCTGTTTGGCTATGACAGCAAAGGCACCCGAGTCTTACTCGGCAAAGGCCAAACCGGCCTCGGAGACAACTTCATCGATTTACAGGACTCGCAAGGCAACTACCTGGTGCGGGATCTGATCAAAAACGCCAAAAGCGGTGACTTCACCACTTACTATTTCCCCAAACCCGGTGAGACTCAGCCTCTGCCTAAATTAAGCTACTCCGTCTATCTGCCACAGTGGGATCTCATCATTGGTACCGGTTTTTATACCGATGATGTCGACGCCGAAATAGCCGAAATGGAAATGCTCGCCAAACAAAGACTCACCAGCAGCTTGTGGACGCTCACCGCGATCAGCGTCGTGATTGTGGTATTGGTGGGGATTGTTGCCATGTTCATCAACCGCAGCATCTTGCATCCTCTGCGTCTCTTTGATGCGTCAATCCGCTCGTTTGCCAGCGGCGATGCCGATCTGACAGCGCGTATGGAACGTTTCAACGTGCCGGAATTTGCTCAACTGAGTGAGAACTTCAATGCCTTTGTCGCCAGCCTGCAAGACATCATCAAACGAGTGAACTTGGTCGGCCAGCAAGTGGTGGACGAAACTAACTCCATGACCCAGCGCGCGACCCAGGTCGATGATTTGGCTTCCGGTCAGCGCGAAGAGACCGAACAGGTTGCCACCGCCATGACGGAGATGACCACTACGGCGCACGAAATTTCCAATAATGCCAGCCAGGCTGCGCAATCGGCCAAAGAGGCGGACGACAATGCCAAAGAAGCCCATTCGATTGTTGATACCGCTGCGCGGTCCGTACAGTCACTAGCGGAAGAAGTGGCCGAAGCCAGCAGCGTGATTTCCAAGTTGGAGAGCGATGTGAAGAACATTTCCACCTCCCTTGCCGTGATTCAGGATATTGCTGAACAAACCAACCTGCTGGCACTCAATGCTGCCATTGAAGCGGCGCGCGCAGGCGATCAAGGGCGCGGCTTTGCAGTAGTTGCCGATGAAGTGCGTAAACTGGCCAGCCGCACACAAGACAGTACTGGTGAAATTCACGCCATGATTGAGCAGTTGAAAGCGGCTTCCGATGCTGCGGTACGCGCGATGGATTCCAGCCAGAATCGCAGTGTCTCTACCGTGCAGGAGGCCAATGCCGCCGCCAAGGCGCTGGAGCAAATTCAGCAGTCGATTGGCACGATTATGGATATGAACTCACTGATTGCGACCGCCACGGAAGAGCAAAGTCTGGTTGGGCAGGAAATTTCACAACGTATTGTGGTGATCTCCGATCAAAGCAGCCAGTCTGCCGATCTGGCTAATGAAAACCGTCAAGGCAGCCAGGCACTCAATGGTCGTGCGCATGAACTGTATGACTTGGTGGCACGGTTTAAAGTTTAACCAGTTTTACACTGTAAACCGCCATAAAAAAGCCCCCGACTTCGGGGGCTTTTTGGCTATATAGGGCTGTCTATTGTTTGGCTTCCTGCTTGACCGCTTTAATCAATACCGAGGTGTCCATACGACCATCCCCGTTTGCAGACAGGCTGCGATATGCTGCAATGGTTTTCTCGGTCATAGGCAAATGCACGCCTTGACGCTGAGCTTCATCCAGGCAGAAGCCCAGATCTTTGATCATCCAGTCAATGGCGAAACCAAAATCAAACTTGTTCTCTGCCATGGTCACTGCACGATTTTCCATCTGCCATGAACCCGCAGCACCATTTTTCAGGCAAGCAACCAGCGTTGGAATATCCAGCCCTGCGTTTTCCGCCAGAATCAGACCTTCGGACAAACCGTTAAGTACGCCAGCGATACAGATCTGGTTAACCATCTTAGCGCGCTGTCCCTGACCGACGCCGCCCATCAAAACCGAAGAACGGCCATACGCCTTAAATACTGGCTGCAGTTCATCAAACAACTCCGCCTCGCCACCACACATGATGGTCAGCAAGCCGTTTTCCGCGCCAGCTTGACCGCCGGATACGGGTGCATCCATAAAGCGAACACCGACTTTCTGCGCCGCCGCGCCCAGCTCTTCTGCCAGCTGTGCTGAAGTCGTCGTGTGATCGACCAAAATAGAGCCCGGCTTCATGAAGGCCAATGCGCCTTGCTCGCTGGTGGTCATGCTACGCACATCGTCATCATTACCTACGCAGGTCAGCACCACATCGGCATCGCTCACACACTCCTCCACCGTAGCGGCCGCATGACCACCGTGTTGTTCAGCCCAAGCGATTGCTTTCGCCTGAGTGCGGTTGAACACCGTCACCTCAAATCCCGCTTTCACCAGATGGCCGGCCATCGGGTAACCCATAACACCTAAACCAATAAAACTGACTTTCATTTTAATCTCCTTTTACGACAGGCGCGCCTTTGTCGAGCTTGCTCACTGCATCGAGCAGTGCCTCAACCAGTAAGGTCAGCGCTCTGGGCTGATACTTTCTATCCCGATACACCAAATAGGCCTGTTTGGCGCTGCGATGATACTTCGGTAGTAACTGTACGATATTCATGCTTTTAGAAACATGCCGATATGGCAGTGACGCCACTCCCAAGCCGCGCTCGACGGCACTGGCAATTGCATTGATGTCGTTGACGATCAATTTGGGTCTAATATGAATCAGGCGCTCAAACTCTTCACCACAATAAAGCGGGATCTCTTGCGCGCGATCGACCGAGATCCAATCCAGTGCTTCGAGTTGATCCAGACTGGTGATCGGTCCACATTGCGCCAGATATTCCGGGCTAACAAAAAAACCGTGATTCGCTTTAAACAGAGGACGCGCAATCATGCCTTCCATGTTGTCGATGTCAAAGGTAATCAACAGGTCGCGATTGGTTTCTGGTGTCACAGACTCCTGGCTTAGCGCCAGCTCGACGTGCACTTTCGGATGCTGACGAATGAACTCTTCCACCACTTTCCCGACAAAAGCACGATAGAAGTTGTGAGGAATGGCCAGCTTAACACTGCCGGTCACTTCCTGGTTTTCTGACAACATTTGGTTAAACGTGCTTTCCAGATTTTCCATTCCGCTGCGAATAGCCAAAAATGCTTGCAAACCACTTTGCGTAGCGACCAGTTCCCTGCCCTGCTTTTCCAGTAAACGAAGATTCAGACGTGATTCCAATGCGGACAGGCGGCGAGACATGGTTGAGATTGGTAACTTAAGCTTTTTCGATGCCGATACCAGTGAACCTTCCTCCACCACACAGAAGAACAAATAGAGATCATCAATGTTTCCGAAAATGGAATTCATACTTCTTTTCTTGGGGATTTTTCTCAGTTATGGATAGTTATATCTTAGTTGCCATGCAGAGGAAACAAGAGAAAAAAATCCATGATAAGTCGTAAACAATTCTGGCTAACCGCGCTGATGTCATCGTTTGTGATGGCGCTAATCATGTCTGGCGTGTTATCTGGCTATAAGCTCGGCTTTAACGCACAGTGGCCGCCGATATGGTTGAACGGATTTACTATCGCCTGGCCGCTGGCGCTGCTGCTTAACCTTACCGTTCTGCCACAAATCCGCAATTTAGCGGCATGGCTTTCGAGACCCCATTCAGGCATCAAATCTCAGGCAGAAAAAAACCGAGCTTAAAGCTCGGTTTTCTTTTTGCGTTCTTATTCGATTTCAGCGTTGTGATATACCTGCTGAACATCGTCGCAGTCATCAAGAAGGTCTAGGAACTTCTGGAATTTCTCTGCGTCTTCACCCGATACTGGCGTTGGTGTTTGAGGAACGAAAGTGATTTCTTCCACATCAATGGTCAGATCAGGGAATGCAGCGTTTAGCGCTGTTTTCGTTTTGAAGAACTCAGTGTGAGGAGCGAATACTGTGATCACACCATCTTCGAGTTCAACGTCAGTCACGTCGACATCTTCCATCATTAGCGTTTCAAGAATCACTTCATCGTCTTCGCCTTTGAATTGGAATACCGCTTGGTGATCGAACATGTGAGAAACAGAACCTTCCACACCAATTTTCGCACCTACTTTTACAAAGCATTGGCGAACGTCTTGGAACGTACGGTTGCCGTTGTCAGTTAGACAGTCAACGATAACGTTTGTACCACCCGGGCCAAAACCTTCGTAACGCGCTGGTTGGTAATCTTCACCGCCGCCACCGTTCGCTTTATCGATCGCTTTTTCGATAACGTGCGCCGGAACCTGATCGCGTTTCGCTTTAGTGATCAGGTGACGCAGAGACAGGTTCATGTCTGGGTCGCTACCACCGTTTTTCGCACACACGTAAATTTCTTTACCGTATTTGGAATAAACTTTAATTTTTGCGCCTGCAGTTTTCGCCATAGAGGCTTTGCGCACTTCAAAACTTCTTCCCATCGGGATGTTCTCTCTAGTTCAAATTTTATGCGACGGATTTTAGCAGATAGCCTTAGCTTCTGCTGAGAGCCAAGCGTTATGCCACGCCCATCACTCGTTTGTACTTGTCTACCGACTGTTGAAACCACTCTTTTTCTTGTGCAGAAACAAGCTTGGCTAGCTGCTTAGTGATCTCTTCCGATCCACTTTTTGCCTGCTTCATCTTCCAAACTAAAAAAGAAGCCTGTTTGTCGAGTTCTATTTTGTTTTTCTCTGCAGCATCCAGCAATGCGAGGTTGAAAGACATTAGTAAGCCCACAGTCGATAAAAACGTGGGGCGAAATATAGCATAGGAATAGGAAAAATTAAGAGTCAAAATGTCGGTTTAATCAGCATTCATCAATAAAAGCGTTAAAAACATAAAGGGTGGCTTTCGCCACCCTTCTCAATTCGCCTAATAGGCACTTCTCAGTGAAGCAGACCTAATTCCTTTGCTTCCTCAATGGTCAACCCGCTTTCTCGGATCTCTCGCAGTGTTTCAATGCGACGACGAGCTTCCGCAGATTTTAGATTTTTCATTGGGCGTGGTGTTTCAACTTCTTCCGTGAAGTCCCAACTGCTTGCGATATTAGTCATTTCATCATGGTCAATTGAATTAATGGACATTGTAACCTCCGAACAAACCATGCCAGGGACATGTAATCTGTAGCAAAGCGCCAAAACCTTGTTAAGCAGATTTGAGCCAGAATGTGATTTCGACGATAGTTCAGAAATCTAATCAATAAATAGCTCAATTATCTTTTGCTCTACCTACAGTGTAGAAGTACATTTAAAAAATTCTCGCAAAAAAATTAAGCCGATCAATCTCTCAATTCTTGTCGCGCTATCCCTTGTGTCATCAGGCTTCAATGGCTATTTATCGCACAGCTGCTCTGCAGGTTTGAATCGCTCATATTTTTCGATTCTTGCTCATTGCCAACCTCTTAACCACACTGTTAAAAAGTGGCAGCAGGACAACGTTAAATGGGTGCACAAGAATGGATTGACGCGATCCTATCCATCCAGCGAATTCGGAACAATGATCAAGGTGATGCCTTAATCTCGTTGCTGCTGGCAACACCAGACGATGTATTCACCGACAGCAGCTTTCACGATCAACCTTTGGCGCTGACTTACTTCCTTGACGCAGGTATTCGTCTCTACCAGCAAACTCTTCCTGATTCCGCAGAACAGGCCTTTGCCTGGATTAGCTTCGTGCAAGCCAAGTTGCAGCTGTGCGTCTGCACGCCCAATACTTCCAGGCAGGTTCGCGATTGGTGTCTGATACGGCTCACCCGCCTCACGGTGTTGTTGCTCGAACTCTGTCAGAATCAGCCTGAAACGGGCTGGCATCAACGATCGCGAGAGTTGATCGAAGCGCATGTGAGACTAATGCAGCAGTTTGAATGGAAGCATGATCAAGAGCATACCTCACAGAACTGGTGGTGATCCGAAAGCATGATCAAGGGCCAATGATAAGAATTGATCGTAACAATCTGAATTTCAGGCGAAAAAAAAGCGAGCTCTCAGGAAGAACTCGCAAACTAATTCAGAATGAATGTAACAATATGAGCCAATCTATTAATTCATCAGATAGGACAAAAGGTTGTCTATTCGGGTTTAACTTTACGCAAGGCCCGCCCATTCATTGTCAGATGTATGTCAACGTTGTGTTCTAAAAGTGTTGTTTATCGGCTCAAATACCAATCGCCACTTCATCCAGCGCCCGGAATACCGATTCATCCAGATGCCCTTCGTGCACTTGTTTACACACTTTACGGCGTACTGCCAGGCCAGAAATCAGGCGCTCGATGGAGAGATGCTTGCTCTCATTTTGCGAATTATACAGCTCAATCATCTTGCTGAGCGTCTCGTACGGAATCACATCTTCATCGACTCGCAGCCAATCAAGCTTGTCAATGAGCTCTACGCACTCTTCACGGATTGAGGAAGGGGCATGCCCGGTCATCGCCGCCAAAGCCGTTATACCGCGTTCTAGAGCCTCTGGTGAGGTGTATTTAGATAGAGTGATGGTAATCTCGTCTGCATTGATCTCAACCAGGTGTTTACGCAGCTTCACGCGACGGCCCAATTTTCCGCGCGGTGACGGTGATTTGCGCTGAATGGGCTCAAATTCACCATCGATGATTTCTGACAGCTCTTCCAGCTTCTGCTTGGACACCATCTCGTTACGCAGCGGGTTTGGCAACGTCGGCGCCATATTACGTTTGCCGGCATTGGTGGTTTTCGCACGTGAATAGCGCAGCACCTCTTCCACATCGCACTTAATATCAACCTGATAGTCGGTCAGCTTGCCTTTGTCGATCATGGTGGTGATCGTCAGGTGATAGCCCCACAGGTTTACGACAAACAGATCGTCATTGCCTTTGCCATCAGACAAGCGGCGCAGTTCTCGAATCAGATCCATGGAGAATCGGCGCCATTCTATGTTGCGAGCCAGTTTCTGATTCAGCTCACTAAGCAGCATCACATCCGTGTGGCGGCGTGACATGCGGCTTCGGAAATAAGAATACAACTGGAACACCAACGTATGCTGCTTCAGAATTTCTGGCGGGAAAAGGAAGAAGTAATCACGCGTCATCAGCTCTTCAAAGAACGAAGGCTCCCAGACCAGAATATACAGGTTTGGTTTGATCTTGATCTCGCCATCACTGCCTTCTGTTGGTGCCTCTTCTGATGCCGTGATCGTGCGTGCCAGAAAACGGAAACGATCACTCTTGAACCCTTCCGGCATGTTTTCACTCAGCCAACGCCCGGTGAGTTCATGTAACTGGAAGTCGGTAAATTCAATACGATCAATACTGTCTCGAATCGAGTCACGAGCCGGCCCGCTGTCCTTTTTTCCGCGCAGCGACAAGATGTCCGTGATATAGAGCGGTGTCTTGTTGGGTACGTGGCTGGCGTTGAGTTGGTAATCTTCCTGATGATGATCATGGTACTGCACCGTAAGCGTAAACAGTGCAAACAAGGTCATCAGATCATCGACTGTCATGATGTTTTTCGATGATCGTGTCTCGATCACTGCTCGAGTGCCTGAAATCGATACCATGGATTTCTGATAGCTTTTACGAGTGCGAGGGGGCGCTAATGCCTGATCAATAATTCCGGCCCAGTTGGTTGGTGAAACCACAAATTGATCGGCTTCATCCTTCATGGCTGGTGGTGTATTCAACCCATGTTCTGTCAACAAACGTTGATTTACCTGAGTTTGCGCTAATGCTTTAGAACGCTTGCGTTTTTCGCTTTGCTTGACTGATTCCGTCACCAAGCTGGTGGATCCTAGCACAGAGATCAATTGGTTCGGGTTCACGAAGCAGTGCAACATGGTTTTGCCCGCCAAGCCTTCCTCAAAGCGTACTGGGATTTGCTTAAACAGCCCGATCGATACAGCGGCTCTCAACCGTTGCTGGATAGCAGCACGTGTCAACTGGCCATCAGTTGCATCAATCAATTCTGTGGTTGATACCAGGCCATCCTTGCTACGAAAGCCACGCAGAGAAATTAAGTTTAGGAGTTCTACAATACTCTTCGTGACACCTTTAAAATGCTGATATTGTTCTATCCAATCTACTGCAGTTTCAGAAACTTCAAAGAGGTGTCCATCTTTGTGGCTTCTGGGTGCCTTAATCAGCAATTTCTCTTCTGACGTCATTATTAGATCCGTATCACACTGGCCGTAATATCGCTATAGTTCCAAGAGAATAAAGAAAAAGAGATCATAAATAAAGAAAAAATTGTTGGTTTTAAATAACTGATCTTTTTGATTATTATGATTAAGAGTGATTAATATGATCATATGATCTGAGGCCAAATCGCTCTGTAATACACTGTTTTTAAATGACTTTTTAAAATGCCCTTCGAAAGCATGATCATAGTATTCCTGAAACGATGATCATTAACTCATTGAAAGCATGATCAAAAATATTCCGAACCATGATCATGTGATCCTCGAATCTATGATCAACAGCGTTCTTAAACGATGATCAAGGTGCACTCACAACTTATCCACAATCCCTTGAATCATCTGCATGCCTTCTTGTCCTCTTTTTGTTTTGTGCCTTCTATTGCTGTGGTTAACGATTCGGAAGCATGATCAAGCAATATAGAAAATAGACCTGTTTTGGCTACTATTTGGACGTTCTCTTAATTGAATGACACGTTTAACACCGATTGCGGTATCAACGGGTTTTGCTACGTGCTGGCGAAAGCATGATCATGGCAATCGCTGCCAATCGTGCGTCAATTCAATTGCAGCTTAATGAATGGCGATTGAGGGCTCAATCAGCCACAACCCCTACTCTGATTGACATTGCCCGTAAATCGTCGTTGATTTTACATGCTTCCGGTACAGTGGATCTCTTGATCATTGATCCGATCTAAGATCATTTTCACTCTGGCATTTAAAGCAATGTTAGCGAGTATGAAATTACCTTGATCATGTTTCCTTATTCGCGATTTCTCAGCGGAAGCATGATCATCATTGCTTCCTTGATCATGCTTTCGTAAATCTGGCGCCCCAGCGGTGGTACAGTGCATTTTGAGTAAAATGTTATTCAATGGTGAAAATGTTGATGAAATGCAGTGAGTGTTGCGAAATCGAGATTGAAATGACAGAGGCCGTAATTTATCGCATGGAATTAATCGTTCCGGAATGACATTCTGTCATTGCGTATCGTGTTTAGAAAAAATCAGGTTTACATTGTAAATAAGTGACGTTGTGACATTTTAAATCTGATAAAGAACGAACATCTTTTTGTTGCCCTTTTATTGAATGTTTTTTCAGCTCTTGTTCATGATTCAATGAATTTCATGTTAAAAATCTATTTAATGTGATTTTAATCTAAAAGTGATTGTTCACCTTTTTATTGTATATGGTTAATATTGCTGTACAATTTGCTGATTGGCACTAATTACGGAATTTGGCTATGAAAAGAGAACAAACCATAGATAATCTCTATACGCTCGCAGAACTGACCCAACAGGTGCAAGCTGACCGTATTGAGATTGTATTGGAAGAGCGTCGCGATGAGCATTTCCCGCCGATGTCGAAAGCCCTGATGGAAACCCGTTCCGGGCTGACACGTCGTAAACTTGATGAAGCCATCGCCAAGATGGAAGAAGCGGGACATCAGTTTACTAAAAACAACGCGAACCATTACTCCATTTCTCTGGCGGAAGCGCACATGCTAATGGATGCGGCGGGCGTGCCAAAATTCCATCAGCGCAAAAAGAACACCGAGAACAAGCCTTGGATTATCAATGTGCAAAACCAGAAGGGTGGCACCGGTAAATCGATGACGGCCGTGCATTTGGCGGCTTGCTTGGCGCTGAATCTCGACAAGCGTTACCGCATCTGTCTGATTGACTTGGACCCACAAGGTTCACTGCGTTTGTTCTTAAACCCACAAATTAGCCTTGCCGAACACAGCAACATTTATTCCGCAGTCGATATCATGCTGGACAACGTGCCGGAAGATGTCGAAGTGGATAAGGCGTTTTTGGAAAAGAACGTGATGCTGCCAACTCAGTATCCGAATCTGAAAACCATTTCCGCATTCCCAGAAGATGCGATGTTTAACGCAGAAGCGTGGCAATATCTCTCTCAGAACCAGTCACTGGATATCGTGCGACTGCTGAAAGAGAAGCTGATTGACAAAATCGCCGACGAATTTGATGTGATTATGATCGATACCGGTCCCCACGTTGACCCGCTGGTGTGGAACGCGATGTATGCGTCAAACGCTCTGCTAATCCCATGTGCGGCGAAACGTCTGGACTGGGCTTCAACGGTGAACTTCTTCCAACACCTGCCAACGGTGTACGAGATGTTCCCGGAAGACTGGAAAGGGCTGGAATTTGTCCGTCTGATGCCAACCATGTTTGAAGACGATAACAAGAAGCAGGTATCGGTACTGACCGAAATGAACTATTTGCTGGGTGACCAGGTGATGATGGCGACGATTCCTCGTAGCCGCGCGTTTGAGACTTGTGCGGATACTTACAGCACCGTGTTTGACTTAACCACCAGCGATTTTGAAGGGGGTAAGAAAACACTGGCGACCGCGCAGGATGCGGTGCAAAAGAGCGCGCTAGAATTGGAACGCGTACTTCATTCACACTGGAACTCACTTAATCAGGGGTAAGTAACACATGGCAATTAAAACGTCTGATCTGAACGCAAAACTTTTTGGCAAAGCGGATAAGCGTCGTGCATCGACCCCTCAAGAAGCGCACGCGGCTGCTAAAGCTCAGGCTCAAGTGATTGAGCTGTCTGTCGCTGGTGAAGAGCTGGTGACGTTTGAACTGGTGCGTATTCCGGCTTCGGAAGTGGCCACCCGTACCACCGTCTTTGCGGAAAACGCACGTGAGCAAGCGTTCCTGAATGAACACGCGCTGTCGGATGTGTTGAGCACACTGCGCGAACGTGGTCAGCAGTACCCAGCCGTTGGCCGTAAAACGGCGGATGGCAAAATTGAAGTACTCGACGGTAGCCGTCGCCGCAAGTCGTGTATTCTGGCCAATCAAGAGTTTCTGGTTTACGTAGCAGAAAACATCAATGGTGAACACGCGAAGTTCCTGTCGGATGTCGCTAATGCGCACAAACCTTTGTCTCTGTATGAGAAAGGGCGTGAAATGCAGGCCAAACTCGACAGCGGGGAAGCGGAAGACCAAAAAGCACTGGCGAAGATGTTCCAGTGCAGCGAAGCGCTCGTCAGTGGCGCTTTGAAAGCCGCGGCTTTGCCGCTTGAGCTACTGCAAGCTTACCCAAACGTGGTGGAATTGGGCCGTCCAACGATCGTTAAACTGCACAAGCAGTTCAACGATTTGAGTGCGGAGCAGCAATCTGAACTGCTGAATAAGTGTCATCAGGCTGAAGGTCTGGTGTGGCAGCGCTGCCAATCACAGGGCGTGGCTCGTATCACCAAAGAAGTGACCGAAACCATTGAACAGTGGATTGCAGAACTGGTACCGCCAAAGCGCGCTGTGAACAACAAAGTTGACTTGGTGAAAGGGCGCGTCAGTTATTCCCGTAAAGGTTCGAATCTGGCGCTGAATCTGAAGAAAGTCGATGATGCATTGATGAAAGAGATTCTCGACTTC
Organism: Vibrio fluvialis; assembly: GCF_900460245.1. Taxonomy (NCBI): domain Bacteria; kingdom Pseudomonadati; phylum Pseudomonadota; class Gammaproteobacteria; order Vibrionales; family Vibrionaceae; genus Vibrio; species Vibrio fluvialis. Next base: position 582,265 of record NZ_UHIP01000002.1, read on the forward strand.
GTCGAACAAAAATTGAGTTAAACAAAAGCCCGCCGAAGCGGGCTTTTTTATTGCTTATCGTAATTATTGGTTTCTCAGGCGTTGCCAGTATTTTTCATAAATAGCGAGCGCTTCTGGGCCCACATCATTGATGAATTCACCTTTCGCCATATCTTCGTCCGATGGGAAGATAGTCGCGTTGTTACGCAGCGCTTCAGGTAGCAGCGCACGACCGCCCTTGGTTGCCGAAGCATAACCCAGGCTGTTAACGATTTCGGCCTGGTTTTCTGGCTGGTACATGAAGTTAATGAACTTGTGCGCCAGCGCTTTATGTTCACTGCCTGAAGGAATGGTGAAGTTGTCCATCCACAAAACGGCACCTTCTTCCGGCATCACGAATTTCAGCTCAGGCATCTCTTGTTGGCCTTGATACGCGTTGCCGTTCCACTGCATACCCAACGCCGCTTCTCCGGATACGTACGGAACATGCGGTGCATCTGAGTTGTACAGCAGGACATTGTCTTTCAGAGCTGACAGAGATTGGTATGCTTTTTCAATCTCTTTTTCGTTCTTGGTGTTGATGCTGTAACCGTTCAGTATCAGCGCCATACCGAATACGTCACGAATATCGTCAATCAGCATGACTTGCTGAGCGTATTTAGGATCCCACAAATCTTTCCAGTGTGTGATGCCTTCAGGAATCATTGATGCGTTGTAGCTCAGACCTGTTACACCCCAAATGTAAGGCAGGGAGTATTTGTTCTGAGGATCGTGAGCCTGGCCGAGTAGGGAAGGCATTGCATCTTTCATGTTCGGGATTTGTGCGTGGTCCAGTTCTGCCAACAGACCTTCACGGCCCATTTTCTCAATAAAGTAGGCAGATGCGAACACCACGTCATAACCAGTACCTTTAAGAAGTTTGAGTTTGGTGTACATTGACTCGTTATTCTCAAAGGTTGAATAGTTAATGGTTACGCCTTCTTGTTCTTCAAACTTTTTCAGAGAAGCTTCTGGCAGATAACCACCCCAAGCGTAAACATTCAGTGTTTGCGTCTCTGCGCTCACCTGAGAAGAGGCGACTGCAGCAGCAAGTACCAATCCTTTGATGAAATTTTTCATTGCATTTTGATTCCTTAAGACCAGCACCATGCTGGATTTCGATTGCATAATTAGTGAAATTAAGTTCTCAATAAAGCAAATATAATTTGTCGTTATGGAAAAAGTTTTTAGCCTTCAATTGCCTGATTTGGTGCAACTGGACGCAGCCCAATAACGACGGAATGTGGCGCGGATGCATGCCTGTGCTACCATGGTGCAACTGCAACAAATCACGGTTTTTTATGGCAAATTCAACTCCAAACTTTTTGCAATTCTTTGAACAGCTTCAGCAATTGGCGGCGAAGCAACGTTGTCGTTTTGGCATCCGTCTGCAAGGTGGAGCGGTTTGGCAACAAGCATTGGTGCAGCAAGTTTTGAATCAACAAAATGCGCATGCGACAGTCTTTCAGTTGGGGGGGGATCCAAACTCGGGGGTAACGCATGTTGCCGCGAAGAAAGGCCAGTTGTTATTGGGACGCGAATGCCAGCTGCTGATCTGTGATGTCAGTGATGAGTTTGATGCCAACAGCTTCAGTGCTGCACTGGGGACATTGGTTGGCGGAGGTATGCTGCTGGTGATCGGCGCGGATGCGTGCAATGAGAATCCCGCGCAGCAATGGCTCACTGCGGCGTTATCTGAATTGCTCGTAGTAACTCCGACCTCGATACCCGTTATCCCTGCTGTTGAGTTGCCGTTAGAGGTGGATGCATTTGCTCAGCAAACTGCCGCCGTGGCGCAAATCGTGCGTGTTATTGAAGGACATCGCAAACGTCCGTTAGTACTGACTGCTGATCGGGGGAGGGGGAAAAGCAGTGCTTTGGGCATTGCCGCTGCGCAGTTGATGCAGTCGCGCTCACTCAATATTGTTCTTACGGCGCCGACTCTGAGCGCCGTCGCGCCGGTATTTCACCATGCTTTCCGTCTTCTTCCGCAGGCACAGATGAATAAAGGTGAGCTTTGCTTTGGCGAGTCACGGCTGCGTTTTATGGCGCCGGATGACATCATTGCCCATCTGCCTGAGTGTGATCTGTTGCTGGTCGATGAAGCGGCTGCGCTGCCATTGCCATTTCTGATGGCATTTGTCTCTCATTACCACCGCGCCGTTTTCTCTACCACCATTCATGGTTACGAAGGGTGTGGGCGCGGATTTACGCTCAAGTTTCAACAGTGGCTACAGCAAGAGCGCCCGCAAACACGCGCACTTCATCTTGACCAACCAATACGCTGGAACCTTGGCGATCCACTGGAAGCATGGCATCGGCGCGCGTTTTTACTCGATTATGAATTTGAATTTTTGCCCGATGCTCTCGACATCGCGGCGTTGACCTACCAGTCGATTTCCAAGCAACAACTATTGGCCGATCGCGAGTTGCTGGAGTCAATTTTTTCGTTGTTGGTGAACGCCCATTACCAAACGTCGCCGAATGATTTATTTCACCTTCTTGGCGATGACGCGATGAGTGTCTTTATCGCCAAAGCGAACAAGCAAGTGGTGGGATGTATTCTTGCTGTGCGCGAAGGTGGGCTGGACGCTGAACTGGTACAACAGATTCAACTTGGTCAACGCCGTCCGAAAGGGCACTTGGCGCCAGTAACTCTCGCGAATCAACTTGGGTTCAGCGAAGCCGCGTCGCAAACTTGTTTGCGCGTGATGCGTATTGCGGTTCATCCTCAGGTGCAAGATTCAGGTATTGGCTCGCAGTTACTATCGCAATTTTTTACTACCCATCATGCCGATTATTTCGCAACGAGTTTTGGCGCAACGGATGAACTGGTTCATTTCTGGCAGCGTAATCAATTTCGAGCGATGAAAATGGGGTCGCAGCGTGATCAAGCAAGCGGATGTTATTCTCTGTTGATGGTTAAGAGTGCCAACGCACCATGGACGGCAGAAGCGTCCTCTCAGTTCGAAACTCATTTTCTCTATGAACTGAAAGATACGCTGCGTACGTTACCTCCCGCATTGGTGCGACGTTTGATGTCTACGTCCTCTGAAGCGAAAGCGGGCGAAATTCCGATTGGGTTGTTGGAACAATACTCATATGGCGGAGCCAACTTTGAAAGTGTGGGCGCCTGGATAGAACAACTTTTGCTGGGTTTAACTCAAGAACAATGGCAACAAGTGCCAGACTTATTGATTGCAAAAGTATTACAGCAGAGAACATGGCAAGAATGTGCCAAAGCGTTCGGCTTAGCCGGACGCAAACAAGTGGAGCAGGAAATCAGAACATCTCTCGCTAAGTTACTGACAAATTTACACTGTAAAACGCCGGAGTGAGATCGGTTTGATATAGGTTGATTTACACTGTAAATGCTTCACTGAAATTCCGAATGACAAAAAAGTCCTACTTGAACATGAACCTAAGTAGGACTTTTTCTTTTCTACAACTCTTCGACATTTCCCTTCTTATTGAATGACTTAAGAATTTGTCTAATACAAAAGTCGCATTCACTGAACAAATGAATCTGTATTATGCAATTTGCTAATTAACTATTCCTTCCTACACTGACATGAGGAAAAAACAAACCTAATTTCAATCCGACAATGACAAGGAAATCTGCTTATGTTCGCCTTAAATGAGAGCCTGGACATCAGCAATGTGGTTGATTGCAAACTCCAATATCTGGAATGGCTGCAACAAGACAGCAAGATTGTCGTTGATGCGGCTCGTGTCTCGCGAGTCGATGCCGCTGGTATCCAGCTGCTGGTGTCACTTTTTGAATCTGCTCGCTTGGCGGAAAAAAACATTCGTTTAGAAAACATATCTGAAGTGTTGCAGGAAGGCATCGAGGTGCTGGGCCTGAAGCACAGGTTTATGGAATCTCAGGATGTAACAAGGAAGACGTGATGACAAAAATTCTCGCAGTAGATGACTCCATTTCTATTCGTCAGATGGTCAGCCACACCTTAATGGATGCTGGTTATGAGGTGGAAACCGCAAATGATGGTCGTGAAGCGCTGACCAAAGCGCAGAGCACGAAATTTGATGTGGTGATTTCCGACGTCAACATGCCCAACATGGGCGGCTTCGAACTGGTGAAAGCCATTCGTGGTAATCCTCAATACAAATTCATTCCGATTTTAATGCTGACCACAGAAACCAGCATGGAGAAAAAACAAGAAGGTAAGTTAGCGGGGGCGACCGGCTGGCTGGTGAAACCTTTTAACCCAGATACGTTACTAAAAACTCTAAAACGCGTGCTGTAATTTTACTTCGACTTTGAAGCGTTGAAATATCGATAACGTCAATTGGCAGGACTGAATATGGCTTTAGACATGGAACAGCTGCGCAAGATGTTTTACGAAGAATGTCGTGAAAATCTTGAAGTGCTGGAAAATGTGTTGCTCCATCTTGACCCTCAGGATGGAGACCACGAAACCATTAACACCATTTTTCGCGCCGCTCACTCCATCAAAGGTGGCGCTGCTACCTTCAATTTGCTCGATATCAGCGAGTTTACTCACTCCGTTGAGGCGTATCTCGATAAAGTTCGTAATCACGAAGCAGAATTGTCGGCCACCAGCGTGGATGTTCTGCTCAAAAGTTGCGACGTTATTGGCGATATGCTGGCTGGACATGAAACGGGTTCGGATGTCGATCTTGACCTGAAAGCTTCGGTAAGTCATCAGCTTGCACAGCTATTGTCCTCATCGCCGCTGGGGAGTTCTTCTCCAACCCAGAGTGCGGATCTCGCAGCCGCCAAAACGTCAGATACGCAAACCGGCCGTTGGCGCATTGCCTTTGTTCCGCATCGTGAGCTGTTTTTCAGTGGCAATGATCCATTGCGGATTCTGCGTGAACTGTATGAACTCGACTCAGAATGTAACATTCAGGCGGATAGTCAGGCCTTGCCTGAGCTTCTCGAAATGGAAGCGGAACTCTGCTACTTGTCCTGGCATGCTGACGTCAGTGGCGAAGTGGATGAAGCGGCGATTCGTGAAATTTTCGAATGGGTGGAAGACGAATGTGAGTTAACCATCGAACGCGCTGCTGCATCCAGTGCAGAAACAAGTGCCCCTTCCAATGTTGCTGCCGAACCTGTTGCGGTGCAAGAGCCAATCAGCATTCAGGACGCTACGCCAGTTGAAGACGTTTCGCCGCCGTTGGTAATAAAACCTGCACTGAGCGACAGCAAAGAATCGGAACTGAAAGAGAAAGCACCAGCCAAAGCAGCGAAAGCGGAATCGAGCGTCACCTCCATTCGGGTGGATATCGATAAAGTCGATAGCCTGATTAATCTGGTCGGTGAGCTGGTGATCACTCAATCGATGCTGACTGAAATTGGCAATGATTTCTCGATGGATAAGCTGGAGAAGTTGCAAGCGGGGCTCGCGCAACTGCTGCAAAACAGCAAAGATTTACAAGAGAACGTGCTCAATATTCGCATGTTACCGATGAGTTTTGCTTTTAGCCGCTTTCCGCGTCTGGTTCGTGACCTGTGCGGGCGACTGGAGAAGAAAGTCGACCTGCAGATTCAAGGCGAAAATACCGAACTGGATAAAACCGTGTTGGAACGCATTGTCGATCCGCTGGTGCATCTGGTGCGTAATGGTATCGACCATGGCATTGAACGTCCGCAGCAACGGCTTGCAGCGGGTAAGTCGGAAATGGGGCTGATTGAACTGAATGCCTATCATCAGGGCGGCTCCATTATCATCGAAGTGAAAGACGATGGGGCCGGCATTGATTGCGACCGCGTGTGGCGCAAAGCGGTGGAGAAAGGTGTGCTGCCTGCCGACTCGCGTCGTGACGAGATTTCAGACAAACAGGTGCTTAATCTTATTTTCGCTCCTGGCTTTTCGACGGCCGATCAGGTGTCGGACATTTCCGGTCGTGGCGTCGGCATGGATGTGGTGAAACGCAATATCGAAGAGCTGGGCGGCCATATCGAAGTGGAATCTCACCTCGGGCAAGGCAGCCATTTCACCATCAGCTTGCCGCTGACACTGGCCATTCTCGACGGCCAGTTGGTTAAGGTTGGCAGCGAAGTCTACATCATTCCGCTGCTGACGATCATCGAATCGATACAAATCAATCCATCCTGCGTCAAACTCGCCTCTGGTGGCGTTGAACTCTATCGCCTGCGTGACGAAAACATTCCGATTCTACGCCTTCAGGATGAGTTGGAAATGGGTGACAGCGGCGCGCTGGGACGACGGTTACTCTGCTTCGTTGAAGCCGCAGGGAATCGGGTCGGTTTGTTGGTGGATGAACTGCTCGATCAGCAGCAGGTTGTGATTAAGAGTCTGGAGTCCAACTACGCCAAAGTCGCGGGTATTTCTGGTGCGACCATTTTGGGCGACGGCTCCGTGTCGCTGATTCTGGATATTCAGGGACTCATCACCAGTTACTTAAAACGCCGAAGTTTCGGTGGTCAGAAAGGCATGGCGGCCTAGTAGTTAAGGAGAGCGACGAATGGATATCGAACACGCACATCCGCTTCAACATGAATCCATGGTGCACGCAGCACTGATGGCCAGTCACGACGATGCGTCACGTGGCGCAGATTTTCTCAGCTTCCGTCTGGCGAACGAGCTGTACGGCGTGGCCATTCGCGATGTCGAAGAGATCCGCGTTTGGGAACATCCGACGCCGATTCCTCGCTCTCCCCATTTTGTCAAAGGTGTGATTAACCTGCGCGGCATGATTGTACCGATCATGGATTTACGTCTTCGGTTTGGCATCGGTTCGAATGACTATCTGCCCACGACTGTTGTGTTGGTGTTGCGTAGTGAAGTGGGTGACCAGTCAAGGCTGATGGGGTTGGTTGTCGATGCGGTCAGCGATGTGATTGGGCAGGGCGATAACGATTTGTACCCGGCGATCGGCGAGACATCGGTGGCGCCTTATCTGCAAGGGTTACTCAATGTGGGTGAAGAAGTGATGTCACTGCTGGATACCGATACGCTGCTGGATATGGCGCGCATTTTGGGTGAGGAGGCGTGATGGCGACTCAGGAGTTTCTCAGCTTTGTGCTGGATGAGGATGAATACGGCGTCCCAATTCTGGATGTGCGCGAAGTGCGTGGCTGGAACGACGTCCGCGCGGTGCCCAACTCGCCTGACTACATGGTTGGCGTGCTTGATATTCGTGGAGAGTACGTACCGATTGTGGATCTGCGGATGCGCTTTCATCTGCCTGCCGCGCAAATCACGGCCACGACCGTGGTGGTGGTACTCAACGACATTGAGAAGCACCCGCTCGGGCTCATCGTGGATGGCGTTGCGGAAGTGTATGAACTCAATCCTGAACAGATAAAACCGGCGCCGCATTTGTCCAGTGTCGCCAAGCAAAAGTTTATTAAAGGCATTGCCGCGGTGAAAAGCGGTCATTTGATTTTGATTGATATTGAGTCGCTGTTTAACGTGACAGAACTCAATCACCACACCATTGAAGAAGCAATCATGTGAGGGAACACTCATGGCATTTTGGAATCGTAAACCCCAACAAGAAAAGCGCTATGTCGCACCGGCTACGGATTCTTTGCTGGACGAACGGGAAGATGAAGCAGAACAGGGGCTTTCCAATCAGCAGCTTCTTTCTGCGCTGAACGCCGCTCAGACCGCTTTGATGATGATCGACCGGGATTTCAAGATCACTTATCTCAACAAGCAATCGATGAATCTGCTTAAACATCATGAAGCACTGTTTAAGTCTGTGTGGCCCAATTTTCGCGCAGAAGAGCAGTTCCTCATGGGCTACAGCATCGACAATTTTCATGCTCATCCTGCACATCAACGGCAGATGCTGTCGACTCCCGCTAATCTTCCTTACGTAACGACGATTGATATCAAAGGGGTCAAAATCGAACTCAATGTCGGTGCCATCATTGATGGCAACGGCGTGTACATTGGCAACACGCTGGAGTGGAAAGATGTAACCGCGGCGCGCCAGCAGGAACATGAAGTGGCTCGCCTGCGAGCGGCGATTGACCAAGCGCAGACTGCGATGGTGATGATCGACCGTGATTTCAACATTACCTACATCAACAAAGAAACACTGACGCTGTTTGGTAAGCATGAAGCGACGCTGCGCACAGTGTGGTCGGGTTTTACCGCTTCATCCGATTGGCTGATGGGACGCTGCATTGATGAATTTCACCGTAATCCGGCGCATCAGCGCAAGCTGCTCAGCGATCCGAACAACCTGCCTTATAGCACCGACATCACCATTGGCCCGCTGAAAATAGAGCTCAATGTAGCGGCGATTTTCGATCTGGATGGCAAGTACATTGGCAACACGCTGGAGTGGCGTGACGTGACGGAAGAGCGGGCCAAAGAGACCGAAATCGGCCGTCTGGCGTCCGCGGTGGAAGGCATGACTACTAACCTGATGATGGCTGATCAGGAAGGCATCATCCAATATCTCAACCCGTCGCTTTCCGCCCTGTTACGTAGCCGGGAAAGTGAATTGGCTCAGGCTTTTCCGGGTTTTGAAGTCAGCAAACTGGTCGGGCGCAGCATCGACACGTTCCATAAAAATCCGTCCCATCAACGCAGCATCATCAGCACCCCGGATCGCCTGCCGTTCAGTTCCAACATCAAAGTGGGGTCGCTGGAATTCAACCTTACCTGCATCGCGATGCGTGATGCGAAAGGCAACTACATTGGCCCGGCATTACAGTGGGTCGATATCACAGAGCAGCGCGATGGTCAGCGTCAGGTCGAAAGCCTGATTCAGAAAGCGATTGATGGTCAACTGCATGAACGGATTGATACATCGGTTTACAGCGGCTTTATGCGCGAGCTGGGCGATGGCATCAATAACCTGCTGGATACGTTGGTTGAACCGCTTGGCCAATGTATTGATGTGATGAGTCAGGTGGCAGAGGGGAATCTCAACAACCAAATGCCGCATGAACATCAGGGTGAATTTGGGCGTCTGGCCGAAGCGGTCAACACCTCCATTACTAACCTGCGCAACATGGTCGACAAGATCACCAAGTCGTCGGCGCGCGTTGCGACCGCGTCGACGGAAATTGCCGAAGGCAATAACGATCTCAGTCAGCGCGTGGAAGCACAGGCTTCTAATCTGGAACAGACCGCCGCCAGCATGGAGCAGATGACCGCGACGGTACGTCAGAATGCCGATAATGCGAAAGATGCCAACGGCGTGTCTGCCGATGCGGCGAAGAAAGCGACGCGCGGTGGCGAAGTGGTCGGCCAAGCGATTAACGCCATGGGCGAGATCAACACCGCAAGTAAGAAAATCGCGGACATCATCGGCGTCATTGATGAGATTGCCTTCCAAACCAACCTGCTGGCGCTCAACGCGGCGGTAGAAGCGGCACGAGCAGGCGAGCAAGGCCGAGGTTTTGCTGTGGTGGCGGGTGAAGTTCGCAACCTTGCTCAGCGCAGTGCGGCGGCGGCCAAAGAGATCAAAGGTCTTATTAAAGACAGCGTCGAGAAAGTGGATGAAGGTTCCCGTCTGGTGAATGAGTCCGGATCGACCCTCAACGAAATAGTGGAAGCCGTCAGCAAAGTGTCGCACCTGATTGGCCAGATAGCATCGTCCAGTATCGAGCAGTCGACAGGGATTGATGAGATCAACCGCGCGGTGACAGCAATGGATGAAATGACGCAGCAAAACGCCTCGCTGGTTGAAGAGATCTCGGCGGCCAGTCAGTCGCTGAAAGATGAAGGTAAAGAGCTGCTCAATCTGATGAACTACTTTACCACCGACAGCAACATCACCACTTTTGAAACGCGAAAGTCTGCGCCGCCTGCGGTACCTATGCAGTCGAAGCGTAGCAATGTCAGTGACTTGCGCTCTTCGGGAAAAGTCGCAAATGCCAGACTCGATGTGAAAGACGATGGTGATGAGTGGGAAGAGTTTTAGTAAAGGACTCCAACAATGTTGGCTTTGAATGAACAAGAATTTGAACTGACGGACAAAGACTTCAAGTTCATCCAGTGGTTTATGCACAAACGGGTGGGCATCTATCTGTCCGACCGAAAGCGGACCATGGTGTATGGGCGCATCAGTCGTCAGATGCGCCGCCGTGGTCTGACGCGTTTTGCGGAATATCGGACGTTAATTGAAAAAGATGAACAGGAGTGCATCCATTTCATCAATACGTTAACCACCAATAAAACCCAGTTTTTTCGCGAATACCACCACTTTGAGTTTCTTGAAAAAGTGGTGGTTGAAGGGTGGCGTAGCCTTAACAACCACAACATCAACATCTGGTCAGCAGGCTGCTCTACCGGCGAGGAACCATACAGTGTCGCAGCGTCACTGCTGATGTCCGGCACGTTTGACTTCGCTGAATCTGTCAATATCTGGGCAACCGACTTAGATACACAAGTGCTGGATCACGCGCAACGCGGCGTGTATTCGCAGGATGCGCTGGCCAGCATTCCTAAACCGTATCTCAAACCGTGTTTCCTGCGTGGTAAAGGGGATCAGAATGGCAAGATCAAAGTGGCGAACCGTTTGCAGCAATTTGTCCATTTTCAACAGCTGAATCTGATGGATCACTGGTCGCTGCCGAACGAGTTGGATCTGATCTTGTGCCGTAACGTGATGATCTATTTTGATAAGCCGACCCAAGAACTGCTGATCACCCGTTTTCATGATCGCTTAAAACCCGGTGGCGTCTTGTTTCTCGGCCATTCGGAAAGCGTCGGCCGTTGCAGTCCGCTGTTTCACCACTTAGGTCAGACGATCTACGTCAAAATGTAGGGCGGAAGAATGGATAACCCGACATCGACAACGATAAAAATGGACAACATCAATCATGATCGTTTTCCAAATCTCAAGCCCAACATGCCTTGGGTGAAAGTATTGCCGGGTGGCGTGTATGTGACCAACCAGGCCGAGATCATCTGCACCGGTCTGGGTTCCTGTGTGGCAGCATGCATGTGGGATGAAAAAGCGCAGGTCGGCGGGATGAATCATTTTCTTCTGCCATTTGATACCTCTGCACAGCTGCATCACTGGAAACCGCAGGAACTGCTTTCCACCGCTTCGCGTTATGGATGCTATGCGATGGAGCTGTTGATTAACCAGCTGATTATCCAGGGCGCTGACAGGCGTCGTATAAAAGTGAAGCTGTTTGGCGGTGCGCAACTGATGGGGTTTCAGTCGCTGATTGGCATCAAAAACGTCGAGTTTGTGATGGCGTATGTGCAACGCGAACAATTAAAAGTCGAAGCGCAGGATTTGGGTGGCACTGAGCCGCGACGGGTCTTGTTTGACCCACGAAGCGGCCGGGTATGGATCAAGCGCATTCCATGTGCGGAAGTGTCCAACATTCGCCGTCATGAAGAACGCTATTTTGTTCAACTGGACAAAGAGACGCACACCCAAACGGGTGCGGTGGAGTTGTTTGAATGAGTAAAAAGATCAGAGTGTTGGTCGTGGATGATTCTCCGGTTTTTCGTGCGCTGCTGACTCAGTTAATCGAATCGGATCCGGATCTGGAAGTGGTCGCAAGTGCCGAAGATCCCTATCAGGCACGCGAGTTGATCAAACGTTACAACCCGGATGTACTGACACTCGACATTGAAATGCCGAGAATGAACGGCGTACAGTTTCTCAAAAATCTCATGCGCCTTCGGCCAATGCCGGTAGTGATGATATCCACGCTGGCGCAACACGGCGCTGAGCCTACATTAACAGCGCTTGAACTGGGAGCGGTGGACTATTTTCCTAAGCCGTCGGTGGAAAACACCGCCGATATGGTCAACTACAAAGCGTTGGTCAACGAGAAAATCAAAATGGCGGCCGGTGCCAATGTGGCGTCGGTGACGAAATCCGTGGTGTCTGCGCCCGTGTTACGGACATCAGATGAAACACGAATTCAGTTGCTGGCGATTGGCGCGTCGACAGGCGGTACGGAAGCGGTCAAGAGTGTGTTATCGGCGCTGCCCGCTACGTTGCCACCGATTGTTATCACGCAGCACATCAGTGCGATGTTTACACCGTCCTTTGCCAAACGGCTGGATGAACACAGTGCAATCAGCGTTCACGAAGTGGTGAGTAGCCATACGCCGCTGAAAGCAGGGCATGCTTACCTCGCGCCGGGCGATCGCCACATGGTGGTGATCAAACGTGGTGCGCAGTTGTATGCGGATCTCGATGATCGCGCTGCGGTGAATCGTCACAAACCATCGGTGGACGTGATGTTTGATTCGGTGGCAGAAGTGGTCGGCGATCGGGCAGTTGGCATCATTCTGACCGGAATGGGGCAGGATGGTGCGCGTGGCATGTTGAAAATGCGTCAGCAAGGCGCCCCGACTGTCGCTCAGGATGAAAAGAGCAGCGTCGTCTGGGGAATGCCGCGAGTCGCGGTTGAACTTGGCGGCGCGCAGGATGTGCGTTCATTGAATGCGGTGCCGCAATGGATTTGCGAACAAGTCGAGCTACATAAAATTCAGCGTTGAGTTTCTCACCAAGGAGTCGGTATGGAAAACAGAAAAACCATGAATAAGAAAGGGCTGATTCTACTCGTGCAGCTGGTGTTACTGGGCGCACTGCTGACTCAGGTTCACTCGGCGTGGCTGGTGATAGGAATGATTGCAGCCGCCGCCCTGCCGTGGCTGATGTTGTCTGCAAAACAACCGGAGTCAGGCAACGTCTCTGCGCCTCAGAAAAACGTCGCGAAGAAAGCGGTGGTTCCTGCTGCGGACAACGCCCCAACCGAACAGTTGGAATCGGTGATCACCCTTAATCTCAATCGTATTCGCGACCCGTTGCAAAAACAGCATCGCATCATTGATGAGTCGGTCGAGACTCTTAACGAGAGCTTTTTTGGTCTGCAAACTGTCAGTGAGCAGCAGTCGGCCATTTCCAGCACTTTAGTGAACAATCTTCTCGCTAACCAGAACAGCGAATACAGCCTGACGACGGTGCTGCCGCGTACCGAAGCCATCATCAACGAATACGTATCAACGTTGCTGAATGTGTCGGAGAAAAGTACCTCAGCGGTGACCAGTATTCGCGATATGTCGAATAAGCTCGATGTGGTGTTTAAGCTGCTCGATCAGGTGCGAGGCTTATCCGAACAGACAAATCTGTTGGCACTCAATGCCGCGATAGAAGCGGCGCGGGCAGGAGAAGCCGGGCGCGGGTTTGCCGTGGTTGCACAGGAAGTGCGAAACCTCTCCGTCAAAGCGTCAGAGCTGAATAGCCAGATTGAAAAAGAGATCCAGATTGCGCAGCAAACGGTGAAAGAGGCCAACAAAACCGTGGGCGAGATGGCGTCGATAGACATGTCGCATGTGGAAGCCTCTAAACACAAAGTTGACGACATGCTCCATGGCGTGCAGCAGGTCAATACCGAAATTGAACGTGAAGTGCAGAAGATTCAGGAGCTCGGTAAAGCTTTGGTCAAGCACGTAAGTGACGGAGTGCGTTCGCTGCAGTTTGCCGATATCGTGATTCAGCAGGGCGACTATGCGCAAGACTCACTGAACTACCTGGAAGAGGCGGTCGGTTTGTTGGGCGTGCTGCGCCGCAACACTCAGGAACTCAACGAGGTGACCGAGCAAATTCAGCACCTGCAAGAACGTTCGTCTAAACGCAGTGCTCCTGCAGCGAACCAAAGTTGTATGGATGAAGGCGAAGTAGAACTTTTCTAAGGAGCGAGCATGGGAATTGAAACCAGCATCGATACGAACAACAAACACGTGACCATTTCGGTGGAAGGCACCTTCTGTTTTAACCTGGTGCAAGATTTTCGCAGCAGTTACGCCAAACGCTACGATCACCGTTTCACGGTCGATTTGCGTAAAGTGGATTACATCGATAGCGCCGCGCTGGGTATGTTGCTGAACATGAAAAACTATCTTGAGCAACCGGACGGCATGATACGTATCGTAAACACGCTGCCGCAGGTGCGAAAAGTGTTGTTGATTTCCCGCTTCGACAAGAAGTTCACCATTGAATAAGCGATGAGGCATTACCATGCGTGTGATGGTTGTGGATGATCATGCCACCAACCGAGAATTGTGCCGCTTTATGCTGGCGCATGTGGCTGACCAGATCGATGTGTTCGCTAATGGTCAGGGTGTGGTGGAAGCAATGCAGCAGATGGACACCTTGCCGGATCTGATCTTGCTCGATGTCATGATGCCGATTAAAGACGGCTTTACCACGGCGCAGGACATTCGTCGTGCGTTCCCGGAAAACTACATTCCGATAATCTTTCTGACCGTACTCGATGATCACGATTCGTTTGAGCGTTGTCTGACGTATGGCGATGACTTCATCCTTAAACCCGTCGAGCGCAATGTGTTGATTGCCAAAGTTCAGGCCCATTACCGCACCGTGAAGATGCACAAAGAGGTCACCGAGCAGCGCGATCAGTTGCAACATTTTCGTGAACAGGTGCAGTACGACTACGCGATTTCGGAATCGATCTTCTCTAACCTGATGGAAGAGATGAGCGCGCAGGTTGAGCACCTGTTTGGCATTGAATACATCTCAACGCCATCGACCATCTTTAACGGCGATTTAATTGTGGCAGCTAGCCGCCCTTATGGCGGAGCTTACGTGATGATTGCGGATGCGACAGGCAGCGGCTTACCCGCTGCGATTTCGACTATTCCGGCAACGAGAACCTTCTTCTCCACCGCGGCACGAGGATTATCGCTGGGGGAAATGGTGACCGAGCTCAACCGCTCGCTGGAAAGCTTTTTGCCGACCGGTATGATGCTGGCGGCCAGCGTGTTTGAAGTGCGCGCCAACGGCTTTGAAGTCTCCTGGTGGGGCGGAGGTTTACCGGACGGCTATATTCTCGATGACGCAGGTAGAGTGGTGAAACGTCTGGTCTCGACACACATGCCACTTGGCGTGTTGAAATCCAACGAGTTCGAAAGCGATTTGCAACATTTCAAACTGGAACCCGGCCAGCGTATCGTCGGTTATACCGATGGCATCACTGAAGCAGAAAACGCGCTGGGGGAACGGTTCGGAGAAGAGCGGTTGGAAGCGCTGCTGATGCGTGTGCCGCAAGGCGAACTTATCCCGACGTTGTATGAAGAGGTCAAACTGTTTGCCAAAGCAGGTTCGCGGGATGACCTCTCCATTCTCACCATGGTTTTTCCGATTACCAACAGCAGTCAGGTTCAGCTCGCGCAGCCTCTGCTTCTGAGCAATGTTCCGGTGAAAAGCGAAATCAGTTTTCCGGCGGCGGTGCTGAAAGAGGTAGTGGTGATGAACGAGATTCGTAATTTCCTCAAAGGCATGGTACTTGGCGGAGCGCATTTGGATCTGCTCTGCTCGATATTGTCTGAGCTGTTTTCTAATGCGATCGAACATGGTTTGCTGGAACTGAAATCGGACATGAAAGAGGATCCGGACGGCTTTTTCCACTATTACCAGATGCGCGAAGAGAAGTTGAAATCACTTGCCGAGTATCACTGGATTCGTCTGAACGTCGATTATCAGCCGGCCAAAGGTCGTATTGAGATGACGTTGGAACACAGCGGTAAAGGCTTTGAGTGTCAGCAAAGTAGCCAGACCGATTCGAATGTGACTTATGGGCGAGGAATACTGCTGGCGTCGGAGTTGTGTGAATCTCTGCATTACTCCAACAACGGAAAATGTGTGCATGCGGTGTATGTATTCAATGAGTCGCACACCTTTCCTGCCATCGGTTAAGTATTTACACTGTAAACCTCTTCATCAGCGAGAGACTTTGGTTCCAGAAGTGATGTAAGCCTTAATTTGAACATCGAATTATTTCGACTCAGTATCATTTTTTATACACTGTGCTGTAAACGACAGGAATGCCGTAAGGTTGTGCAGTATGTGGAAGGATTTCATTACTCTCTCTGAGAACAAAAAAAGCGTTGTCGCTCAATTGCCTGCGGGTAAGGAGATCGACAAAACGTTCTCGGCAGCAGGATTAGCAGAAGCGTTAGCGGAAATTGGTGCGCGAAAATATCGGGTGCTGGATGATTCGGTGACCCGGTTTATTAATTGCGCCAGAGAGCTGAAGGGAGAGGCTTACGAAGGGATTGTGGTTGCTGAAATGCGCAATGCCGTGGTTGAAGTGGTGCTCAGTGAACAGGATATGCTGGCCAGCATGGTGGTGACGGGCGCATACGGCGGCCGCGGACTACATGGCAGCGAACTGGTGCATGCGCTGGCTCAGTCACACGTCATTAAAGGCATCAACAAGCTGGCGCTGAAAAAAGTGTTGTTAATGAGCAACACACTCAAGCCCGGCGAAATCTTCACTCAACCTGTGGCGCAAGGCAAAGAAGCCGTGCAGGGGCAGGATGCTCAGTTTATTCCGCTGGTGGATGATGTGACTAAGCGCGTACTGGCGCCCAAAGAACGCAAAAGCAATGAAAAAATTGATATGCGTAACCTCGGTGAAACCATTACGGTCGGTGAAAACGAGGCCGTGATGCGCCGTAAGCCAGCGACCAAAGGCGAACCTGGTTTCACTGTTCAAGGCAAGATTATTCCACCCAAACCGGGTAACGATTCCGCGCTGGTCGCGGGGAAAGGTACCATCATCTCGCCTGACGATCCCAACCTTCTGTTAGCCAGCCAATCCGGCATGCCGATCATCAAAGGCAAGACCATCGATGTTGATAACGCGCTGTGTCTTAACAACGTCAGCGTCGCGACCGGGCACGTGAAATTCAAAGGTTGTGTGGTGATCGCAGGTGATGTGGAACCGGGCATGATCGTGCGCGCGACGGGGTCGGTGACCATCGGCGGTTTCGTTGAATCGGCAGATGTGCAGGCGCAAGGCGATATTGAAGTCGGTAAAGGCATCATCGGCCACACGGTCACGGATGGTGAAGATAAGAGCTGCGTGGTCAAATCAGGCGGCAGTATCAAAGCCAACTACGCGCAATATTCTGCGCTACAAGCTTCGGAAAACATTCAGTTAGCTGTCCACAGTATGAGTAATGATGTGCGTTGTGGCGCAGATCTGATTGTGCTTGATGGCTCCGAAAAGCAAGGAACGCTCAGTGGCGGTAGCGCCAAAGTGGGTGGGAAAATTGTCTGCTTTAACCTTGGGGTGGAAGGCGATACCGCAACCAATATCGAGGCGTTCGCCCGTTTTGGTTGGTACAAAGAGCGTATCGCAAAACACAAAGAGCAATACAAGCTCACTCAGGAAGAGACGATGGATGTGATTCGCCGTGAGCTGGAGTTTAAAAAACGGCCGAAAGCGCAGCGCACCGAGGAAGAAGAACACACCATTGACGAGCAGAAAGCGCAAACTTCAGACCGAATGGAAAAGGTCAAAATGGCGCTGGAAATGCTTAATGAAGAATTTGAGCAGATGCTGGAAACCAACACGGTGGAAGCCAAAGGGAAAGTGTTTACTCACGTGACGATTCAGTATGGTGACGAGCGGGTAACCACCAAACGTGTCCACGGACCTTCGGTGTTTACCTTTAACCAGTACGAAATTCAGATGTCGTCGAAACTCGACGAAGAAGGCATCGGTATCTGATTCATACGTAAAAAAAGGGAGCTTCGGCTCCCTTTTTTGTGGCTTACTGCACCACTCTCACTTTGCCGTGGCGTAGGTCATTGAGCACCATCTCTTTCGGGCCGTCGGCGATGATGCAGCCCTTCTCCATCACAATCACCCGGTCGACCACATCCAGCATGGTGGTTTTGTGGGTGATGAGCACCAGTGTCTCACTCGGGGTGAGCTGACTGAGCTGATGTTTGATTTGCAGCTCAGAGCGGTTGTCCATCGCGCTGGTGGGCTCATCCATCAGCAGCACGGGCGGACGGCCAAGCAGGGCGCGGGCAATGGCGACCGCCTGACGCTGGCCGCCGGAGAGCAGCAGGCCGCCTTCGCCGACCTGACGCTCCAGTCCTGCCGGATCTTGTTGGGTAAACACGGTCACGCCGGCGCGGTTGGCAGCGTCCATCACGTCGCGGTCGTCAGCCAGCGGGCGCCCGAGGGTGATGTTGTCGCGAATGGTGCCGTAAAACAGCACGCTTTCTTGCGGCACGCAGCCGATGTTGCGCCGCACATCAATGTGGTGCAGCTGCTGAATGTCGGTATCGTCAATGCGCACGTGGCCTTCGGTGGGCTGGTAGAGGCCCATGATGAGGCGCTCTAAGGTGGTTTTGCCCGAGCCGATGCGACCAATGATGGCGACTTTCTCGCCCGGATTGATGGTCAGACTGAGGTCACGAATCGAGGCCACCGGCGAGTTCGGGTAGTGGAAGGTCACTTTATCGAGCTCAATCTTGCCCTGAATCATCGGGCGGTGAATGTAGCGTTTGCCTTCTTCTTGTTCGTCGGGCATCGCCATCACCTGCTCAATGATGGTCAGCGACGATTTGGCCTGATTGTAGCGGGTGGAGAGCAGCGACAGCTGCACCAGCGGCCCAATCGCGCGCCCGCTCAGCATGGTGGCAGCAATCAGCCCGCCCATGGTGAGGTCGCCTTCGGCAATCAGGTAGACACCGAGAATAATCATGCCGACGTTCGACGATTGCTGGACAAAGCCGGCGGTGTTCTGAATCCCGTCGGTGATGCGGCGGCTTTTGATGTTCCAGTTGGCCATGTGCGCCACCGCTTCTTCCCAGCGGTACTGAAACTGGCTCTGCGCGCCGAACAGTTTGAGGGTTTCAAGCCCCGCCAGGCTCTCAATCAGGTTGGCGTACTTTTGCGAGGCGAGGCGCGAGCCTTCTTCAATCGCGCGGCGCAGCGGTGCCTGAATCAGCAGCGAGTAGACAATCAGAATCACCACGCCGGCGACCGGCACCAGCACCAGATTGCCAGCCATCAGCCAAATCAGGGTCAGAAACAGCAGCGCAAACGGCAGGTCAATCAGAGAGGCGATGGTCGCTGAGGTAAAGAACTCGCGAATTGACTCAAACTCCTGCAGGTGACGCGCAAAGGCGCCGACCGACGGCGGGCGCGACTCCATACGAATGCCCATCACTTTGGCAAACAGTTTAGAGGAAATCAGAATGTCGGACTTTTTCCCCGCCACGTCGATGAAGTAGTTGCGCAGCAGCTTGAGGGTCAAATCAAACAAGAAGATGATGAACACGCCGCTGGCCAGCACCCACAGGGTCTCAAACGCGAGGTTGGGTACCACTTTGTCGTACACCAGACGGGTGAACATCGGCGCGGCGATGGCAAACAGGTTAATCAGAACTGAGGCCACCAGAACGTCGCGGTAGATGCGTTTTGACTGCCAGATGGTGCCCCAGAACCAGTGACCGTGGCGGGTCTTGAGCACTTCCGGTGAGCGTTCATCAAAGCGAAACTGCTTTTTGACCATGAAGTAGCGGCCGATGTAGCGCTCGGTGAGCTCTGCCAGCGGGTAGGCGACCGGTACCATGCCCGATTCGGCGGTGACGATTTCCGCTTCCTGCTTCTCTTCGTTGATGCTGCTCAGCACGCACGCTTCGCCGCTTTTGAGCAGCAGCACCACCGGAAACACCAGATGCGGAATGGCCTGGAGCGCTGAGCGGTTCTCTTTGGCGACCAGACCCGCCCGCTCGGCAGCGCGCGGGAATAAGAAGGGCGTCAGCTTACCGTCGGAGAGCGGCAGGCCGTTGACCAGCGCCTCCGGCGAATTGGCGAGGCCGTAATAACGGCTGACGTATATCAGGGCATTGAGCAGCGTGTCTTGCATTCCGCGCATCCTTATCTATCCACAATAAAACCTTGGAACACATCGATAAAATGCTCCGACAGAAAATCGAGCTGCACTTGGGTCTCGACCCGTGACGCAATGGTGGTGACGCCCAAATCGTGCGCGGTGCGCGAAATGGAGGTGAGGGTAAATTTCTGTTTCTCGTCATCCAGGTGATGAGTGAAGAGGTAGTCGAGTTTGACGTAATCCGGACGGAACTCGTTGATGTAATCGAGCGACTGGAAGTTACGGCCGTAGTTGTCGACCCCAAAGCCGGCGCCCGCGCTGCGCACCGCATGACAGAACAGGGCGGTGTGATGGGGCGCGTTGACAAAGCAGCTCTCGGGAATTTCAAAATGCAGTTTGTCGCACACGGTTTTGTGGCGCGCGAGCAGCTGAGTGACCCAGCGAATGAAGCTCGGCTGCTCGATGCTGCTTTGCGCGATATTGATGGCGAGGGTGTCGGTCAGCTCGCCGGCGTCGAGTTTCTCCACCATCGCCTGCAACACGTACTGGTCAAACAGGTGGCTGGCGTGCAGCTGCTCTAAGGCAAACAGGTATTGGTTGGCGCTGTAGCGCACGTTGTCTTTTTCAATCGCCGAGAACACTTCACGGTGGAACGTCTGGCCGTCGCTGTGGTTGGCGGCCTGGAAGCGGAAGGTGACCCAGTCGTGATGAATCGCTTCTTCAACCAGCGCTTTCCATTGCTGTTTGCCCATCACCACCTGATGGGTGGCACTGGTGACAAAGCCGTACTTCAGCTCCGGATTGGCTTTGGACGTGGCCACCGCGTTATCCAGCAGTGAGAGCATCTCGGTTGAGGTTTTGCTCTCTTTGTTGTGCACCACACCCAGCGACGCATCCGCCGCGGCCATGCCGGTCGGGTCAGGGTTGACCACCTGAATGGCGTTGATGAGGCCATCGGCCACCAGACGCAGCTCGCTCTCATCCAGATTGGGCAAAATCAAACCGAATTCATCGGTGGAGATGCGCGCAATGGTGGCGTTTGGCGTGGTGACGGTGGCTTTGAGCTGCGCGGCCAAATCGCGCACCATGCCGTCGCCCGCTTCGTAGCCTTTCTCTTCGTAGAGCTCTTTGATGAACTGCGCCTGCAAAATGGCCACGCCGCCCACGGCGTTCTCGCTCAGCCAGCCATTGAGCTGGTTCATGTAGTACGCGCGGTTGCCCAGTTGCGACACCGGGTCGATGTAGGCGCGCTCACGCAGCATCTGCGCTTCCTGAGCCTGCGCTTTGAAGTATTTCTCCACCTGCGCCGACATGCTGTTGATGCCCTCGACCACCGCGGTCAAATCGCGCGTGTCGGGCAGCGGCAACGGGTCGCCGAACTGGTTACGGGCAATCTGTGCCATCTTCTGCACTATCATCTGCAGCGGCTTGAGCGCGTGGCGCACGATAAGCGCAATCGCCATCAGGCCTACCAGCGTAATCGAGCCGAACGCCAGACACAGACGGATGAGCGCCTGCCACAGCTGCGCGTACGCCTCACCCGGGTGGCTGACGATTTCCACTTCCGCCAGTTGCAGCCAGCCGCTGGTCACCACGCGGCGGTCATGGATGGGCTCAAACAGGTTGAGGTTGGTGAACCACTGCGGCACCTGACTCGGCTTGATGGGGTAGGCGCGCACAATCTCCGCGTCGTCGTCCAGAAACCGCAGGCGCACCACCGAATAGGTGCTGCCGTCAAACAGCGCGTTGATGACCGACTCGGCCGCCACGGTGTCCTTGTTCTCCAGATACGGCGCCAGCGCCAGCCCCACCGTGTTGATGGTGTTGCTCACCTCTGAGCGCTGTTGCTGCTCTAAGTTGTTGCGGGTGGTCTTAAATTCGATGATGAATACGCAAATCATCAACAGAATCAGTACCGTGACCATGCCGGCGACCAGTTGTTTGTATAGTGTCATCTTACCTACTCATCGTAATTGACCAACGGTTTATTCAGGTTCAGCGAGCGCTCGCGTGAACGTAAGTCATTCCACAGGCTGAGCCGTGAAGCGTTCCCCGCGAGCTCACCGTTTTTGGATTTCATCAACCACAGATGCTGACCGTTAAAGCTGTAGATAGGCAGCAGGTCCCGACGCTGCGACGCCGGTTTGATTTGCGGGTTGATGTTGTCCAGGATTAACGGCTGGGCGCTCGGGGTGTCGTAGTAGGCCAGCACCATGTGAAACTGATTCAGCTCAATGGCTTTGACGTACACCAGACGCAGCTTCTTGTCCGAGACCCCAAGCTCCAGCAGTGAAAAATATTTGGCGATGGTGAAGTCTTCACAGTCGCCGGCGTTGCTGCCGAGAAACTCCAGCGGCGTCGCCCAGTAATCGGTTTTGCCCCACAGCACATCGTCGTTGACGAAATAGAGCTGGTTGAAGAAGCGGTTGACCTCGGTGAGCTGCTCACGCTCCGGCAGCGAGCGATAACGCGCCATCTCGCTGCGCCAGGTGGCGACCCGTTTGCCCGCACGCGGTCCGTAGGTGGCGCTCACTGCATCCACCCACTGCTGCTCCTGGGTATTGAGGGCTCCGGCGAGCGACGACACCGTCAGCACGGCCAGCAGTATCAGCCCGCGCTTTACGCTATGTCGGGTCACGTCCGGTCATCCGTCTCATGAGCTTGCCGCTTCTCCATCATTCCCGCAGCGCGTTGTCTTTGGCGCTGAGGATGGGCTTAAGTAAGTAGTCCAGCACGGTCCGTTTGCCGGTGATGATGTCCACCGAAGCGGTCATGCCGGGAATAATCGGCAGGCTGGCATCATGACCGAGGGACGTCTCTTTGGTGCGCACCCGCACCAGATAAAAACTGTTGCCGTCCTCATCTTGTGAGGTGTCGGCGCTGATGTGCTCCAGCGTGCCTTCCAGCCCGCCGTATTTGGTGAAATCGTACGCGCTGAATTTGACAATCGCCGGCAGGTCAGGGCGCAGAAAAGCGATGTCCTGCGGCGCAATTTGCGCTTCCACCAACAAGGTATCTTCGGTCGGCACGATTTCCACGATGTCCATCCCCGGCTGAATCACGCCGCCGACGGTGTTGACGTACAGGGTTTTGATGGTGCCGGTCACCGGCGAGACCACCACGGTGCGGTTGACCCGGTCTTCCAGTCCCACGGTGGATTCGGTCATCGCAGAGAGCTTGTCCTGAGTCTGATTGAGCGCATCCTGCTGCTGGGAGCGGAACTTGAGCGCCGCATCAATGCGGCTCAGCATCGATTCGCGCAGCGCGGATTTCAGCACCGGCACTTTGAGCTCACTGGAGGTGAGGTCGCGGCGGGTGTCGTTGACCTGACGCTGCAGCTTGAGCAGCTCAATGCGCGGCACCACGCCTTCATCCGCCAGCGGTTTGGTGATTTCCAGCTCCTTGTTGGCGTAGCTGTAGCTCTGGCGCAGGTTCACCACCCGGGCCTGAATCTCCACCAAATCCTGCTGCTTCTGCTTCACCTGCTGGGAAATCACCGACAGTTGGTTGCGCAGGTTATCCAAATCCTGACGGTACTGCGCGCGCTGACGCTCCACCAGGTCTGGCTGCGACTCAACCAGCGCTGGCGGAAACGCCAGCTTGGTGTAATCGATGCGCACGCTCTTTTCCCACTCGGCTTCAGTGAACTCTTCATTGACCACCACACTGGCAATCGAGGCTGAGAGCTGCAACACGCTGGCGGTCAGGTTGGCCACCTGCTGCTCACGCTCGCGGTAATCAGAGCGAAAGCGGGTGTCGTCAATCAGCAGCAGTTGTTGACCTTTTTTCACCTGCTCCCCCTCGCGCACCAGAATCTGTTTCACCAGCCCGCCTTCGAGGTTCTGCACCACCTGAATCTGCGACGAGGGCACCACTTTACCCTGGCCGACGGTCACCTTGTCGATTTGTGCCCACGAAGCCCACGCGCCCGCCAGGATAAAAAACAGCACCATCACCCACAACATAATGCGGGCACTGCTCGGGGTGTTGAGCAGCAGCGCGGCGGTCTGGTCGTCGACAAATTCAAGTTCGCCGGGCGAGAGCTGGTGATAACTGCGTTGACTCATGGCGCGATCCTGCGTGTGTGAGAAAAAACGAGACGGCAAGTCGCCGAGACTTGTCATTACAGTTTAGACGTTTTCTTATTCCTCGCTGTGATGGCTGGCCGAATAAGTATCCGAAAATTAACAGTTATGAGAGATAGAGCGCGTGCGCTTTTTGGCGGCTTGCGGCTTGAGTTCTGAGGCGTATAAGCGCACAATCGGCAAAAAATAATGAGGAGTAGAAATGGATCTTTCAGATATTCGCCGCGAATACATTCAAGGTGGTTTACGCAGAAAGGATTTGCTTGCTGACCCGATTGATCAGTTCAACCTTTGGCTGCAACAGGCGATTGATGCCAAGTTAACAGACCCGACCGCAATGACCGTGGCCACGGTGGATGAAACTGGCCAGCCATTTCAACGAATCGTGTTGCTGAAAAACGTCGATAAAGACGGCTTTGTGTTTTATACCAATCTCGGCAGCCGCAAAGCGCAGCATATTCAGCACAACAGCAAAGTGAGCCTGCATTTCCCTTGGCATCCGCTTGAGCGTCAGGTACACATCACTGGCACGGCAGAAAAGCTGAGTGCGCTGGAGAACATGAAGTACTTCACCTCTCGTCCCAAAGAGAGCCAGATCGCAGCGATTGCCAGCCATCAGAGCAGCCGTATTTCTGCTCGCGGTGTGTTGGAAGGTAAGTATCTGGAACTGAAACAGAAATTCGCGAAAGGTGAAATTCCGGTACCGAGCTTCTGGGGTGGATTCCGTATCAGGCCGTCAAGCATTGAATTTTGGCAGGGCGGTGAACACCGTTTGCATGACCGCTTTATTTACAGCAAAGCGGATGCTGGCTGGGATGTGGATCGCCTGGCGCCTTAATCTGCGAAGATGACACCAAGACACGCCGCTTTATGCGGCGTGTTCGTTTTTCAGCACCACCGACAACTGCGTTTTGAGCAGCGTTTTCGGAATCACCGAACCAAAACCCAAATCCAGCGCCAAATCGAGCAAGTTTTCTTTGCTGTGAGCACCAAACTTATTGCGCAATCGCGCTTCATAACCTTCGACGGTCTTGATTGAAATTCCCATCACGCGCGCAATGTGCTGTGGTTTTTTGCCATACAGCATCAGAAACAGCGTCTCAGATTCACGAGTTGTCAGTTTCGGTAGTTGGGTTGTGTTGTGGCTGTTGGATGTTTTGAAGGGCGATGTCAGGCCCGTCGCCCGGCATACCCAGTGTCCCACTTCTAAAATCGCCGTGTCCGTCAGATCCTGGCCGTAGAAAATGGTGCCCTGAATCCTGCCTTCGGCATCGCGCCATGGGCTTTTGGTAAAAATGTGGGCATGCCAGCGGCCATCGGGATAGGGGTGTATATCGAGGACCTTGAGTGAGCGCCCGGTTTCCATCACATAGCGATCCTGTTCCTGAAAATCCCCGGCACAGGCGACCGTTGGGCTTGGCATTTCGAAATCGGTGCGACCGACACACTCTTCGGCGGAATCGACACCGATCAGCTCACCATACGCATCATTCGCGTAGACAAACACCGAGTTTAAGTCTTTGCAGCCCCAATAACCGGGCAATTGTTTAAACAGTAAGATTTGTTCGGCAGTCAGATGAGTAGACACACATATTTCCTCAAGTACAACGCGACTTATGATATCAAGCAGCAATACGGTTGTAAGCAACGAAATGCAGTGATTTTCGGGGAAAAGGACGAAAAAAAGCCAGCCTGAAGACGGGCTGGCAATAAATACAAGAAACATATCTTGTCGACGTGTAGAAGAGGTTCCATGATTTCAGCGAGGGTCTGCTGAAAACACAGAGGTATCAATAAGATACCGGGCATTAGGTGTTACCTAATGCTTGAGCTAACTATATTGAAGCGGCCAGAAACGCAAAAGGGGGAAATCCCCCCTTTTGAGAAAAACCTGCAGTTAAAGTTCGCGAAGTATGCGAAAACCGACATAGTTCGCGGCCGCAGACGGCGAAATAAACAACTCGCTTTCTGCTTTGGCCATTTCCGGAGAGAAACTCCAGGCGCCACCTTTTGCTAAACCGCGCGCATCATTGGTCCACTGCCAAACGTTGCCGACCACGTCATAAAAACCTAGGCGGTTCGGTTCAAATGAGCGGACTGGTGATGTGCTCTTGTTTGACCAAGGTGTGCCACCCCAGCCCGTGTTGGCCTGACCGCTGCCGAAGTTATCACCCCACCAGTAACTGGTTTTGCTGCCGGAACGGGCGGCTACTTCCCACTCATCTTCACTAGGCAGACGGTAGGTAAAGCCGGTTTGTTTTGATAGCCAATGCGTATACGCGTTGGCATCGTTCTGACTGATACACACGGCCGGAGATTGCGCCGATTGTTTAAAGCCTGGGTTGCGCCAGTAGCTGTCTGGAATCGGCGTTACTTCGGAATTGTTGACTGCGATACAAACGTTTTGCAGCTCAGCATCGGTTTGGTAGCCAGTCTGATTGACGAAGGTTTCAAACTCACCGACAGTAATCGGTGTCGCGCTGACTGCGAAAGCATGATCAAGGAGAACCTGACGCGATGCGTTTTCACCCAGCAGGTATTCTCCGCTAACTAACGTGATCATTTCCGGAGCCTTGATGTTGCCTTTCAGCGAGTCAGCAAACTTAAAGCCCTGCTTAAGAATGTTGGCCTGCTCGCGCAGCACCGCACGTAAGGTGTGATCGGAATTGATGCTCAGTTCCTGATGGAATGAACGGTAGCCTTCTTTTTCCACCGTGATCATGTGATTGCCAACCGGCAGCATGATTTCGACCGGAGTGCTGCCGTAGCTGACACCATCAACCGACACTTTGTCGTTGTACTGATTCGAACGAATGGCCAGGTTCACCCACGCCACTTCTTTTTGCTTGCTGGTCTGAGCGTTTTCACCCGGCGCAAAACAGTATTGTGAATCGACATTCAGCAGCTTACAGGGGGTGTTTTCTGCCGGGCGGGCATCCAGTTGCGTGTCGATAACGGTTTTAAACTTGCTGCCGTCATAGAAGCCAGAATCTGTCGTTGTGTGTTTGAGTACGTGGATATTGAGCGACACGTCAGCCAGATGCTGTTTTACTACCGCCGCTTCGCTGGTTTCATCAATCAGCCAAGCCTGGAACTGTTTCACGGCTTTCTGTAACGCCAGATCTGTGGTCTGTTTGGCACATTGCGCCAACGTCATATCGGCGCTACACGCGTTGGTGAAGCTGACTTTTTGCTCACCAGTGCGATTGAGCTCAGAACGCAGACGTTCAACCCGTGCGCGCAGTTTGTCTTGATCAAGCTTGACAATACTCTGCTCAATCACCTGCTGCGCAGATTTGGTCTGAGCAAGTGCTGCCTGCTGCTCCTGCAGTTTCTGCTCGGCTTCCAAACGTGCTTTCTGATTCTGTTTGATGTCTGACCAGGCTGCCTGATAGGCATTCTGAGAGCCTGTAATATCCAGCTCTGGCTCATCAATCATTTTCTGGTAATCACGCTCGAGGTTCGCTTTGGCTGTCTTCAGCGCCGCGTCCAAGCTTTGCGTTTGTTTATTCAGGCGATCCAGTTCAGCTTGCTGATTATCAACAGCGGTTTGCTGAGTCTGGGTAGCCTTTTTAGCGTCCTGCAACTCTGATTGCTTGCTAAACAGTGCATCATCGATAGCCATAACAGTGGCGGGTGCCGTGTCTTCAGCTATCGCGGGCACTGCCAGTAAGCATGGCGAGAGTGCGAATAACAGAGCGGGTAAACCTTGTCGCATGGTTGTCTACTTCAGTTAAATGTTTGAAAAAACCTGTCAGCATTCTAAACGAAAACGCCATTTTGTCAGAAGTCATCTTTCAATAACTTAGTGACAAAATGGCGTTTAAACGACAGCTTTGTGAAATTCGACACCAAATCAGAGCCGCAAGGGATGATTAGCTGTCTTTGTTCGGGCGAAGCTTCACCCAAACCGTGTCATTACCATTGACGGTAATCACGCGGTTGTAAGTTTCATAACCGTCTTTGGCAACTGTCACCTGATGACGGCCTGCTGGTAGCACGATTTCGACTGGCGTGCTGCCGTAGTTGATGCCGTTGATGGTGACTGAATCGTTGTACTGATCAGAACGTACAGTGACATTCGCCCACTGCTTGTCTTTCTTGGTCGTTTGCTCATCAGAAGAGCCTTTCAGACAGTAGCGGCTTGAGACGTTCAGCAGTTTACATGCAGCCACTGCCTCTGGTTTTGCCTGTAGCTGAGCCTGCATTTGCGTAAAGTATTCGTTGTTGCCTTCAAAGCCGCTGCGGATGATCTGGCTTTCCTGAACGTGAATGTTCAGTTCCACACCGTTGAGATTCTGCTTGGCAATCACGGACTCAGTCAGGTTATCCAGCAGTTTGGCGCGGAACGTTTTCACTGCTTTCTGTTTCGTCAGATGTTGACCCTGGCTTGAACATTCACCCAGCGTCATCGTGGTAGAACACGCTGTTTTGTAGCTGGTTTCCAACACATCGCTTTCGCGCAGTTCCGCATCCAGACGTTTTACGCGCGCTTCGATTTTGCTTTCTTCCAAGTTGGCAAATTCGGTTTTAAGACGTGCTTGCTTCTGCTTGATTTGTGACAGACGCATTTCGCTTTCGGTAATGGCCTGATCGTTCGTCAGTGCTTCAGACTGATTCTCTTTCACCGCGCTCCAGCTTTCCTGATATTTCTTCTGGAAAGTCACTAAGTCTGTATCTGGATCTTCAAGAAGGCGGCTATATTGTTTGTCCAGTGCCGACTTAGCTCGGTTACGTTTCGCATCCAACTCATCGCTTTCACGCTGTAAACGACTTTGTTCGTTTTTCAGCTGTTGAAGCTTAGAGCCTTCGGCGTCGTACTCAGACGCGATGGAATCGATCTCGCTCTGTTTTGTACTGATTTTCTCATCGATAGCGGTAACAGGATCAACCTGTGTAACTTCATCCGCGTACACCGATGCAGATACCCAAATAGGGCTTAGCGCAAGCAGTAGCGCTGGGAGGCGATGTCTGATCATAGGTCCCTGCAACAAATTGATGTGGTTCCACTGAGGTCAGTGGGAAAAGACAAACTTTTGACAGCGCGATGGATACGCTGGTTTACATAATGCAAAAGCTATTTCTATTACAATAAAATCACAAAATCTGGACAATAGGCCACTGATTTTGTGAGTCTTCTATTTCTCAAGCTCCATTTTGAGCAGATTATCGAAATATGCAAGCACCGATTTCTGATCTGGTTTGACGTTTTTCAATTGAATACACATTGACCGTAATTTATGTGCACTTGATCATTGTTCCGAAGTGTGAATTTGGCCGGAATTTCATGCCGGGCCAGCACAATTATGCACATGGTTTTCTATAACGCATCTTGAGTGGCGGGTAATTTCGCTCGACGCGAAATTGTTATACCATGCAGGTCTGTCATCGTGAGGTGAAACCAGTATGAGTACATTATCTTCTCACAATCCGTCCATTTTAGAGCAAAGAGCCAAACTTTTGTCGCCTCGTCCGGCAGAGTTGGTGACCTTGCCTTCCCACATGCACTGTCACGATCACAGCTATACCCAGATTGTTATCGGCTTAAAAGGTCAGGCTGAATTTGAAGTCAGTGGGATGGGGAATATCGTCGGCCCGGGGCAGGGCTGCGTGGTGACGTCCGGATCCGATCACGCATTTGGCGGCATCATTGGTCAGTCGGATATTCTGGTACTGAACATGCCACTGCCGAGCAACGATGATCCTTTGATGTTGCAGAAGATCAACGATCTTTCTAACGCCGATGTCTATTTCCAGCTGGATGGTCAGATCCAGAAACTGGTGCAGATGTTGGTGCAGGAAATGCAGAACAGCCCGGAAGATATGCTGCTAAGCCGGGCTTGCAGTGACACGGTGCTTGCTTTGTTGCAGCGTCATATTTCCGCCTTCGAAACTCATCGCCGTGAGTCGCGATTTGATCTGGAGGCGATCGATCGCTACATCGAACAGCACATCAGCAGCCGCATTTCCGTCGCACAGCTCGCGGGCAGCGTGTTTCTCGGCGAGAGCCAGTTTCATATGCTGTTTAAAGAGCAGATGGGCATTACGCCGCACCAGTATGTGCTCGGCAAGCGTGTTGATATGGCTAAACTGATGATTGAACAGGGACGATTGACGCTTGGCCAGATTGCCGAACTGAGCGGATTCTCCAACCAGAGTACCTTTACCCACACCTTTTCTCGCCTGCAAGGGGTCTCTCCTTCTCAGTACAAAAAAATGTGCCGCAACTAAACGCTGATTATCGCGAATTTTAATGAGAATTATTCTATAACCCGAGACTGTTTGCGCACTCTCGGGTTATTTATTTGCGAAAATTGGTAAATGAACAGCATTTTATTTTATCTAAATTGATGTGATTCTGTTTTTGCTTTGTTAAAAAACCGAGTTTTTGGCAAAAAGCTCGGAGTTTTTGACAAGTATTCTTCACGCGCTCAAAATACACTGCCAGCCATTGTAGGAAACCCGACCCAATTGAATCTCGGGTGTGAGATTGAGGAAAACGCATGTTTACAGCAACAGATGTGTTGAAAGCAGAGTTTGTTGAGCAGCCGCTTAGCAAGCTGTGGTCAAAGATCTCGCCACTTTACATGGTGGACGAATCCCAATGGCTAGAGCAGCTTTTACCTTTGGCGACCCCAAGCGATGCAGAAAAATCGTCGATGGCCGTCAAAACCACTGAACTTATCGAAGCAATTCGTAAGGACAAAAAGTCGATTCAGATGATCGACGCCCTGCTTCTTGAGTACAGTTTGGATACTCAGGAAGGCATTCTTCTGATGTGTCTGGCTGAAGCGCTGATGCGTATTCCGGATACTGAAACCGCTGACGCGTTCATTCGTGACCGCTTGGGCGTGGCAGACTGGAAATCTCACCTGAAGAGCTCAGATTCGGTGTTCGTTAACGCGTCCACCTGGGGTTTGATGCTGACCGGTAAAGTGATTGGTCTGGCCGATGCAGAAGGCACCAGCCCGATTCAAGCGGTAAACCGCTTGGTGAACAAGCTGAGTGAGCCGGTGATTCGTAAAGCGATGCATCAGGCGATGAAGATCATGGGTCACCAGTTCGTTCTGGGTCGCACCATTGCCGAAGCGCAGAAAAACGGTCGTCCGATGCGCGATAAAGGCTACACCTACTCATTTGATATGTTGGGTGAAGCGGCGCTGACCACGGCAGACGCGAACAAATATTTCAAAGATTACCTGATGGCGATTGAAGCGGTTGGCCGCGACAAATACGGTTTGGACACCAGCCCGGCACCATCAGTATCGATCAAACTTTCCGCGCTGCACCCGCGTTATGAAGTGGCAAACCGCGACCGCGTAATGACTGAGCTGTACAGCACGCTGATCCAACTGCTGGATCGTGCGATGGAGCTGGATGTGGCGATCACGATCGACGCAGAAGAAGCGGATCGTCTGGAACTGTCACTGGAACTGTTTGAAAAAGTTTACCGCAGCGAGAAAGTGAAAGGCTGGGGCAAATTTGGTCTGGTGGTGCAGGCGTACTCAAAACGTGCCCTGCCAGTCCTGGTTTGGCTGACTGCACTGGCGAAAGAGCAGGGCGATTTGATTCCGGTGCGTCTGGTAAAAGGCGCTTACTGGGACAGCGAAATCAAATGGTCACAGCAGAGCGGTTACACCGGTTATCCGGTTTACACCCGCAAAGAAGCGACCGATGTTTCTTACCTGGCGTGTGCCCGCTTCCTGCTGAGCGAAAGCGTGCGCGGCAATCTGTTCCCACAATTTGCCAGCCACAATGCGCAGACCGTAACCGCAATCGCGGTGATGGCGCAGCACAAAGACTTTGAATTCCAGCGCCTGCACGGTATGGGCGATGCGCTCTACAACCACGTCATGGCGGCATACAAGCAATCTGTGCGTATTTACGCACCCGTGGGTAGCCACAAAGATCTGCTGCCGTATCTGGTTCGTCGTCTGCTGGAAAACGGCGCGAACAGCTCATTCGTACACCGTCTGGTGGATGCGCGCTGCCCAATCAGCACGTTGACTCAACATCCGGTGGACATGTTGCTGGCGTTCGATACGTTGAATAACACCAAGATTCCTCTGCCTTCACGCATTTTTGCTGAGCGCAGCAACTCCTACGGTGTCAACATCGACATCGAGAGTGAAGCGAAGCCATTCGAAGAGCAGGTCAATGCGTTCCTGAGCAAACAATGGGAAGCATCGCCGATCATTAACGGCGAGATTCAGTTCGAAAGCATGATCAAGGCAGCTGGCCAGCCAGAACTGGTTAAAGCGCCGTATGATCGTCGCATCGAAGTGGGCCAGGTTTTCCATGCTAGCCATGATCATGTTTCCGCAGCGATCGAAACCGCACATGCTGCATTTGCTGAGTGGAACCAAGCTCCGGCACAAGCGCGTGCTGAGAAACTGGACAAACTGGCGGACCTGCTGGAAGCCAATCTGGCTGAACTGGTGGCAATTTGTCATCAGGAAGCGGGTAAAACCATTCACGACAGCATTGATGAAGTGCGCGAAGCGGTCGACTTCTGTCGTTACTACGCCAAACGCGTAGACACACTGGGCGAGTTCTCGGTAGAGGGCTTTGATGGTCAGAGCCGTCAGGTTGCTCGTCAGGGCCGCGGTGTATTCGTATGTATCAGTCCGTGGAACTTCCCGCTGGCGATTTTCCTAGGCCAAATCAGTGCCGCACTGGTTGCGGGTAACACCGTCGTGGCCAAACCTGCAGAACAAACCAGCCTGATCGCAGCGCGCGCTGTCGAACTGATGCTGGAAGCGGGTTTCCCTGGCGGCGTGATTCAGTTACTGCCTGGTCGCGGTTCGCAAATCGGTACGGCGTTGACGTCACACGCGGCCATTGCTGGTGTGGCGTTTACGGGTTCCACTGCGACAGCCCAGCGCATCAACCAAACGTTGGCTGAGCGCGATGCTGATCCTGTGCCGTTTATCGCGGAGACTGGTGGTCAGAACGCGATGATCGTGGACAGTACAGCCCTGCCTGAGCAAGTGGTGCGTGACGTTCTGCGCTCTGCCTTTGCGTCGGCGGGTCAGCGTTGTTCAGCACTGCGTGTGCTGTTTGTTCAGCAAGACGTTGCCGATCGCATCATTACCCTGATTCAGGGCGCGATGCAGGAGCTTTCTGTCGGTACTCCTTATCTGCACAACACGGATGTGGGTCCGGTGATCGATGCGAAAGCTAAGCAAGGTCTGCTTGAGCACATCGAACGCATGACCAAAACGCAGAAGAAAGTGGCACAGCTGGAACTGGGCGAGGTGTGTGAACACGGTGATTTCGTTGCGCCGACTGCGTTTGAAATCTCGGGTATCGACTGCCTGACCGAAGAGCAGTTTGGCCCAATCCTGCACATCGTTCGCTTCAAAGCGAGTGAATTGGCGCAGGTGGTTCAGCAAATCAACGATACCGGTTTTGGTCTGACCATGGGGATCCACAGCCGTAACGAAACGACCTATCGCTGGATTGAAAAACACGCGCGTGTGGGTAACTGCTACATCAACCGTGACCAAGTTGGTGCGGTCGTCGGTGTGCAGCCGTTTGGTGGTCAGGGCCTGTCCGGCACCGGACCAAAAGCAGGTGGTCCACACTACCTGTACCGTTTCACTCAAGTTCAGTACAGCTAATCCGTTCAGCGAAGGAGACTAACTATGGTGCATCAAGTAACTCGTTTTTCTGACGCTTTTTCGGCTTGGGAAAACTGGAATCTGACTGGCTTTGACTCAAAATGTGAGGCACTGCTGTCATTGAAACACAATTTAGAGAGCGCTATGCCAGCATTGGCAAAAGTGATTTCTTACCAACTTCAACAGGCTTCAGCTTTATTGGCGCAACCGCACCAATTAGTTGGACCCACTGGAGAAACCAACGAGCTTTATACTGCAGGGCGCGGTGTTGCCCTCATCGTTCAGGATGACAGCAGTAATGAAGCAAAACTGGCGGTCGCAGCTCAATTGTGTGCTGCGCTGGTCGCAGGCAACAGCGTCGTATTCTGCAGTGACGATGCTGAGCTGACGTCCGCTCTGTCGGCTGCTTACGAGCAGTCAACGCTCCCGGCTAACCTGCTGCAGTTTGCAACGTTCGACGCCTATCATCAATTGATGGAATCGGATATTCGCTGCATGGGTTATGTCGGTAATACGTCGGTTGAACGCACAATCAACCGTCAATTAGCCAAACGCTCAGGCGCAATTGTTAGCCTGGTGTCTGAAACGGATTTTGCCGCACTCCCGGTGGCGAATGATCCACACTTATCGCTGCGTTTTATTACCGAACGTACGCGCACAATAAATATAACAGCAGTGGGTGGTAACGCGACCTTGCTTGAGCTTGGGAACGAGGCCCACTAATCCTTTCTGTAGTTCTCCCCCCGCACCTTGTGGGGGGACATGGAAGGCGATCGTATATAAGAGGACACATCAATGGAAAATAGCTTTGCTATTACGACCACATTTATCGTCTACCTCATTTTGATGTTGGCGATTGGGGTCTATGCATATCAGCGAACGAAAAACTCAGCTGATTACTTTTTGGGCGGCCGTTCTTTAGGCCCATGGCCTGCAGCGCTTTCTGCGGGTGCATCTGACATGAGTGGCTGGCTGCTGCTTGGTCTGCCGGGTTACGCATACGCGGCCGGTATTGAAGCGTTCTGGCTGGCGGGTGGCCTGCTGGTGGGTACCTGGGCAAACTGGCTGATCACAGCTAAGCGTCTGCGCACCTACAGCATTACCACTGACGCACTGACGCTGCCTGAATTCCTGTCTCGTCGTTTCAACGACAATTCAAAACTGATTCAAACGATTTCAGCGTTTTTCATTCTTCTGTTTTTCCTTTTCTACACCAGCTCGGGTCTGGTGGCAGGCGGTAAACTGTTTGAAACAGTCTTCGGTCTGGATTACAGCACAGCAGTTATCGTGGGTACGGTGTGTGTGGTTTCTTACACATTGTTCGGCGGCTTCCTGGCGGTATCCTGGACCGACTTGGTGCAAGGTCTGCTGATGGCAGCGGCACTGATGATCGTACCTATCGCAGCCATGAATGGTGGTTTCACTAAGCTGGACAACGATCTTTTGGCAATTAACCCACAACTGCTGACCATGTGGAATGACGTGAAAGGCCAGCCGCTGTCTGCGGTGGCGATCGTCTCGCTGGTTGCGTGGGGTCTGGGTTACTTTGGTCAGCCACACATCCTGGCGCGTTTCAAAGCAACTCGTTCGAACAAAGATCTGACCACAGCACGCCGCATTGCGGTTATCTGGACAGGTCTGTCAATGGCGGGCGCGATGCTGGTGGGTCTGGTTGGTCTGATTTACGTGACCAACGACGGTTCTATCCAGCTGGACGACGGCGAGAAAATCTTCATGCTGTTGGTGAACGCGATTTTCCACCCAGTGATGGCAGGTATTCTGCTGGCAGCGATTCTGGCGGCAATCATGAGTACGGCGGACTCTCAGCTGCTGGTTTCTTCTTCTGCACTGGCCGAAGACTTCTACAAGCAAGTGTATAAGAAAGATGCGACGTCAGAAGAGATCGTGCGTGTTGGCCGTGCGGCGGTCATCATCATCTCTATTATTGCGCTGATCCTGGCAATGACGCCAGACAGCTCGGTTCTGGGTCTGGTGTCTTACGCATGGGCAGGTTTTGGTGCGGCATTTGGTCCGGCACTGGTACTGAGCCTGTACTGGTCGCGCATGAACCGTAACGGCGCGTTGGCGGGTATCGTGATCGGCGGTATCACTATCGTCGTGTGGAAACAGCTATCAGGTGGTTGGTATGACGTGTACGAAATCGTACCGGGAATCATCTTCTCGACCATCGCGATTGTTGCGGTTAGCCTGCTGACGGGTGAACCTGAAGAAGCAGTGAAGAAGCAGCACCTTACCTTCAAGAAGCATCTTGTTGAGCTGGACTAACTGACAAACAGTTTGCATAACTGAACAAAGCCCCACCAATGTGGGGCTTTTTCGTGCTTGTGTCATGGCAATGCAATAGCAGAAACTCACTCGAAAGTGGGTGTTATTTTTTGAATCCCAGTCACAAACTTAAAACTAAAGTTTGGGACAATGGAACCAACCGATTCAAAATGCGTCAATTGTCAATAGAAAGGCTCAAACAGGGGGA
Source organism: Vibrio fluvialis (assembly GCF_900460245.1). Classification (NCBI taxonomy): domain Bacteria; kingdom Pseudomonadati; phylum Pseudomonadota; class Gammaproteobacteria; order Vibrionales; family Vibrionaceae; genus Vibrio; species Vibrio fluvialis. The sequence goes on from NZ_UHIP01000002.1 coordinate 618,101, forward strand.
CCCACCATGCCAGAAGCGTATTGCAACTGTTGTCGAAAAACCACACCGCACAAAGTTGTAATGAGGCGTTGTCAGACGGAACCGACGACGGGTTGGCAGGGTTTTCAGCAATTCATGGCTGCACTGATGCACGGTGAGCATTATTACAAAATGGAGAAACAGGGTTTCTGCCGCGTTTGTAATCAACAATCCGATTTATCAGCGGCTGATTTCTCTCGAGCCAGAGTGATTTAAGTTCGTGTCAGTTTGATGACTCCCGTGGTTGTCACGGGAGTTTTTTATTTGTCTCTTCAACACAATGGGCAGCAGATCACCGATTTGATGCAACAGCCGACTTCTTGTCCCGTAATGGGAACTTTCGCAAGGTAATCTCTCTTCGTTCAGCTAATCTGTAGGGAATTCACCTGTGGATACGACGAAGGAGTCCCATTCATGCAGTTAAGTTTAAAGAGAAAAATGGTTTTCTCTGTGGTGATTGCGATCGCGCTGACCGCAATCGCATTGGTGGTCGCGGGTTATAAAACCTTCCAGCAAGACAGTTGGCGTGCCATCGAAAGTGAAAGCCGCAATACGCTGCAGGCGCATGCCAAGGGGATCGGTGACTGGTTTGCCACCAAACAGCATGCTCTGAAAGGGTTGCGCGAAGAAATTGAACGCAATCCGAATCTTGATTTGGTGCCACATCTGCGCCAAACCCTCGAGTCCGGTTCATTTGGCCTGAGTTACTACGGTAACGAGCAAGGAGAGATGTTCCGTCAGGATCCTTCCCTTAACAAAGCGGGTTACGACCCACGCGAGCGCGGCTGGTACAAAGAAGCCAAAGCCGCAGGCAAGCCGACCACAACGGAACCGTATGTGAGTGTGACCATGCAGACGCTGGTGGTGACGCTGACAGAGCCTGTACGCGTCGATGGCCAGTTTATCGGCGTAGCGGCGTCCAACCTGGCACTGAATAAGTTGATTGAAGACGTACTGGCGATTGAAGTTCCGGGCAAAGGTTACGCCATTCTGGTCAATCAGAAAGGCAAAATTGTTGCTCACCCGAACAAAGACCTGATCCTCAAACCGACTCAGGATATCGCCTCTGGCTTGAGCATAGCCGCGCTGCAGGGGGCGGCTAATGATCACCATCTGCTGCCGATGTCGATTGACGGCAAGGACAAGCTGCTGATGGCACAAAGCATCGACAATACCGACTGGATGCTGGTGATGGTGATGGATAAAGCCGTGCTGGAGCAGCCGTTAAATCAGATGCTGATGACACAAACCCTGATTGGTCTGGTGATTCTGTTGATCATGGCCTTAGCCACCTCGTGGTTTGTGGCACGTCAACTGAATGAGCTGAGCAACATCGCTGCGGCACTGGGAGATATCGCTGAAGGTGATGGCGATTTGACCCGCCGTCTGACCGTTAAAAGTGACGATGAAGTGGGCATGTTGGCGGATAAGTTCAATAAGTTCGTCGATCGCCTGCACGTGATGGTGAAAAACGTGCGTGATGTATCGGTTGCTCTGAACGAAGGGGCGAACCATGCCGCGCGCGCAGCAGGTCAGCGCAGCGAGCGCATCCGTACCCAGCAAGATGAGATCACCATGGTGGCGACAGCGGTGACTGAAATGGCCTCTGCGACGGCGGAAATTGCCGGCAATGCTGACAACACGGCGAAAAATGCCAACCAATCGGTTGAGCTCGGCGCGCAGGGTTACCAGCAAATGCAGCAGAGTAAGCACTCGATTGACCAGTTGGCTCAAGAGCTGACGGGCGCGGTCAACATCATTGGCGAGCTGGAAGAGCATGCCAACGAAATCTCAACCATTTTGTCCACCATCCGTGCGATTGCTGAGCAAACCAACCTATTGGCGCTCAACGCTGCGATTGAAGCTGCGCGGGCAGGCGAGCAGGGGCGCGGTTTTGCGGTGGTGGCGGATGAAGTTCGCGTGCTGTCGCAGCGTACTCATGCCTCAACAGAAGAAATTCAGACCAAGATCGCCGGTTTGCAGAAAGTGACTTCAAATGCGGTGTCGGTGATGACTGAAAGCCATAAGCTGGTAGAAACCAGTGTCAGCGATGTCAATCAAACGGGGGAAAGCCTGCAGGCGATCAGTGAAGCGATTCAACTGATCAGCGACATGGCGACACAAATTGCTTCGGCGGCAGAGGAGCAATCCTTGGTAACGGCAGACATTAACGGCAACACGGAGTCGGTGCGCGAAGTGAGTGACGCGCTAGCGAGCGACGCTCAGGATGCGGTGCAGCAGGCCAAAGAGCTGCACAATCTGGCGCAGGAGTTGGATCAGGAAATTTCCCGCTTCAGACTTTGATTTACCGTAAACAACTAAGGGCATCTGACGATGCCCTTTATTTTTTCACTGTGAACGCAATCACAACCCGTATTGAAACGTTTCTTCCTGAGCGGATTAGTCAGTATTGTATGTCGCAAATGATGTCTCACAGGGAATTCGAACATTATGCATTTAGACCGGGTAGACCAACAAATTCTGCGCATTCTGCACGACAAAGGACGTTTGCCAGTGGTGGAACTGGCCAAGATGGTCAATCTCACCACATCCCCTTGTTCAGACCGGGTGAAACGGCTGGAAAAAGAGGGCTACATCAAAGGCTATCATGCGGAGTTGAACGCGGAAAAACTCGGATTGGACGTTCAGGTATTCATTCATATCCGTCTTGACCAGACCAGCTTTTCAATTTTTGAACGCTTTGCTGAAGCGGTGCGCGATGTGCCGGAAATCGAAGAGTGTTATTCGCTGTCCGGGGATTTCGACACCATGATTAAAGTACGTGTTAAAGACATGAAGGCCTATCAGGCGTTTATGTCAGGGAAATTGGGTACCCTACCGGGCGTGATCCAGACTCGCAGCGAGTTTGTGATTGAAGAACATAAGACCAGCTTTGGCATCAACCCGGAGCTGCTTCACAACCTGTAACTTTGGAGAGACTATGGCGCAGTTAGCCGATGTGGTCACCGAACCTCTTAGTGAGGAGGCACTGTTATCCGCTCAGTTTGGTCGTTTAGCCATTCAGTTTGCCAACGACCCGTCCCCTTCATTGGAAAAACGCCAGCAGCGTCTGGTGGCGCTCAAGCAGGCACTGCTCACCGAGCAGAATGCTTTAGTGGAGGCCCTGAGCCGTGACTTTGGTTATCGCAGCCGTTTTGACAGTTTGCTGTGCGACATCGTGCCAGCAGTCAGTCATCTCGATTACACCCTCAAATCTCTCAAACGCTGGATGAAACCGCAGCGACGTAAAGCGGGGCTGATTCTGGCGCCCTCGCGCGTTTGTGTGCGCTATCAGCCGCTGGGAGTGGTCGGCATTATTGTGCCGTGGAATTTTCCGGTGGTGCTGAGCCTGGCACCGCTGGTGACCGCGGTCGCAGCTGGCAACCAGGTCATGATAAAGCTCAGTGAACACACGCCGCAGGCCAATCTGGTGCTGCGACGTATTGTGGCGTCACTGGGCGATATCGCCCAATGCGTGGAAGGAGAGGCGGAGATTGCCGCGGCTTTCAGTGCCTTGCCATTCCAGCATCTTCTGTTTACTGGTTCCACGGCGGTTGGGCGCAAAGTGGCCATTGCCGCTGCGCACAATCTCACGCCAGTTACGCTGGAGTTAGGGGGCAAATCCCCGGTCATCATCGCGCCCGATGCCGATCTTCCACGTGCGGTAGACAACATCATGTTGGGCAAGGCCACCAACAGCGGCCAGATCTGTGTTGCACCCGATTATGTGATGCTGCCAGAAGCGCAGGTGGCCCCTTTTACCGAACTCTATTTACGCCGCTTTGCCAAACGTTTTGTCAGCAAGCAGGGCAAACTCGATTGCACACACATCATTAATCAGGCGCAGCATCAAAGGCTGCAGGCGCTGCTGGATGATGCACGTCAGCAAGGCGCTGAGGTAAGCTCGCTGACTGGTACACTTGACTTGGCTGAGCGTCAGATGGCGCCACAACTGGTGAGCAAAGTGACGGATCAGATGCGAGTGATGCAAGAAGAGATCTTCGGTCCTATTTTGCCGTTAGTCGGTTACCGCACCATTGAAGAAGCCATCGAACGCGTCAATGCGCAGGCGCGACCGCTGGCGCTGTATGTGATGAGTGACGATCAGGACATCATCGATTATGTGCTTAAACGCACCCACAGTGGCGGTGTGGCGATTAATGACACCCTGTTGCACGTCGCGGCCGATGATGCGCCGTTTGGCGGTTTGGGGGAATCGGGGATGGGACATTATCACGGCCTTGAAGGATTCCAGACGTTTTCACATGCCAAAACCGTGTTGCATTCCTTCAGCAAACTGCCACGTAGCCGCTGGTTACTTAACCATCGCAAGCTGTGGCTCAAGTTGCTCGGACGCTTCGTTCTGCGTTAAATCGCTCGCTTTGATTGAGAAGCGGCGCTTTTTACACCATTTGCGCCACGGGTGCTTTTCAATCGTCGATGAAAGCACTACCATACCTCAGGCCGCTATGCTGAACGTAGCGGCTTACTATTTTTAACGTATTCTCAGGGCGGGGCGAAATTCCCCACCGGTGGTATACCCAACAGGGTGAGCCCACGAGCGCTCGATTCGTCGAGGTCAGCAGATCTGGTGAGACGCCAGAGCCGACGGTTACAGTCCGGATGAGAGAGAATGACAAACACACCAGCCTGACGGTTTGAGGTTCCCTCACGCCTAGGATTTGGTGCACTTGGTTTTGGCTTTTGATCCCTCATAACAGCCCTGATTCTGGTCATTATTAGGAGTAACCATGAATCAGTTATCGCTACTTGCCGAATTCGGCGGCCCAATCACCCGTGTTGAAAATGCACTGCAAGCGCTGCGCGAAGGCCGCGGTGTGTTGCTGCTCGACGATGAAGATCGTGAAAACGAAGGCGACATCATCTACTCAGCAGAAACGCTGACCGCGGAACAAATGGCACTGATGATCCGTGAATGCAGCGGCATCGTCTGTCTGTGTCTGACCGATGAACAGGCCAACAAGCTGGAACTGCCACCCATGGTGCAAGTGAACGACAGCAAAAACCAAACTGCGTTTACCGTGACCATCGAAGCGCGCCACGGCGTGACTACTGGTGTTTCTGCAAAAGACCGTGTGACCACCATCAAAACGGCGATCAACCCGAACGCGAAACCTGACGATTTAGCGCGCCCAGGACATGTGTTCCCGCTGCGCGCACGCAAAGGCGGCGTGTTGGCGCGTCGTGGTCATACCGAAGGTACGGTGGATTTGATGCAGATGGCGGGTCTGATGCCATCAGGTGTTCTGTGCGAAGTCACCAATCCAGACGGCACGATGGCTAAAACGCCTGAAATCGTAGCATTTGGCAAGCTGCACAACATGCCAGTTCTGACCATTGAGGATATGGTGCAGTACCGCATGCAGTTTGATCTCAAATTGGCATAAGCCGCTTTACACTGTAAAGGCGCGATGATTCGCGCCTTTTTTATGCGGGAGCAGTTGTATCCGCTTCATCTCTCTCGGGCAACAAGAGGGAGATTATCTTGACGTGGCCGATAAGCGCAAAAACACTGATGACCATGATAACTTCATGCTAGAATTCCGCGCTGTGGTAGAGCATGCTCTACTTTAACGGTTACCAATTCAGAGTCTGTTCATGTCATTTTCCAAACTTGGACTGAGTGAAGCCCTGACACAAGCAGTGGCAGAACTCGGTTATCAAAAGCCAACCACCATTCAAACCAAAGCCATCCCGGTGATTTTGCAGGGGCAGGATTTGATCGCTGCGGCGCAAACCGGGACGGGTAAAACCGCCAGTTTCGTGCTGCCTATTCTGCACAAACTGCAAGGACGCGAAACGCAACGTAAAAAACGTATTCGTGCCCTGATTTTGGTGCCGACTCGCGAGCTGGCGATTCAGGTGGCAGACAAAGTGGCGCAGTACGGCCAACACACCGGACTGACGACGCTGGCGATGTATGGTGGTGTGGAAGAGCAGGCTCAGAAACAGCGTCTGATTGAGGGTGTGGACGTGTTGGTGGCGACGCCGGGGCGTTTACTGGACATGTACGGTCAGCGCGCCGTCTACTTCGAAGAAGTGGAAATGGTGGTGTTGGATGAAGCCGACCGCATGCTCGACATGGGCTTTATCGAATCGATCAACAAAATCATCGATCGCCTGCCTCGGGATGCGCAGTACCTGCTGTTCTCTGCTACGTTGTCGCACAAGGTGCGCGATCTGGCGAAAACCGCGGTGAACGACCCGTTTGAAATCAGTATTGCGGCGAATCAGGCATCGAAATCGAACATCGAGCAGTGGCTGATCACGGTCGATAAAGACAAAAAATCCGCGTTGCTGAGCCATCTGATCACCGAAAATAACTGGGATCAGGCGCTGATTTTCATCGAAACCAAACATGGTGCAGCAAAACTGGCGAGCCAATTGGAAAAACGTGGTATTACGGCGGAAGCATTCCATAGTGGTCGTAGTCAGGCTGTGCGCGTGCAACTGCTGGAAGATTTCAAAGCGGGCAAAATCAAGTACATGATCGCGACTGGTGTTGGCGCGCGTGGTATCGACATTCACGAACTCTCTCGCGTGGTGAACTACGATTTACCATTCCCGGCGGACGAATACGTGCACCGCATTGGTCGTACGGGCCGTGCAAACGCCAAAGGCGAGGCGATTTCGTTTGTCTCCAAAGACAACTTCAAAAACCTGTGTATGATTGAAAGCCGTCTGGGACATTTGATTGAGCGCCGTGTGGTGGAAGGATTTGAACCGAAAAAGCCGGTGCCAATCTCGATTCTGAACTACATTCCGAAAAGCAAACGAACTCCGCAAGACTAATCTCAGCCAGCATTGCGCCGATCTTGGTGCAATGCTGGACTCTTGGCGTGATTGACGATTGCGCGAACCGTTTTCTCTTCCTTCTTCTTCACTCCCGCTCGTATGGCTGACAGGCGTGCATCTTCGGCTTGCTCCAAGTGAGCCCGACGATCACCATGCTCATCATGGCCACCCCAAACACCCAACTGTGGCTCTGAGTTGCGCCCCCGGCCAGCATAGCCGCCACGCCCGCCATTGATTGTTGCAAAAAGCCACACAGGGCAATGCTGCGTGCGCCACTGTGCGCTGAATGGCTCGCGGCCAGCGACATGCTGTTGGGAAAAATCACCGCTTGACCCCAAATGATCACCAAGTACAACGCGAGATAACCGCCGGTCAGGACGTGGGGTGGCAGCGTATCACTCAGTAGCCACAGGCCCAACATCAGCAGGGCACCCATCGCCACGCAATAGGCGCCGCGACGCAGCATTGGCTGGCTGCCGATTCGGGTCACGTGGCGCTTCACGTGCAGTGATCCCAGCAGGTAAACCAAGCCTATTGCCAAACCAAATACACCAAACCACTGGCTCGAAAGGTCCAGCGTTTCGGCAAAGACAAACGGGCTGGCTTGCTGCAACGTGACGATCGTGGCAAAGCCCAAGCCGCCTTGAACACAAGGCACGAGAAATCCCTTGTCTTGAAGAATGGTCAAGTAGTGGGTGCTGAACGCGCCTGGTGCGTGCTGGGGTTGCGCAGGCCCCTTGAGTGGGAAACGAGAGGTGGTCAGCAGCGCCAGCAGGGCAATCAATGCTAGCTGCAGAAAGCCGATGCGCCAGTCACTGTAGAGCGTGAGCAGCGACCCCACAAACTGCCCCAGGCCCAAGGCGGCAATAAAAGCCATTGATAACAGCGAGAGTTTTTGCGCCAACGCGTCACCGCTCCAGTAATCCCGAATCACGATTCGAGCAATGATTGCGGCCCCGCCAGCGGCTGCGCCTTGTATCACGCGAGCCAACAATAACTGGGTCAGCGATTGAGCCACGTAGAGACTCAAGCAAGCACCAATAAACAGCAGCAATGCCAACGAGAGCGCGGATTTACGGCCGTACTTTTCGGCGGCATGGCCCCAGTAAATGACAGGAAGCGCCGCGCCGAACACAAACAATGAAATCGAGAGTTCAGCACCGTAGCGGCTGATGTTGAGCTCGCTCGCCACCAAGGGCAGCGCGGGTAAGTACAACGTGGTGGACATTTGCGCCATCAACACCAGTGAACATGAGAGCAGCAGCAAGCGAGTGCTAAGGTTTTTCATTGTTTCGCCTCCGATGGTGTTAAAGTGCGATTCCTGTTTGATGCGGCAGGAAAATAACAATCAACTCGATTGAAAAGATTCCCTAAGATCGGGGCGACGTTATTTCTGAATGGTTTGCGATACAAAACGAATCCTTATTATGAGATGACTCATGATGGAGAGGTGAATTTGTCGTTCCCCCGTGACAATCAGCTGCGCGGCTTATCTTGGTTTCATATCTTTATGAATCGGTGTTAATCTGGCAAACGATCATTCCTTACCTCTGATTAAGGCTGAGTTAATTGAAACGTCGACACCTGCCCCTGCAAGGATTGCTTTATTTTTATAAGTCTGCCGAACTGTGCAGTTTTAAATTGGCGGCTCAGGATCTATGTGTTTCTCCTGCTGCGGTGAGCCAGCAAATCCGCCAACTTGAAGCCACGCTCGACACGTCGCTGTTTACGCGCAATCATCGCACCATCGGTCTGACGCCCAGCGGCGAAAACCTCTATCAAGAGGTCAAACTCGGCTTTCACCATTTGCAAGCGGGCGTGGATGCATTGACCGCGGATGAGCGCCCCAACCAGCTCTCCATCTCCGCGCCCAGCTCGTTCGCTCATCACTGGTTGATCCCTCGATTGCAGGCGTTTCGCGCTCAGTTTCCCGACATCAGCATATTGGTTGAGCCCACCAATCGCCTCACTTCGCCCGACGACACCCGCGTGGATGTGTGCGTGAGATTCGGTTCAGGGCAGTATGCCGGTATGCATAGTGAATGGTTGATGGATGATGCGATTTATCCCGTCTGTCATCCTCATTATCAGCAGGAGTTTGGCATTGAAACGCTGGCGGATTTGCAGAAAGCTGCGTTGATTGAAGATATTCATACCGACATGCGGTGGGAAACGTGGCTGAATGAACATCACCAACCAGTGAAGCAGCCGACGCTATTATTTGATGGTTCTCAGTTTGTGGTGGAAAGTGCCTTAGCGATGCAAGGGGTAGGCTTAATTAAACACAGTTTGGCGCAGCGATATATTCAAAACGGCACACTGGTGCGAATTGATACGCAGCAATCTCAGCCTCAAGCCGCTTATTTTATTTGTTTACCGGAAAAGAATTTACAGCGACCCAAAGTGCGCTGTTTTATTCAGTGGTTGAAGCAGCAAATCGCGGGCGATGCCATGCCATCAGCACGTGTCGCACGTCTTGACCAAGTATCCGCACTTGACTCTATGCCCGAACGGCATAAAATTAGCGCCGATTCATAAACAGCAAGTTGAAGAAAACGACCATGCAACCGCTTTATGCCTCGGATCAGCGAGTGACCCGAGTCAGCTCTGACAATTGTTTGCGATGAAACATTGGACAGAGCCAACGAAATAAACATTTCGACAAATTCATCGCTATGGTTTTGACTGATCTCTTTACGGAGAGATCACGTCATATCGATAGCGAGCGAAACAAGGGCTACGGATGAGGTTTCACCGTGGCCCTTGTTGTTTCTGCCGTTTGTCGGCAGCACGAGCGAACGGGGCCAGCCAGCCCGGTTCGCTTTTTTTATGCCTCGCATTTGAGGTTACTGATTTTTATGGATTGAGGAATGAAGACCATGTCTCAGAATATTTATGATAATGCTGCGTTTTTTGATGGTTATGCGCAGTTGCCGCGCTCGCAGTTTGGACTCGACGGCGCGCCGGAATGGGCATCAATTGAAGCGATGCTGCCGGATCTCACCGGAAAAAACGTGGTGGATTTGGGTTGTGGCTACGGCTGGTTTTGCCGCGCGGCGACCGACAAAGGCGCAGCCAAGGTACTGGGAATCGACTTGTCGCAAAAGATGCTGGATAAAGCGCACGCCATGACTTCGGATGCGCGCATTACTTATCAGCGCGGCGATCTGGAACACCTCACGCTGGGTAATGCGCAGTTCGATCTCGTATACAGCTCGCTGGCGCTGCATTATCTGCCCGATCTTAACCCAACGTTTACCACCGTATTTCAGGCGCTGAAACCCGGCGGTCAGTTGGTCTTTTCCATGGAGCACCCGATTTTCACCTGCTCGCCGCGCCAGGGCTGGCTCACCGATGCCGACGGTCAACGTTCTTGGGCGGTGAATCGCTATCAGGATGAAGGCCAGCGCGTGTCGAATTGGCTGGCCGAAGGCGTCATCAAATACCACCGCACATTGGGCTCTATTCTCAACGCCCTGATCGCGGCGGGCTTTGTGCTTGAGCATATTGAAGAGTGGGGACCAAGCGCCGAGCAAATTGCCGCGATGCCTGCTCTGGCGGAAGAGGCGGAACGTCCGATGCTGGTGCTGGTGTCGGCGCGCAAAGCGTAACTGAAAAGGAACGCCGCCAAGGCGGTGTGCCTTGGGACAGCAGCTATACTTACCCCATCCTTTAGAGGCAGAGCGTGTATCTGCCTCACATCAACTGCTGAGTGGCATGAAAACGGGTGGCGGTGAGGAGCATGGGCGTGACGGGCATGCCATAGAAATCAAACGCTTCACCCAGCACCTCACCGCCGAGTTGGCGCACAATGTTGACGGTGGTATCGCGCGCTTCAATCAAGATTTCCGGCTCTGTCGCAAGCAGTGCTGTCAGCGAGGCCAACGCCAGCGATTTCCCAATTCCCAAACCGCGAAACTGACGATTCACGGCAAAGCGTCCCCAGTGCCAAGCGTCACCTTCACGCCAAGCGGCAACGGCGCCTAAAATGTACTCGCCGGAGCGCGCGACCCACCATTTGACGTCGCTGTCATTCGCAAATGGAATCAATGCTGGCGGAATATTCTGCTCCTGCGCAAACACATCCATCACCAACTGCTCGACTTCGGCGCGATAAACCGGATTTAACGCCTCCACTTGTACGCGGGCTTGCTGATGGCGTGTGTTGTGGTGAAAGGCGCTCAGGCGCAGCGTACGCAGGCCATTGAGCACCGCCGCTTGTGCATCGTCAGCCAGCGAATCTATCACATCGCCCAATGCGAGGTTGGCGGCATGATTGGCGCACTGTAGAGTGTCGCTGCCAGCTGGCGTGATTTGGTAATATTTCTGACGTTTGTCGTGTGGGTGCGGCATCGGCTGCACGTCGCCATTTTCGACCAGTTTGTTGATGGTGCGGCTGAGTGACGCTTTGTCGGCGTTGAGCTGAATACACAGTTCGGAAAACGGAGTTGAGCCGTTTTTACTCAGGTAGGTCAGCAGGTGTGCCTGACTGAGCGACAGCCCCGAATTCCAGCAGTTTTTGTCCAATAATCCCAGTTCTCGCACCAGATAACGCAGTTCACCGCGAATCTGTTCCACAGAGTTCATAAGTGCTTTCCTAATAATGTTGACTCTATCAACGATATGGTTTTGGGCAGAGTAACTAATCCTTGTTGATAGTGTCAACAATTTGCTTGAGTAAACCGACAATGTTGGCTTCAAACAGCATTGACCTTCAAGTTCACTTAAACTTTATAATGACTCATCGTCACCACAGGATGAACAACATGAAGATTGGAGAGCTGGCTAAACGCACGGGTTTGGCCCCATCGGCCATTCGGTTTTATGAGAGTGCCGGGCTACTGAAAATGGTGCAGCGCCGTGCCAATGGTTATCGCACATATCCCGAAGAGGCGGTGCTGGCGCTGGAGCTGATTATGCTCGGTCAACAAGCGGGGTTCAGTTTGGAGCAAATCGGTGCGCTACTGCCATCGGATCTGACACAATGGCAGGGCGAGGTACTGGTGGAGCGGCTACGCAGCAAAATTGCCGATATTGAGCAACTGCAGGCCAAACTGGCTGAGACCAAAGCGCATCTGCTGAGTATTGTCGAGGATATTGAATCGCGACCGGAGGGTGTCGATTGTTCCACCAATGCACAGCGCGTGCTGTCGCGTCTGAAACTGGCTGACAGCGGCACCTGAGCCCATCATTCAGACACAAAAAAGCCAACCCGAATGGTTGGCTTCTCTCTCTGCAGAATTCGAGATTACTGCTGCGCCGCTTTCACGCGGATTTTGCTTTTTGCCACGCTTGTCATGTTCAGCGCATTGATGGCCGTTTTGGCTTCTGCGGCATCTGGCATTTCGACAAAGGCAAAACCTTTTGACTGGCCAGTTTCCTGGTCAAGAACCAGCGTACACTCTTTTACTGTGCCGAAATCTGAAAACAGCTTGCGGATTTCCTGTTCAGTCGTTGAACGAGACAGGTTGCGAACTAAAAGTTTCATAATGAACCTTAATATAAAGAAACGCCGCTATTGTCGCAGTAAACCCGGCGATGACCAAGCGATTGTTTTGATCGCTTGGTCATTGTTCAGTGAATCAGCACGGGGTGTTTACGCGGCCAGCAGTGCATCTAACGTGTCGATTAACCGCTGCACTTCCTCAGGACTGTTGTTGTGCACCATCGAAAAACGCAGCACGCCAAGCGTTGGGTCGATATCCATACCTTGCAGCAGGCGATAGGAGTAAAAATGGCCTGCGCCGCACAAAATGCCCGCCTTACCGAGTGTTTCTGCCAGTTCAAGCGGCAAGTGGCCTTCAACCGTGATCGACACCGTTGGCGCTCGGTTTTCAAGCGTGTCCGGGCCGACAATACGAATCGCGGGGTGCGCTCGCAAATAAGTCATCAACGGCTCCAGGAGTGCCAGTTCGGCATCGTGCAGCAGCGTGCGTACCGCCTGTGCTTTGTGCGCGTCACTGGCATTGAGTTCATCAGGGAAATGATGCCGATACAGCGCCGAAAAGTATTCACCCACCCCTTTTGTCGCCGCCACCTGAGCGTGATCCGGCCCCGCAGGATAGAGCATTTTCTCGCGAATTCCGGCGTTAAAATAGTGGCCCTGATTGCTGAGTTTTTCCGCCATCTCTGGTTGAATCACCATGACTCCCAAATGCGGCCCGTAGACTTTGTACAGGGAAAACAGATAGATATCGGTACCCAGCGCAGGCACATCCGGCAGACCATGGCCAGCGTAGGAGACGCCGTCAACCACTGTGCGTACACCGTGCTGATGAGCCAGCGCACAAATTTCTGCCACAGGATTCACGTAGCCCAATAGGTTTGAGCAGTGCGGAAAGGTTAGCAGCTTGGTGTTGGCGTTGAACAGTGGCGTCAAAGTCTCTAGTTCCAGCATACCGCTGGCATTGTTGACGGACCATTCGCGCACCACAATGCCGCGCTCAGCTAAACGTCGCCATGCGCCGCTGTTGGCTTCGTGATCCTGATTGGTGACGATGATTTCATCACCCGGCTGCAACCAGCCCATCACGGCATTGGCCAGCACATAAGTGTTTTGTGAGGTGGACGGGCCGAAGTAAATCTCGCTGGCGGAAACACCCAGCCAAGGCGCAAGCGCCTGATAACTCTCGTCCATCCATTGTCCGGCTTTGCCTGAGACCGCATTGGGGTAATAGGGCTGCACTTTCAACTGGTGAAAGTAGGTGTCGAAGCGATCCAGCACCTGGCGGCACAGGTACGAGCCGCCGGCGTTTTCAAAAAAAGCCTGAGATTGCAGGGAAGGTTGTTCAAACGCAGGAAACTGCTGGCGAATAAAATTGAGGTCGAGTGTGCTCATTGTGGCTCCGTTCCTTGGGTAACATCGTAGTTCTAATCATACGAATAAAGTCACGCTGAATTCTTAGCAATCTGCGCTTGAAAAGCACAAGCTAATGCGATAAACCAAGCATAAATAGTGATATTAAGGAAAATATTGTGCATTCTATAGCCCTAGACCGCCTCGATGTTCGCATTCTGGAGTTACTAATGAAAGACAGCCGTATCCCGCGTCTGGAATTGGCCGAAGCTGTTAACCTCTCGTCATCGCAATGTTTTCGCCGCCTGAAACGGCTGGAGCAATCGGGGATCATTGAGCGCTATTCAGTGGTGCTTAACAACGCCAAAGCAGGGTTTGATGTCAATGCGCTGGTGATGGTGCAATACAGCAAGTCGGAGCCGGATGCGCGCCATAAGCTGCTGGCACTGATTGAGCAAACGCCGATCATTCACGAATGTTATTCGATTACCGGTGAGCACGATTTTGCGCTCAAGGTCAGTTGTGCCAGCATGACGGAATTCAATCATCTGATTAACGAAACCTTTCAGACGCGCTGCATTTCCGGCATGCACTCTTATATGCTGCTCGATTGTTTCAAGAACACGCTGGCGCTGCCATCGGCACAGTGAACGCAGAATGTAATAAAGAAAAGCCCCTTCACTCTGAGCCGAGGAAGGGGCTTTTTACGTGGAGTGCTAAGCGCTCTTAATTGGCGGTTTTCAGCACTTTCTTGGGCTCTTTGGCTTTCATCCACAGCATGATGGCGGCAAGGACAACGAACGGTACGATTGGGTCCAGCAGGGTACCTGCTTTACCGAAGATCAGGTTCAGCGCCATGACGATGCTGGCACCAATTGCCCATGCGATGGTTGAGGATACTGTCCAGATTTTCAGTTGGTCCGACAATTCCGTAATTCCCAGCGTACGGCTGATGATGTGGAAGTAAGAGTCGTTGAGGTGCGAGAAGCCAACCGGGCCGACTGCGCACGCTAGTGCAACGAATACCGGATCCAGACCTAACGTTTCCACCAGCGGTAGTGTCATGGTGGCTGCTACCATCATTGATGCGGTCGCAGAACCTTGGATCAGACGCAGCATCGAGGCAATCGCCAGTGGGACCAGAAGAGGGGGAATACCGCTGCTGGCAATCGCTTCGGCCACCTGAGGACCCGCACCAGAGGCTTTCAGTACCGCCCCCATCGCTCCGCCACAACCGGTCACAACCAGAATCAGACCCGTCGTTGACAGGGCATCGTCCATTGAACCGATCATGTCTTTGCGTTCAATGTTACGGGTCAGGCCGTACAGTGCCATCAGTACACCGATACCGACCGCCACCACCGGGTTACCCAGCAGCGAAATCACCGCATAGAACAGCGATTCGTCTTTTGACGTCAGCGTGCTGACCAGGATCAGAATAATCGGGATCAGAATCGGGCCAAATGACAGGAAGTTGCTTGGCAGGTGGCGCTCGTCGGTCTCTTGTACAACTTCCAGATTTGCCCAGTCGGCTTCACGTGTGATCCAGCTGTCGCCGTTTGGTACGCGGTAGTACTCTTTGCCCACTTTACGAATGTAGAACAGAGACAGCAGCATCATAGGAACCGACACCACCAGCCCCCACAGCATGTATACGCCAAGGTCTACGTTCAGTATGCCTGCGACAGCAACCGGTCCTGGCGTTGGTGGCACCATCGCATGGGTGATCAGCAGGCCTAAAGCCAGCGTTACCCCAAGGCCGACCGCGGACTTGCCAGTATTGCGCGAAATGGCGCGAACAAGGGAATGAAGAATGATGTAGGCAGAGTCACAGAAAACCGGGATAGCGACCAGCACGCCTGTGAATCCAAGCGCCACGTCCTCACGTCCTTTGCCGCACAGTTTGACGAAGGTTTTCGCCATACGTACTGCCGCGCCGGAGCGTTCAAAACAGGCACCCATGATCACACCAAACGCGATGATCAGGCCAATACCACCGAGCACACCACCAAAGCCGGCTTTGATCGCATTGACCAGATCCGTTGGTGCCATGCCGGCAAACAAACCCATGATGATACTGGCGATGATCATAGCCAGTGCCACAGGGATACGAGTCTTGATGATCATGACCATCATGGCCACGATCCCAAGGATGATTCCAATTAAAGCAGCGTCCATCTTTCGGTCCTTTTTATAATTTATCCATATTTAGATTGTGTAGGGCCACTGCCTCAGGATTTTGAGGCAGGCGGCGTTTTGCTATTGCTCACAAGGGTTACAGGTAAGGTTTGACCCAGGCCAAGCCCTGCTCTGTGGTGGTTTTTGGTTTGTATTCGCACCCAATCCAGCCGTCGTAACCGGAGTCGTCCAGCACATCGAACAGGTACGGATAGTTGATTTCGCCGCCGGCGGGTTCATTGCGGTGCGGCACAGACGCGATTTGAATGTGGCCGGTAAACGGCGCTAAATCGCGGATCAGTACATCCAGATCGCCATCCATGATCTGCGCGTGGTACAGGTCCAGTTGCAGTTTCACGTTCGGACGGTCGACCATCTGAATCAGTTCCACCGCGCGGCGCTGGTGGGCGACGAAGTAGTTCGGTACATCGCGGGTGTTCAGTGGTTCAATCAGCACATCTATCCCATGTTCGGCGAATGTGTCCGCGGCATAACGGATGTTGGCGATAAAGGTATCGATGTGTTGCTGCATGCTGTACGCAGGGTTAATAATGCCCGACATGGCGTGCACTTTTTTGCAGTTCAGTGCTTTGGCATACATCAGCGCGGTGGCCACGCTCAGTTTGAACTCCTGCTCGCGCCCCGGCAGGGCAGCAAAACCTTTTTCGCCCGCGTCCCAGTCGCCCGGAGGCATGTTGAACAGCGCTTGCTCAAAGCCGTACTGTTCCAGTTTTTCTGCCAGCACGTGTGGCTCGAACGCATACGGAAACAGAAATTCGATCGCCTTAAAGCCAGCGCGGTGCGCTTGTTCAAAGCGCTCTAAAAACGGCACTTCGTTGAACAGCATGGTGAGGTTTGCAGCAAATTTGGCCATTATTTTCCTCTCCCTTTCAGGTCTTCCACTTCCGCATCGGTCAGGTAGCGAACAGGGTGATTGTTAAGTAAAAACATCAGTTTGGCAGTCTCTTCCAGCTCTTCCGCGTTATCGACCGCATCTTCCATATCGGTGCCGGTGATGACCGGACCATGGTTAGCCAGTAAAAAGGCGCGATAATCGGCGGCGCGTTTACCCAGCTCTTCAGCAATGCGTGGCTCACCCGGACGCAGATACGGAATCACCGGTAACTGGCCGATACGCATCACGTAGTACGGCGTAAACGGGCGAATGGCGTTTTCCGCATCGAGGTTGTCGAGACACGACAACGCCGTCAGATACGTCGAATGCAGGTGCACAATCGCGTTGCATTTCGGGTTGTTGCGGTAAATCGCCAGATGGAACGCAATCTCTTTTGACGCGCGTTTGCCGGAGATCTGATTACCGTCGATATCCACCACCGACAGCTCATCGGCGACCAAGCGGCCGAAAGATGAGCCGGTTGGGGTGGCAAGAAAATGGCCGTTAGGCAGTTTCAGCGACAGATTTCCTGCGCCGCCGGTGGCGTAACCGCGTTCGAACATCGAACGTGCCAGCCTGACCATCTGTTCTCTGAGTTGTAGTTCTGTCATAGATAAAAATCCTGCGCTTTTTCGAAGAACCGTTCATCGCCGAAGTTGCCTGACTTAAGCGCCAGCGACAGTGAACCGTCGATGGATTTGACCCAAGGCACGCCCGGAGCGATTTGCGGTCCGATGTGAAAACCTGTGACGCCAAGGCTCTGGGTCACGGTGCCGGACGTTTCGCCGCCCGCGACGATAAAGTTCTGCACGCCAAACTCCTGCAACTGGTGCGCAAGCTGGCTGAAAAACTGCTCCACCGCTTCGCTTGATGCCGCCGCGCCGTATTGCGCTTGAATGGCTTTGAGTTGCTCGGCTTCAGCGGTGGCGTACACCATCGGTGCGTAGTCGCCATCCAGCTGTTTGGTCACCCAGTCAAATACATGCTGCACGTACTGTTCATCACGTAAACACGCTTCAACATCGACGGCAAAATGCGGTGCCAGCGTTTGATAACGGGCCACTTGTTGGTTAGTCATCAGCGAGCAGGAGCCTGACAGCACCACACTGCGCGCGCGCTGCGGCAGACCTGCTGATTTGGCTTCGCTTTGATCCGCCAGAGTGTCGGCCCAGTTTTGCGCGATACCTGCGGCGAGACCTGAACCGCCGGTAATGAGTTTGAGCAATTTGGCCGCCTGACCCAGTGTGACCAGATGAGCGCTGTTAATCGCATCAACCACAGCATAACGTTTGCCTTCGCTTTGCAGTTCGGCAAAGCGGGCAACCACGGCATCGGCGCCTTGCTCAATCACCTGATAGTTCACCAGACCACATTCGCCTTGCGACTGACGATTCATCAGGCGCACGACGCTCGAATCGGTCATCGGTGTCACCGGGTGATGACGCATCCCGGATTCGTTCAGCGGTTCACCCAGCACAAACAGATGGCCGTTGAACACGGTGCGCCCGTTCACTGGCAGTGCCGGACAGACGATAGTGAAGGTTTCATTCAGTTCGGCCAGCAGGGCATCGGTCACTGGCCCAATGTTGCCCTGCTCGGTACTATCGAACGTCGAGCAGTATTTGAAGTAAAACTGTTGGCAACCCTGAGCCTGTAACCAGCGCAGCGCAGCCAGCGACTGGCTGACGGCTTGGTCGGCCGGGCATGAGCGTGATTTGAGGCTGATGACGACCGCATCGGCGTCCACTTGAGTGTCGCCCGCGGGGACCCCATTGAGCTGCACCGTACGCATGCCGTTTTCTACCAGAAAACCTGCAATGTCCGTCGCGCCGGTAAAATCGTCGGCAATGACTCCTAGCAACATAATTATTTCTCCACGCCAGGCAGGTCGATGCCGTCAAAAATTTTAATCACGGCGCTGTCGTCCTCTTTACCAAAACCCGCGTTGCTGGCGGAGGTAAACATGTTGAGCGCAGTGCTTGCCAGTGGTAGTGGGAATTTCAGATCCTGCGCGGTATCGGCGACCAGATTGAGGTCTTTGACAAAGATGTCGACCATGGATTTTGGCGAGTAGTCGCCGTCCACCACGTGTTTCATGCGGTTCTCAAACATCCAGGAGTTGCCTGCTGCGTTGGTGACCACGTCGTACATCAGATCGAGAGGAATATTGGCACGAGCGGCCAGTGCCATCGCTTCCGCGCCTGCGGCAATGTGCACGCCAGCGAGCAACTGGTGAATGATTTTCACCGTGGCGCCAAGACCGATTTCCGTGCCGATGTTGTAAACTTTGCCCGCAGTGGCGTCGAGTACCGGCGCCAGTTTTGCAAAGGCTTGTTCGCTGCCGGACGCCATGATGGTCATCTCGCCCGCTTCCGCTTTGACTGCGCCACCCGAAACGGGGGCGTCGAGCATCAGCAGGTTGTGAGCCTTAAGGCCGGCTTCAATGTCTTTTGCGTCTTGAGCAGAGATCGTGGCAGAGACCATCACAGCGGTGCCAGGCTTGAGGTTCGCGGCCAGACCTGAATCGAACAGCACCGATTTCACCTGTTTGGCGTTGATCACCAGCAGCAGTACTGCATCCAGTTGGCTGGCAAATTGGTTCGCGTCGCTCGATACCGCTTTCGCGCCGTAGTTGCCGAGTGTCTCCAGAGCAACCGGATTAAGGTCAACGCCGTACACATCCAGCCCGGCACGAACACAGGATTTCGCGGCGCCCATGCCCATAGAGCCTAATCCGATCACAGCTACCGACTTAACTGTTTGATTATCCATACACTTATCTCGCTCTAAACGTGTTTTAAAATGTTAATTTGTGTTCTTTATTGTGATTATATGTGAATTTTACGCGATTATCCTGTGTGGTAACTCACAAAATTTACCATTCACTAACAACAATGTGAAAATTAAGCCGCAATTCACACTCCTTACCCTCAGTTTAGTGCCCAAAAGCGGATTGAATTCACAATAGTTAACACAACTTCACACATCGATGGATGGCTGGTAAGATGAACACACTTATCATCTACGGCTAAGTCATTATGATTCCAGCAGAACGTCACAAAACCATCCTGTCACTGCTTTCACAACAGGAAGTTATCAGCATCAACGAGCTGGTTGAGCAACTCGATGTGTCGCACATGACCATTCGCCGCGACATCGCCAAACTCGAAAAACTGGGCAAGGTGCTGTCGGTGTCCGGTGGCGTGCAGCTCACTAAGGTGCTGCATCAGGAGCCGTCCCACGATGCCAAAGCGACGCAACATGCCAACGAGAAAGCGGCGATTGGCCACATTGCCAGCCAGTTGGTGCCGAAAAATTCCACGGTGTATCTTGATGCCGGCACCACGACGCTGGAAATTGCCCATCAACTCGCTCCACGTGACGATCTGCTGTTTATTACCAACGATTTTGTGATTGCGGCTTATCTCACTCATCACAGCAAAAGCGACCTTTATCATACCGGCGGGCGCGTGGATCGCGAGAACCAGTCGAGCGTGGGCAGTAAGGTGTCGGACTTTCTGGCGGGGATGAATGTGGATGTGGCGTTCGTGTCGACTTCGTCATGGAACCTGCGCGGCATCTCGACCCCCAGTGAGCCGAAGGTGATTGTTAAAAAAGCGGTGGCTGCGGCGGCGCAGAAGGTGATTCTGGTGTCCGACTCATCCAAATACGGCAAAATCGCCACCTTTCACGCCCTCGATATTCAGAGTTTTGACGCGGTGATCACCGATGCATCGTTCCCGGTCAGCGTGCGTCAGGAACTGGAAGAAAAAGGCATTCAAGTGCTGATGGAGACGTCGGCGGCCAGCGTGACAGCGCTGGGAGAAGCCACCGTCTGAGGCCGGGTTCACACAAGTGACGATCCATAGCCAGCACTTGTCGCTGGCTTTTTGGTTTCTGCGCCTCGGTGGGTGGGCGTTATGACACATTGGTCATGTATATAGAACGAAATGATTTAAGCGCTTTAATTGATATATTGAAGAATAAGGTTAACTTTAGTAGGAGTTTTGCACATTTTTTATGCAGCAGAATGCTGCGTTTTTTAATCTTACGCTGCTTGTCAATCGAGGGAGTGAGTATGTTGTTTCGTAAAAATGTTACCCAACCTAAAGATAACAATAATCAAATCATCAATGCGCTACAGGCTGAACTGTCGAGTATCGCCAATTCATGTGCAACCATTTACTTTACTCCGGAGGGGGAAGTGGTTGATGCCAGCCCGCTGTTCCTGAGCACCATGGGTTATACCCTCGATGAGATCAAAGGCCAGCATCACCGTCTGTTTTGTCCGCCTGAGCTGGTGGACAAACCGCAATATCGCCAGTTTTGGAGCGACTTGGCCAAGGGTAAACCACAGCGCGGCACCTTTTTGCGCAAGAGCAAGCAAGGCCATGATGTGTGGCTGGAAGCAACCTACATTCCGATTGAGCAGGATGGTCGTGTGGTGCGCATCATGAAAATCGCCAACGACATCACGCAGAATTTTGAAGAGTCGGTGGACGACAAAGCGCTGCTGCAGGCGATTCATCGCTCCAATGCGGTGATTGAATTTACCGTCGATGGTCGGGTGATCGACGCGAATGACAACTTTGTGCACGCGCTGGGTTACAACGAGTTGAGAGAGATCAAAGGCCAGCATCACGAGATCTTCTGTCCGCCAGAATTTTATAAAGAGAACCCGACCTTTTGGCGCGACCTGGCAAATGGTCAGGTGAAAAATGGCTTGTTTCGCCGCGTGAGTCGCAATGGCGACAACGTGTGGATCGAAGCGACATACAATCCGGTGTTTGATCACCGCGGTAAGGTGATCAAAGTCACCAAGATCGCTTGCGATATTACTGAACGCATGGAGCGCCAACTGGCGATCCAGAAAGCGGCGGAAGTGGCGCACAGCACGTCGGTGGAAACTGCCCAGGTATCGGAACGCGGTGCCAGTATCCTGAAACAGAATCTGAGTAATTCAGAAAAAATCTCCTCAGACATTCGCCGCTCGTCGGGGCTGGTGGATGATCTCAATACCCAATCGGAAGAGATCTCGAAAATCGTCACCACGATTAAATCGATTGCCGATCAAACCAACTTATTGGCACTCAATGCGGCGATCGAGGCGGCGCGGGCAGGCGATCACGGACGCGGGTTTGCGGTGGTGGCGGACGAAGTGCGCACGCTGGCGTCACGCACGACCCGCTCGACGGAAGAGATCAACACTATGGTTGATCGCAATAATCAGCTGGTGGGCAATGTGCGCAGCAGCATGGTGGAGGTGACCGAACAGGCAACGCGCAACGCCGACCTGATTGCCGAAGCCTCGGAAATCATTCATGAGATCCTCAAAGGAGCCGACTACGTGTCGCACGTGGTGGGGGACTTGGTGAACAGTTCGCAGCGCTGACGGTTTGCAACCCGAGCGCGACTGCTCAAGCGGTGTGCGCTTTAGCTGAGATTTGCGGTTTGTTTGCGCAAAGCTGAAGAATTTTCATTATCCATTGCCGGACGAGGCAGTTAGAGTAAAGCAAGTGGCGGGCATCAACCCGCCGTTTGTATTTAATTCAGCAGCCAAAGGAGAGGTGGGTGTGAAATACGATGTTGTGGTCGTTGGGGCCGGTTCGATGGGCATGGCCGCAGGCTATTTTCTTGCCAGACAGGGCAAAAAAGTGTTGATGATGGACGCCTTTGACCCACCGCATCACCACGCCAGCCATCATGGTGAAACCCGCATTATTCGCCACGCTTACGGCGAAGGGGAAAAGTACGTACCGCTGGCACTGCGCGCACAGGCGTTGTGGGAAGAGCTGCAAGCCCAAAGTGGCCAGACGCTGTTTCTCAAAACTGGCGTGCTTAATATGGGTGAAGCCACCTCGCCGTTCATTCAGATGATCATCGCCAGTGCGGAAAAATATCAGTTGCCGATCGAAGTGCTGACTGCGGCACAAATTCACCAGCGTTTTCCGGGCATCACGCTGCCAGAGAGCTACATCGGTTGTTTTGAATCGACCTCGGGTGTATTGCGTTGTGAAGACTGTATCACTGCTTATCGCCAGTTGGCGCTGGAGCACGGTGCTGAGCTGCTGACGTACCATCCGCTGGAAGAGATTGAAGTCCAAGGTGGCGAAGTGACGCTGCGCAGCGGCGACAAAGTGATCGTGGCTGATAAAGTGATTGTCTCTGCGGGAGCGTGGGCGACCAAGCTGATGAACAAGCTGGATTTTGCTCTGCCGATGCAGCCGAATCGCAAAACCTTTGCCTGGTTTGAAGCCGACGAAGCGCTGTATGGTGACGGCGTGTTCCCGGCATTCTCGTTTGATTCGCCGCAAGGCATTTACTACGGTTTCCCAAGTATCGACGGTGCGGGGCTGAAAGTCGGTCGCCACGATGGTGGTGACGCGCAGGACCCGGATCAGCCGGTTGCCCCTTACGACAACGTTACTGACAGCGTCGATTTGGAGCGCTTTTTGGCGACGGTCATGCCCAAAACGTCTGGCCTGATGTATGGAAAAACCTGCATGTACAGCATGACCGCCGATGAGAATTTCATCATCGATAGGCATCCAGAGCACGATAACATCATTGTGGCGGCTGGTTTTTCCGGCCATGGCTTTAAGTTTGCCAGTGTGATTGGTGAGATCCTCAGCGATTTGGCTGTGCGCGGTGAAACGGAGCACGATATCTCACTGTTTTCGCTCAGCCGTTTTCAGTCATAACAACGCGCATTCAAAGCGAAAGGAAGCCATTCGGCTTCCTTTTTTATTGTGTGTTTTTTTGCGTGATGGCGCTTAAACCGGCGCGCGAATGTCGTCCTGCCAGCGCTCGGCAACAAAATCGATGAACTGACGCACCAATGGCGTTTGATAACTGCGCGACAGATACACCGCCCACAGATGACTGCTCGGGCTGTGATAATCGGCCAGCACTTTGACCAGTTCACCGCGTGCAAGATACGGGTTAGCGAGATCGCACGGCAGCCACACCACGCCTTTATGATGCAGCGCCGCGCTGCGCAGAATATCCATGTCGTTGGCGCGAATCGTACCGCTGACTTTGACGCTGAAATGCTGATTGTCGCGCACCATATCCCAGGTGTGATTGGTGAGATGCACGAAGCAGTTATGGCGGGTGAGATCGGCAGGCTCAGTGATGGGGTCATGCGTTTGCAAGTACTGTGGCGAGGCACACACCACCGTATCGACCTGGATCAGGCGGCGGGCAATCAGACTCTCGTCCGGCTGCTGAGTAAAGCGCAGCGCCACATCCACCCGTTCATCCACCAGTTGCGACAGGCGGTCGGAGGCGAGAATATCAATCGTCACCTGCGGATGCAGATCGGTAAACGCTTCGACGGTGTCGAGCAGCAGATGCTGCGCCAACCCGATCGGGGCGGAAATACGAATGCTGCCGGTCAGTGATTGCGACTGCTCCAGCGCACGAATTTCCAGCTCGGCCGTTTGGTCGAGAATTTGCTCGCAGCGGGTCAGCGCCTCTTCGCCGGCGGCGGTCAGGCTCACTTTGCGTGTGGTGCGGTGCAGCAAGCGCTGTTTGAGCCAGTCCTCAATTTCCTGCACATGGCGCGTAACCTGCAACCGGCTGAGGTTCAGGTTGTCCGCGGCTTTGGTAAAACTGCCGGTGTTAGCGACTTCAACAAAACTGCGCATGGCGGTCAGTCTGTCCATCGTTGGCTCCAATTAGTAACTCACATTGAAACAATCTACATCCTTTTTGTGCATTTTTCACGGTTTGGTTAGCAATTAAACTGGGCTCCGTTGATTGGAAACATCCATTGAAAAATTCAGATTCCAGATGAGGAGAGTTCAGATGAAAGTAGCAGTATTGGGTGCAAGCGGTTGGATTGGTAGCCACATTGTTGAAGAAGCACAAGCGCGTGGCCATGACGTGATTGCTGTGGTGCGTGACCCGGCAAAAGTCAGCGCACAAGGCGTGGACGTTCGCCAGTTTGATCTGCAAGCGGGTGGTGACCTTGCTGCGGCAGTCGCTGGTGCCGACGTGGTGGTGGCATCCATTGGTGGCCGTGCAGCTGGCACGCACGACATCGTCGCGAAAACCGCAACCGTGATGCTGGAACAGTTGCCGCAAGCAGGTGTTGAGCGTCTGCTATGGGTTGGCGGTGCGGGTTCACTCGAAGTGGCTCCGGGCGTAAAATTGGTGACCTTACCGGACTTTCCTGAAGCGTATAAAGCTGAAGCCTTGGCACAAGGCGAAGCGCTGGATGTGTTTAAAGCCAGCACCAGTTCAGTGAACTGGACGTTCATGAGCCCAGCGGCGGAAATCTTCCCGGGCGAAAAACAGGGCGCTTACCGCGTTGGCGGTGACCAACTGCTGAGCGATGCACAAGGTAACAGCCGCATCTCTGTGGCGGACTACGCCGCGGCGTTGGTCGATGAGCTGGAAAGCGCAGCGCACCCACGTCAACGCATTGGTTTTGCTTACTAATATCAAGCAATTTATGGCCAAATGAAAACCAAAAGCCAGCCCGAAACGGCTGGCTTTTTTAATCTTCAATGCATTTAAGAAAGCTCTTGTTGCGTGAGCGCTTTGTTCTGTCTGGCGCGCCACAGCCGGCGCCATTTGACCGGCATCATCGGCACCACGATAAGCAAGATGCCCACCACGGTCAACACGTCCGGCACTTCGTCAAACCACATCACGCCAAACCAGGTGACAAACACCAAGCCTGAATATTCCGCCAGTGCGATGCGGTTGGCTTCCACCCCTTTGTATGCCAGCAGCACCAAAACGTGATAGCCCAGTACCAACAGGTTAATCAGCACAATCCAGCCCAAATGACGCCAGGAAATTGGTGCCCATTGTGGCAGCGCGAGAATCAGCGCTAGTGGCAGCGTCATCACTCCAGTCCAGAATAGAGTCGCGACCATCGGCTGCTCCGAGGGCAGTTTGCGAATCAGAATATTCCCCAGTCCCATCGACAGCGCGCAGCCCAATCCCGCAATCGCCGCCCAGTGAAACTGCTCCGGACGTAGCACCACCAGCACGCCGGCAAAGCCAATCAGAGTAGCGACAATCTGTTTCACTGCCGGGCGCTCACCGAGCAGGGTTATCGACAGCGGCAGCATCAGCAGCGGGCCGACGTAGAACATCGCGTTGGCGGTGGCGAGTGGCAAGTAAGTGATCGCTATCATCGCGCACGCGCTGCCCAGCAGGATAAGTTGCGCACGCGAGAAGGTTACCCAGCATTTTCCACCCTGCATGCGTTCAGCTTTCGGCATACGCAGCCACAACGGCAGCAGAATCAGCGTGCTGATCAACTGGCGAATAAATACATATTGGAAAGTCGGCACTTCGCCGTTGAGCACTTTAAGCGACACATCGGAAAAAGAGGCCAGCAAGTTCGCCAGTACCAACAAAGTAATCGCGCGCGAAATGGGGTTCGACATGAAATGTGCCTGCAAAAATGAAAGCGCTCAGCGCCGGAGAGTGGCGCTATTTTAGAGGATTTGTGAAAAATGAAAAGGTGTTTTAAAAATGAATGTAGCGAAGTTTAAAACACCTTATCAAGGGAAACTGTCAGCCGCTTTGCGCCACGGTATCGACCGTATAGTGGGACGGCGCGAAGCGGCGGCGAAAATCGCTTGGAGTTAACCCCATGATTTTGATGAACACTTTTCGGCAGGCACCGACATCTTCGTAGCCAATTTGATGGGCGATCCATTCAAACGGCTGCGCGGTGGATTCGAGCCAGTCGCAAGCTTTTTGAATCCGCACGCGTTGCAGATACTGAATCGGATTGAGCCCGGTCGCTTTGAGGAAGCGGCGCTGCACTGTGCGTTCGGTGACGCTGGCGTGATCGGCGAGCTGCACGATGGTTAAGTTGTCGGCAAAGCGGCGGTGAATCAGATGTTGCAGTGCGACGATGCTTTCATCACCGTGCAAAAAGCTGGGCGTGAACTGCTGGTAGTAGCGCTGCTCACGTGAGCCGGTATCGACCACCAACAATTTGCCCACCTGACGCATCACGGCAGGCGAAGCAAACTGCGCGATAAGTTCAAGACCCAAATCAATCCACGACATCATGCCGCCGGCGGTGATGATGTCGCCTTGGTTGATCAGAATGTCGTCGGTATTGAGCTGCAACTGGGGATGGCGCTGCTGAAACAGTTCGGCCAAGCCCCAATGGGTGGTGATGACTTTGTGCGCCAGCAAACCGGTATCGGCGAGCAAAAACACGCCCGCACAGGCGGAAGCGAGAATCGCACCTTGTTGATGACGCGTTTGCAGCCAGTCGGTGAGTTCAACCGGCGCTTTGACGTCAAAACCGCGTTCACGACTGGGTGGCAGCACCACCACCGCGTAAGGCACATCTTCATGAGTGGCGGCGTCCAGCGGCCAGCGCAGCAGGTGGCAGTTAAACTGAAAGGGCTGCTCCAGTTCGGCGCAGGCGCGGTTTGCCATCCACAGCATTTCTTCCAGCCCATGCACGGCAGAGAGCAGGCAACCGGGGTAGGCGATAATGGCAATCTGAATGTGGTTCACGAAACATCCTTGCTGTCGTTTTTGGCTCGATAAAAGTCATTTTAGACTCTGAACAACACAATGCAATCGGCGGATACTCAGGACTCATCCCAACAAGAATAGGAGAAAACCATGAGTCACACGGCGTTAATTGTTATCGATGTTCAAAACGACTACTTCCCGGCAGGGGCCTATCCGCAGCATCTGGCTGAGCAGGCGTTGGCTAACACACTGTCCGCAATAGATATCGCGCAGCAACGCGGCTGGTCTGTTGTATTGGTACAGCATGTCGGCGGCGAAGAGGCACCCTTTTTCAAAGCGGGCAGCGAAGGGGTGAACTTGCATTCGGCACTGATTGCCAAAGTGCCTTCAAGCGTTGTGGTGGAGAAGCAGCACGCCGACAGCTTTCTCAACACCATCTTAAGTGACGTACTGCGCGCGCAAAATATTCGTGAGTTGGTGGTGTGCGGCATGATGACGCAAAACTGCGTCACCCATACCGCGCTGTCGCCTGCGGCCAGTGATTACTCGGTTCGCGTGCTCAGCGATGCGTGCAGCGCGCCGGATGCCATGGTGCATGGCATTGCACTACGCGCATTGAGCGACCGCGTGCCGCTGATGACATTGGATAATTTGTGAGCACTCACTTTCTCTTTATCTTCTCATACAAAAGGCACTAGCCGATAACCTAAGGAAGAAACTGCTGCTGATACTGCTTGGGCGAGACGCCGAGTAAACGGCGAAAATGGTGGCGCAGCGTCACCACACTTTCAAAGCCGGATTGTTCGGCGAGGCGTTCCAGCGGCAGCGTGGTTTCTTCCAGCAGCCCTTTAGCGCGCTCGATTTTTTGCTGAATCAGCCACTCGTTGGGCGAAAGGTTAAAACTGGCGCGAAACTTTCGCTCAAAGGTGCGGCGCGACATATTGGCGCGCGCGGCCAGTTGGTCGACATTAAGCGGCGCAGTGAGGTTCTGCTGCGCCCAGTCGAGTGCGCCCGCAAACTGGTTGGGCACCGCCAGCATCGGCGCTTCAACAAACTGCGACTGACCGCCCGCGCGATGCGCCGACATCACCAGCCGCCGCGCTATCTGATTGGCAACCTTGTAGCCGAAATCGTGGCGAATCACCGCCAGACCCAAATCCAGCGCCGCGGCACTGCCGGCCGAGCAGCCAATCGGATCCTGCCACACGTACAGCACATCATCGACGTAATCGACCTTGGCAAAGCGCGCTTTAAACTGCTCAGCATAACGCCAATGGGTGGTCGCCTGACGGCCATCGAGAATGCCCAGTTCAGCGAGTAAAAATGCGCCGGAGCAAAACGTCATCAGGCGCTTACCTGCCTGGGCAAACGCGCGCACTTCATTGGCAAGTCGCTCGGGCACAGGGGCGCCCTGCGCCGGCCAACTGGGAATCACCAAGGTATCGTAATCGCTCAGGCTGGTAACACGTTTGGCTTCAATTCGTACCCCAGCGGTGGAGTCAAATGGCTCGCCTTCAAGGTTGACCACATCACAGTGATACCAGTGTTCGATCTCCGGACGTGGCAGGGCAAACAGCTCGACGGCGCAGCCGAGTTCAAACAGCGAGCAGTGAGCGTGAGTGAGAATAGCGATGCGGCGCATGGGCTTCCTTTGGCACGAAAGGGTGGTATGAGTGTTGGCGTAATATTGTCGATAATTGGCGTTTGCGCCAGTGTTGCGTGAGCAAAGTGTGCGGCACACTACACATCACTGACGCATCAATCATGAAAAGGAGAGTCATTATGTCGAGCGCGGTATCGAGAATTCCTGCGGCCAGCAGTGAGCAAGCACTTGCTCATTTTTCCGCCTTATTGCAATTTGAAACCGACTGCTGGGATGTGCACCACGCGCTGACCAACCACACGCAGGACTTCATTTTGCTCGATGTGCGTGGCGAAGCGCTGTTCGCTGAAGGGCACATTGACGGCGCGATCAACCTGCCCCACCCGCGCCTTAATGAGCGCACTTTAGCCGAGTACCCGCCAGAAACCCTGTTTGTGGTCTACTGCGCGGGGCCACATTGCAATGGCACGGAAAAAGCGGCGATACGTTTGGCAAAACTGGGACGCCCGGTGAAAAAAATGATTGGCGGCGTGACCGGTTGGTTGGATGAAGGCTTTAGCCTGCTCCCGGCGTGAACCGGCTGCCAGCGAAACGTTTTTATTGCGAAAATTCAGCAAACTGTTAACGTTCAAAAGTCATGCAATTGCATGACTTTTTTCATTCTCTTTGGGCTTTCGCCCGTCAATCCAACCTCAAACCATGGGGGTGGCAGTCAGCATTGCTGCCGTTGTAAAACAAAAAGGTATAAGGCGTCATCATGGACTATTTCAGCAGTACCGTACTCATTGCGATGTTTCTTATTTTTGTCGGCTCGTTTGTGCAGACGGCAATTGGGTTCGGGTTGGCGGTAGTGGCTGCGCCTTTGTTGTTTATGGTTTCGCCGGATTACGTTCCCGCCCCGATTTGTATTGTGGCGTTGTTCATCTCCTTGTTGAGCGCCATGAAGCATCGCAGCAGCATCTCTATCGGCGGTTTAAAAATGGCGTTGATCGGTCGCGTGCCGGGTTCGATTGCCGGTGGTTTGCTGCTGGTGTGGGTCTCGACCGATGTGCTGGCGTTGTGGCTCGGTTTGCTGGTGCTGTTTGCCGTCGGGGTGAGTTTTCTGCCGTTTCGCATTGAACCGACGCCCGCACGCATGGGTATTGCTGGTTTCTTCTCCGGCTTTTTCGGCACCAGCAGCGCGATTGGCGGCCCGCCGATGGCGCTACTGCTGCAGCATCAGGAAGCCAACCAACTGCGCGGCAACTTGTCTGCGTTTTTTGTCTTCAGCTCCATCATTTCGCTGATGGTGCAGATCCCGGCGGGCTTTCTGACCATGCACCATCTGCTCATTACCATTCCGCTGATCCCATCGGCGTGGCTGGGTTACGCTCTGGCTCGTAAAACCACTCAAACCCTGCCGAAAGAGAAAATCCGCGTGGGTGCGTTGTCGCTGTGCTTGCTCAGCGGTCTGACTGCACTCGGCAAAGGATTGATGTAACACATTGAAAAGCTGAAATTTGCGTCTGAATGACGCATTCATATTACGTTAAGGAAAAACCATGATACTGGAAGTCGCGATTCTGGATGTAAAACCAGAACAGGAAGCGCAGTTTGAACAGAGTTTTGCTAAAGCGCAGCAAATTATCGCCAGCATGGCGGGGTATGTGTCGCATCAGTTGCAACGCTGCTTAGAGAATCCGAGCCGCTACATTCTGCTGGTCAACTGGCAGACACTGGAAGCACATACCGAAGGATTCCGTCAGTCGGCGGAATATCAGCAATGGCGCGCGTTGCTTCATCACTTTTACGATCCGTTTCCCACGGTGGAGCATTATCAACGTGTGTTTTAAGAGGAAGACATGAGAACGATCGGTAATATTATTTGGTTTTTATTGGGCGGCGTGATGATGGGCCTCGCCTGGTGGTTTTTCGGCTTGCTGGCTTTTATCAGCATTGTCGGTATTCCCTGGGGGCGCGCCTGTTTTGTCATCGGTAATTTTTCCTTCTTTCCGTTTGGTCAGGAGGCGATTGGCCGCGATGAACTGACCGGTAAAGAAGACATCGGCACTGGCGGTTTTGGGGTGATCGGTAACGTGATTTGGTTCTTGCTGGCTGGGGTGTGGCTGGCGATTGGTCATCTGCTCTCAGCGGTGGCGTGCTTTATCACCATCATCGGCATTCCGTTTGCCCTGCAACACCTCAAACTGGCGGTCATTTCGCTGGCCCCGATTGGCCAGACGATCGTCTCCAAAGAAGAGGCCGCCCGCGCACGGTACGGCCAGCGTCGTTAAGCCTGAAACAGCACTGGCAGGATGGTCGCAAAGGTCATTCCGCTCAGGCTGTAGTTGAACGTTCGAATCTTACGCGGCGTGTCGAGATACAGGCTCGCCGCTTTTCCCATTCCTGCCCAGCATAAATTACACACCAGTCCGGTCACGGTAAACGCGGCCAGAATCCAGACCACCGATACCCAATACAGCGACGGCAGCGTATAGGTGGCGACCACCGTCAGGCTGGCCGCCCAGGCTTTGACATTGCCGAGTTGAAACAGCGCTGCCTGAACTAATGTCAGTGGCTGCGCCGCATGGCTTTTATTGAGATTACCACCCGCCAGAATCAGCTTGATGGCCAGCCAGCTCATGTAAATAAACCCGAAGTATTTGAGCGCCGAGTAGGCGAGCGGATACGCTTGCACCAGCACACCGACACCTGCCGCACTGAGCAGAATCAATCCACTGACACCGATACGAATGCCCAGAATGTGATGCCAGGTGCGGCGCAGACCAAACTGAGAGCCGGAACTGGCGAGCAGAAAATTGTTCGGCCCCGGCGTGAAGGCGGTGATGAACGCGAACAGACACAACGAAGGCAATAGGGTCCACATGAGAGTTAAGCTCCTTTAACTGACGATATGCGCACACTCTAATCCGCCCGCAAAGTGAACCCCTAGTGTTTATGCGTCACCATGACACTTTTGTATTTCACATTCCGCCTGACCTGCCCCCGAGAACTAATCCAAAACTTCATTAGTAATGCTTGTTAAATTACCACTGTTTCGTGCCGTTCTTGTTGTCGCTGCAAACTCAGAAGGAGTTAAGTAACCTAGAGCTGAGTGGGGGCGATTTTCATTGTAATCCATTCGCCAGAGGCTGATTAGGTCACGAGCATGACTCAAATCCCTAAACCAGTGCTCGTTTAAACATTCATCTCTGAACTTACCATTAAAACTTTCAATATAAGCATTTTGTGTCGGTTTTCCTGCCTGGATTACTTTTAAAATCACACCATGCTGATAAGCCCATTGGTCGAGCGCTTTCCCTGTAAATTCTGGGCCTTGATCCGTTCGTATCGATGCTGGATAACCGCGAAACGCAGCGATAGACTCCAGCGTGATCACGACTTCATCTCCCGAGATCCCCGTAGCAACAGGAATATCTAGGCACTCCTTTGTGTAATCATCCACAATCGTCAGGCATTTAATCCGTCTGCCGTTACTGAGCGCATCCATCACAAAGTCCATCGACCAAGTGTGATTTGGTACTGAAGGAAGCAAGAGAGGCTCTCGCTCAACACACTGTGATTTTCTACGTCTCCGTTTGCTGACCGTTAAGCCTAATTCGCAGTACAAGCGATAAACTCGCTTATGGTTAACATCAAAACCTTCTCGCCTCAGAAGGCGATGGATCCGACGATAACCGAATCGACGTCGTTCCAATGCCAGCTCTTTTATACGAGCCTGAAGCTTATCATCCTCGCGATTAGCTTGAGGTTGATATCGCAGTGACGCGCGTTGAATACCGACGAGTAGACAGGCTCTGCGTTCTGAAAGCTGGGTGCTTTTCTGAATGACTTTAACAGCCTTGCGCTTGTCCTCGACGGTCAGTACTTTTGGCTAAGAGCGATTTTAAGTGCTTCTGCATCCAGCAGTGTCTCAGCCAGCAGCTTTTTGAGCCGAGCGTTCTCGTCTTCCAGTGCCTTAAGGCGACGGGCTTCAGAGACATCCAGTCCTGAGTATTTTTTGCGCCATGTGTAAAACGTCGCATCCGATATCCCATGCTTGCGGCAAAGCTCTCTGGCGGGGATACCTGCTTCCGCTTCCTTTAAAATGGCAATGATTTGTTGTTCATTGAATCGCTTTTTCATGTTCATCATCTCCTTGGTTGGATGAACATTACTAAGTGTAGACTGGACTAGATTAAGGGGAGCAGGTCACGCCAACCCTTGAATATGCTTAACTTTCCAACCAAGTGTATCGATGACAATGGTGACAATGTTTATACCGGATCTCACTGGCCGCGCGGGGCCGAAATACAAAGTTCTGGCCGATGCGTTTGAAGAAGCGGTCGAGCGCGGCGAGTTACGAGCGCACAGTAAATTGCCGTCGCAGCGCATGCTCTCTTACAAACTTGGCGTGACGGTCGGCACCATCACGCGTGCTTATCAGGAGCTGGAACTGCGCGGCGTCACCGTACCCGTGGTGGGCAGCGGCACCTACATTAAAGATCGCAGCCACGAGCAGCAGGACTATTATCATCCGCTGGTGTCGCGCGGTGGCGTGGATTTGTCACTGTGTCGCCCGTTAATTCTCAGCCAGCAGCGCCATTTGATGGCGGCTTTGGGCGAACTCGCCAGTCAGCCGACGGCGCAAAAAGCGGTGCTGGATTATTTCTCCGCCGACGGTTTGCAAGGCCATAGTGCCACGCTGCAACGCTGGGTGAATCAGCGTTGGCAGTGCGATATTGACCGCTCCAGATTGCAATGGACGTACGGCGGCCAGCATGCGCTGAGTACAGTGCTGCAAGCGCTCACCCGCAGTGGCGATACCATTTTGCTCGAAGGGCTGTGCTACGGCGAATTCATCAATGCCTGTACTCAGCAGGAGCGCAAAGTCATTCCGGTGGCGGTTGATGACGAAGGCATAGTGCCGGACGATCTGTTGCTGCACTGTCAGCGCCATCGTCCGCGCTTGCTCTATATGACACCCGCAATTCAAAACCCGACAGGTGTGGTACTGAGCGATTCACGGCGACTGAAAATCATCGAAATCTGCCGCCGTTTCGATGTCTTGATCATTGAAGACGACGTGCTCTATTGCCCGCCGGAGCATCGACGTTCGCCGTTGGTGACCATTGCGCCGGACATTACGCTCTATATCGGCAGTTTCTCTAAGTATTTTGCTGGTGGCATTCGCGTCGGTTACATGGTGCTGCCGACCAACCTCAAGCTGCCGCTGCAAAAAGCGCTGCGCGCATCGTGTATGCACGTCAGCCCGATTCTGGTGGATTTGGTTTGTCGCTGGCTGAGCAATGGCGCGATGCAGCAAGTCGATGAAGATATCGCTCTGGAACTCAGCGCCCGCCACCGGATATTGCAATCGGTGTTTCCTGAGCGCCAAACCTGTGCGATTCCCGGATTCAACTGCTGGATCACGTTGCCGGAACATTGCCCCGCGAGCGAACTGAAACAGCAGCTCGCCGAAGATGGCGTGTTTGTGCGTGATGCGGCGTTCTTTCGCGTCGGCTCTTACCCCTTGCCCAACGCAATTCGCATATCACTTACCGGGCCGTTATCGCGCGATGACTTAAAGCAAGGCTTGCAACGCATCAAAGCGCATCTGGATTTACGGGCGCACGATCCGCTTAATAAGCCTTAATGCCGTGCTCACGCAGCCGAGCGGGCAGAATGTCGTCGAGCTGATGCACCTCTTCGGGAGTAATTTCAATCAGCTTGAACTGGTGGTCAGCGTACACGGCGCGGGTCTCGTCGCGCTGCTTGTCGCTGATGGGTGCGCCGTCGGTGCCCCAGTATTGAAGATACACATTGCCTGACGGCAGGTAGAAATCGCTCATCAGCGGTTTTTCGATTGGCAGCGGGCGCTGGTAGGCATGCACCACGCCAGCGAGATACAGCCAGTTATCGATCAGCAGTTCGCCCACCGAGCGCACGTAATGGCCATCGAGGGTGCGGTGTTTGGCTTCGAACTTCTGGCGAAAGCTGGAGTAGGATTTGTCGGTCGCCTGTTCACCAGCATCCTGGCCAAGAAACTCCACCACCGATTGGCGCAGGTGTGGGTTGTGACGAATCGAATCGTGCCACACCACAAACTTTTGCTCTGAGGCTTTGCCTTCACGCTGCTGTGCGCCAGCACGCAGGCCGGCGGCGGTGGCGACCCAGCCCAGATCACTTTTGCTTATCCATCCCAGTTCGCTGAACAACTGATTCATTTTCTTAGGGTTGAGTTTGAAGTACTCACCTACTTGCGTTGCGCTGAGTGTGCTGCCGCTGGTGGCCGCCATGTCGATGAGTAAATTCTCCGGCCAGACAATAAAGGTGCCGAATTTGGCATGCTGGACGTATTCGCCACCAAACTTCGCGCCGAGTTCGGTCAAAATCCATTGCTCGTCATGACGGCTGATGTAGCCTGCTTTTTTTAAATCCGCGAACAGTTGCTTGGCTTCGATACCGCGCAGTTTGGCCAGCGCTGAAGTCGACAGTTTGTCAGACATGTGAGAATCCCTTACCGAGGTAATGCTGATATTCAATCAGTTTGCTGCGCAGCGCTCAATCTTTGGCGTCAAACCGCGACTGAAATCTGTGAGCGCGCCACGCGATTTACATTGTAAACACAGCGGAAAAATCCTGACGCAGACGTGCTTTTCTCTACAGCGAAATCGTTGCTAGGATAGGGGTACTGGGTTTTTCACGGCGGTACGCGATGTTCAAACGGCTTTTCAAATTCACGCTTTTGGCGTTGGCGCTGATCTCAGCGGGCGTACTGTGGCAGCAAGCGCAGCTTTCTGTGATCGCGCTGGGGCGTATTGACCCGCTGCCGGAAACACGCCAAATGCTGGCGGAACAACGTTACGCCGATGCGGCCAGCTACCTTGGCTTTTTTATGGATTACGACTATGTGCGTGACAACCCAAAAGCGCAGGCGCTGTATGCTGATATCACCCGCATTCGCAGCGATTGGCGTTATCAGCTCGACAAACTCAGCGAAGGCTTACTGACTGGCACCAGCGACGAAACCATTGGTCAGGCTGCGGCCGTAACCACCGATTTTCTGGTGATTGGTGATATTCGTGACCTCACCTTGCAAGGCATGAATCATCTGCAAGGGGAAGAAGTGGATGAAACGTTAGTAGCATTGTCGGCGCTCGGCCTCGTGGCAACGGCCGCGCAGATTGCCAGTGGCATCGGCACCGTCGAAACTGCGGGTGTCGCCGCACCGACGTTGGTCGCCACCACCGCGACCAAAAGCGGGTTAGTCGCGCTGAAAACCGCCAAACGGTTAGGCAAACTGCCGCCTTGGCTGGGTAAAACCTTAGTGCGAGAAGCCAAAATCGCGCAGCAATCGAAAAGCCTCAGTGCGCTGACGGAGATGCTGAGCGATGTCACCACGCTCGCTAACACCCGCGGTGGATTTCGTTTGCTCAGCCGCACAAAAAACAGCGCTGAACTGAGCCGCATGGCGGCGTTTGCCAAAGCGTTTGGCTCACAAAGTGTCACGCTTTATCAACTTGGCGGCGATGCGTTGGTGGCGATGACACCACGCGCCGCGCAACTGGGCAAAGAGAGCATGAAACTGGCGGCCACGTTTGGCCAAGGCGGGCTGCGTTTGCTGGATAATCTGGGGGCGTTGAAGTTCACCAAATTGGCCGCGCGCGGGGCGAAAATTGCCTACAAAGGCGATGCCATTGCGTTGCTGGCGAAGTGGTTATTGATGCTGCCGATGTGGCTTTTGTATACGGTGATGGGCATGGCGGCGGTGGTTTGGTTTCCGGGGTGGGGACGATTTAGACACTAATTTGCAGATTTGTCGCGTGAATTTGCTTGGTGAGCATTAATACCACGCAGGCCTATGAACGAGGCCAAATCTTGCGGCGGTGAATGCGCCGAACAGCATTTAGCCTCGTTCTGAGTAAAGTGGGCCTGAGCCCGACGGATTCAGATAAAGTATCCGGCGATGATCAGACTACTTAATACAGTAGAGCCCACCACGAACGTGATGACTGATGTCACTTTCATACGTGAACAGTCACAGACGCGATAGAACACAAAGCCGAGCACAAGAAATACGATGATATCGAGTAACCCATGGGTCACCCAGTGATGGCCAGTGATCGCGGCCAATACACTGTGGACTTCTTCATTGCTTTCTTTAAGCACAACCAGTAGGGCGCTTAACACACTAGTGATGGCATAGGATAAACCGAACCCAATGGTTATCGCATTACTGGCTTCAGGCTTGTGTTGGCTGGTTTGGTTGACGGACATTTTCCCATCTCCTTATATCTCATTGGCTGGCAAGCAAAGAGACTTTGACTCCCATGCTGATAATGGCTCCGGCTCCCTCCATAACAAGCGAGAGAACAATGACTATCGCCGACGTCCACAATAACAATTTTCTACTGGGTAATTGGTTGACGATATCATTCCAGGCAACAATAGGAAGGTAGGTTGAAAGCAGCAAAAGCATAAGGAATATATGTTCTTTCATTTCCATGTAGAAAGAATGAGAAAATGGCCATGGTCCCTGCTTAATAATGGCCTTTTCACCGCCATAAAAAACGACGTACCAATAGCCACCGGCGATATAGGTCAGCCACATTAAAACTGCGACTAACACACTCATGTTTCGAATACGGCCAGAGTTCGTGTCGGTTGCATTCAGCGTGTCGACGAACACCCAGACGGCGGCAATCAGCGCAAGGACTCCAAACGTAGGGTGAAGCATCAATATAAATTCTTTGGACATAGTTCGCCCTCCTAATAAATGTTCCGCAAAGGTTCATTTATTCTGATTTTAAAAGCCCAAACGGGTGTCACCATTAATAGAAAAATGGCGAACATCGTAAGCTCTCATTAATATTAGTTATGACTAAAGTAATGCGCAATATTAATAATTTAAATTTTATATCATATTGATTTTAATAACATATTTAGATTTTAAGATAAAAATCATCATTAGTTACAGTGTTCGCTGTTCTATATTTAGCAAACGACAATCACGCTATATCGGTGGTTACGACGAGAACGAAACAGGGGAGAACATTGAGAGGTCAGTTTGCTTGAAATCTTGGCGTGTCCAACAAAATAGTGAATGTCTTTGCTCTCAAATTTTTGGGTTAATAATTGACCAAAATCGGCTTGGCTGATTACCGTATCTTTCTTATCACTGAATGATGACCAACGCTTATGACCCCTTCGATTCTTATTGCTCGCGCAGAATCTCATGCGTTTTACTCCATGACGGGTTTTGAGCTGAAGAAGACAGCGCACAACTATGAGAATGAGTTGGGCTGATGATGTCTCTGTGTGCAAGGTGAAGACAGTTTGATTGTCACGCTGGCAGGTTCATGAGTTTCTCTCTGTATTGTGGCTGCTTGGTTTTAGGAATTTGTGCTTTCAGAGGGAGAATCGTTTCTGTCCCATTTTA
Organism: Vibrio fluvialis; assembly: GCF_900460245.1. Classification (NCBI taxonomy): domain Bacteria; kingdom Pseudomonadati; phylum Pseudomonadota; class Gammaproteobacteria; order Vibrionales; family Vibrionaceae; genus Vibrio; species Vibrio fluvialis. The sequence continues at coordinate 656,292 of NZ_UHIP01000002.1, forward strand.
AGTTGTGCCTATTTGAATCAGTATTTCTGAGAGCGGTAATTTGACCTATTTGGGGTCATACTAAAAGTGGCTACTATAGCGGTAGCTATTCACATAAAGGAGCAAAGATGTCTTCAGATCATTACGGAACCAGTGCCCGTTACGCACGTAAAGAAGCCGATTACCGAGAGAAAGCACTCAAACTTTACCCTTGGGTATGCGGAAGGTGTGCCAGAGAGTTTGTCTATTCAAACCTGCGTGAATTAACCGTTCACCACAAAGATCATGACCATACCAACAACCCCGAAGATGGTAGCAACTGGGAGTTGTTGTGCCTCTATTGCCACGATCATGAACATAGCAAATACTTAGAATATGAACTTCATGGTAGTGAAATAAAGCCCGGAGAAGATGAATATCAGGGGGCAACGTGCAATCCATTTGCTGATTTAGCAAAGATGATGAAGAAGTAATTCAAAGTATTAAAACGATTCGAGGTTTGCGCTCTAAAGCATTTTTGCCCTTAGTGTTTTAACGTAAATACTCAGTTATGGGGGCGGGGCTCGCCTCTGAATTTAAAGTACTTTTTCCTATGATAACTAGCCGTAAATGGTCATATCTCTACTACATTGGTAGCAAAATGATTTTTCCATGTAAGTTCGTAGAATTAGACTCGATTAGCTTGATAGCGTTCTGAATTTGTTCCAATGGAATACAACGATCTACATCTAGTTGTATTCCATTGGTGATGAAATGGTCTAGCATCATCGAAAATTTTTCACGTCGGATATCTTTACCAACAGCATTCTCCCAGTAACGTAAGAAAAATGTACTGAATTCAATGTTTAGGTTCTTCGCATACTCAAAGAAATGAGGCTGATAGAACTCCAGAGAAAGAGTTCCATAGTTGATATACCGTCCATTCTCGCCGATGGTATGAATCAGTTCTGTTCCTTTTTTGCCTCCAATAGCGTCGAATGCAATATTTGGGCTAGGCAAATCAAGTTGCTGTAGTTGAGTGAGTAGGTCTACTTTTGCATCTATGACATGGTTTGAATCATATGGATAATTTTCAGGCTTCGACGTTACGACAATAAGAGTGAACCCTAGCGATGAAGATAGCTGTGCAAAAATTTTACCTATTGCAGAACTTCCAGCGTTGATAATCAGTACATCTTCTTGCTTCAACTGAGCAATTTCGGTGGTTAAAACCCACGCTGTTAGCGCATTGATATACAACTGGCACGCATAGCCGTTGTCCAGATGCGGCGGAATGATGAAGAGGTTATCTGGTGATACATCGATATATTTCTGCCAAGTACCGCTGGTAGCCACGACAACTCTTTGCCCTACGGTAAATTCTGCATGGTTGGAGACGATGATTTGTCCAACAGCTTCAAATCCGGGTACTCGGGGCGGCTGATGACTATGCCTGTATTGACCCACACCATGTATAGACAACAAGTCGCTTGGATTAATATTAGTTGCTTCGATTTTTACTCTGATTTTATCTTCTTCAAGCGAATTCAAAGGTACCTGTTCAATCGTCAATGAATCTTGCGGTTGACCGAAACAGAGCTGGCGAATTCTGGTGTTTGTAGTGATGTTAGACATTGTGTTGTTTTTGTTCGATAAATTCTTCAAGTATCATACGTTAAGCAGGCATTTTTATCACAAATGTCCAGCTTTATGCTGACTCTTCTTTGTCCCATTGTGTGCCTGCGTAAACATTAGTTCGCATTCTGTTAATGGGTGTTTGATCTATAAGAAATCATACTTGTAAAAAGGAAAGGCCTGACGCAAGTAGGTAGTCGTATTCACTTGCGCTCATTCATATTTTTTCAAATCAATCTAGAGCATCGGTGACGAGGGAACCCCACCCATACCAATATCTTGCATATACTTATCAGGTAGTTTGTTTAGTGCCGCTTTTAGTGCGTTAAAGCACAATGGATCGATGGCTGTACCCACATTTTCTTCCATGATTTCTAAAGTTTTTGGAATTGGCACAGCACCTCGATAAGGGCGTTCAGCCGTAATGGCATCAAAAATATCTGCTGTGGTAATAATCCGTGTCATCATCGAGATTTCATCGGCAACCAGTTTATCGGGATAGCCTGTGCCATCTAACTTTTCATGATGAGCAGCTGCCATTTTGGCGAATTGTTTTAGAGGGGATATCTTTTCAATGATCTCTCTGGTAAACACCGCGTGATTTTGTATTTTTGCCCACTCGTCATCATCCAATTTTCCTGGTTTATCCAAGATCGTGTTACTTACCCCTAGTTTACCTAGATCATGTAAGAGTGCGGCACGTTTTAGCCATAGTCGATCCTCTTTGTCGACCTTGAGTTCTTCGGCTATGAGTGTACTAAAAATAGCCGCTCTGGAACTGTGGCCGGAGGTAAAAGGACTCTTGGCATCAATGATTTTGCCGAAAGCCGTCACAATTCGATCGAAATAATCATCATCTAATGGAATCATCGCTTGGGCGGGGGACATAGAGAGCACAAAAGGGACTATGGAAGGGGCATTAAGTGCCTTAATGAAATCAGGATTGTCTTTCAACTGCTTAGCAATGGCCACTAAGTTAGGATCCAGCCAGTTTCCGGAACGACTTTCTAGTTCAGAAAATGCAATATTCAAATCATGTTCACGTTGAAAAACATCCATCACTTGAGCGAGAAGGGCAATTCTTGAAAATAGTGGGATTTGATCATGCATCAACCCATCAGGACGACCTGAACCGTCCCAGTGCTCATCTAAATGTTGTATACCTTGGGCCACATTCTCACTGAACAAGAGCTCACGAGCAACTTCTGCCCCTTTTGTACAACGCGTTTGAATCAGTTCTTGAGCGTAATCTGTACCATTTTTCAAAATATCAATCGTGGTAGAGATACGCTTATGCCAATGTTCTCCTGAGCCTGCATTTTTTAGTACAAAATTAATTGCACTCGTCAGGCTTGTACCGACCGTTTTATAACGTTGTTTAAAAGTAAGATCATCGGTGGCGTAGAGTTCACAAATACGCGCCGCATTGCTGCTGCAGCCGGCATCCTTGAGAAGTAACGTAAAATACAGATCATGGAGCTCTGTTGATGAGAGGTTCATTCGCTCACCAATATGCATTCCAATCCAGCAGCAACGCATACTGTGCTCTGGAGGCTGTCCCTCTGTCATATCTAGCGCTACTGTCAGTGAAGTGACCAGCTCGGCCAGAGGCATATTGAGATTCGAACCTTGTAATAACATCGCATGCTACTCATCAATACTTAAACAAAAAAACTATAGTGCAACCTTACACTGTAATCTAATGACAAATAACAATAAAAATACGGCAGTGAATGAGTAATCTTGACCACTCAGAGAGGGGCTTCGCAATATCTCAAATAACACCTCAAATGCTTATCTGGTAAAGGCGCTAGCAAATTTGTGTTCAGAATGTCCACAGTGGGCACTTCGTAACTTAGAAGTGCCCCGTTCGAAGTTAGAGCTAACTAATTCTCACGATTACCAAGCTGTGATTTGATATACTTTTTCTCATTTTAAAATGGCTACCATATTGTTTTTTCTTCACGCTATCAATCTAGAAAGTGAGTGAGCCATGGTTGATTAAGGCTTTATTGTACCGCTTCCAGTTATTTGTTTTTTAAAGAGTGGGACTACGGTGATCAACTGATGTGGCTGATCAGTTCGTAGCTTCCCAGTTTTGTTTCTACGAATTACGCAACAAAGCAGCTCAACATCCCTAAACTGACTCTTCGTGAATACAACGCCAATACCATGATCTCTAAGGGTTATATCAATATGAGCTTAGCGCTGATATAGAACTGTATTACTACTTGAACTTCTGAAAGAAAGCGGTGTGATACCAAATCTTGCTTTGAAAGCTCTAATGTAACTAGAGTCATTTTTATAACCTATCGTAATAGCCACGTCTTGTATTGAGTAGTTTGTTTCAAGCAATGTTAGTGACGTAACTAGTCTCAAATGCTGACGCCAAAGGGAAAATGAAGTACCAAACTCTTTTGCAAACAATCTTGTTAACGTTCTTTTTGTTGCTCCAACTCTATTACTCCAATCGTCAAGCGTATAGGGAATTGACGGGTCCACACAATAGCAATCAAAAATTTGCTTAATTCGCTTATCCTTAGGAACTAGCAATTTAAAGTTTGTTACTTTACTAGCTTCAATTTGGTCAAGTAACACACTAACCAAATTTTTCTGAACATTATTGTCGTATTTATCACTACTGAAGTTCGCTTCAATTTCAATAAACAAAAGTTTGATGAATTCAGAAACAAATATTGGTGAAATTTTAGTCTCTACGTCGCAAAAAAAAACAGGATTAATATAAATTCCCATAAAGTGCGTATCCGTTAGAGCTAGAGACTCATGTGCAACACCGGCCGGAACAAAAATAGCAGTCGTATGAGGAACTAAAAATTTTTTATCTTCGACTTGTGTTTGAAGCAAACCAGTGTAGGGAAAAATTAACTGATGCCAAGGATGACAGTGAAGGTCATCTAACTCGAATTTATCCATTTTCATAGTTCTTACTATGGCTGAATAACAAGAGTTCTGGCGGATTAAATCATTGGCAGTGACACTTTGTCCACTTAAGTACATTTATTGTCTACCTATCCATAACTTGTATACAACTATCGCTGTATGATAGCCGCACAATAACCTATTTCAATTCATATAATTATTTACTTATGCGAAATCATTGTAAACGTGACCCAATCGTCATTATTGGTACTGGAATTGGCGGAGTTTCCGTCTTGAATGAAATACGAAAAAATGATCTCGAAACGTCAATAGTGGTTATTGATGAGAACGAGGGTTATACATACCTCAAGCCGATGTTGTCCAAAATGTGCCACTCTGGATTTGATGAAAAGATACTCAATATAGTTACGGCGAGTGAAATTGAAGCTACATATAACTGCACTTTATTATCAAACGTTAGAGCGAAATATATTAACACTGAAAAAAGAACGGTCAGTTTGAGTAATAAAGAGGTTGTTCATTTTAGTGATCTAATTATTGCGTCTGGTTCAGTTCCAAGAAAAACATTATATAATAATGACGAAAAAAATATTAAGGTGAAAAACGTTAGCTCTTGGAAAAATTACGTTAGTTTGATAGATGAACTTACTCAATATAAAAGAATTTCAATTATTGGTGCAGGTATTGTTGGTTGTGAAATCGCATATGATTTATCTCATAGGTTTGATAACGTCAACCTAATTAACTCTGCAAATAGAATTTTATCAAATTTAAATGATGAAACATTAAGTCAAGAGGTGTTTGAGCGACTTAGTGCGAGAAATGTGAGATTATTCAATAGTGTTAAAAACATATCGTATAGGTGTAACCCTTCTCAATCAGTATATTTTGAGAAAGGTAGTGAAAAAGTAGAGATTGAATCAGAAATAATTATTGAATGTGTTGGAAATGATTCTAGTACAGATTTATTGGACGGGAAGCATATGAGCGTAATACCAATAGATAATAAATGTAAAACTGAATTCGAAAATATTTACGCTCTGGGTGACTGTGCAAGTTATAAAGGTAGAGTTTTTAGTAACATTATTATAATAAAAAAATGGTCAAAAATAATTGCGAATAATATATCTAACATTCCTTCTGTATTTAATCAAGAAGACTATAGCGTAATAATTAAAGTCGGAAAACCAATTTTAAAAACAACCATCAACGTCAAGTAGGAAAAATGAGCAGTAAATATGTTTGTCTAGTATGTGGTTATGTTCATGATGATTCTGAGCATAATCAAACATTTGAATCATTACCCGATGATTATATGTGTCCAGAATGTGATGAAGGCAAGGATGTCTTCGAAAAAATAAAATTATAAAATCTAGTATAAGGAAAATAGACAATGTCTAACTACCCAGAATTTTTAACTTTCAAAAGTTTAAATAAAGAACCGACATGTATTGAACAACACTTTCAAACGAAAGTCACTCGTGAACCTGACAAAGTGTTTTATCCAGTAAACAATATGTTGGAGCCATACTTCAAATCACAGTACGAAAGTGAAAAATTCGGCGCAGCTCAGTTTCTTGGGTTTCTTCATGACACGATTGCTGTAGAGCACAATATTGTGATCCCTGCAATACGAGATTTGCACCTTCTCCCTATTGATATTCCAGATCATCCCAAAGAAGAACTATACAAATTGGTGACAGATGAAGGTCATCATGCGGCGCAGGCTCTTGCATTTGTTAACGCGATCAAAGAGTTGTTTGACTTGAGAGTATATGAAAAGGGTAATGAGATGCCATTGTTCTTGCGCAAACTCTATGAAAAGAAAGAGTTTCTCAAGACTGAAGGTGATTTAGCAATGTTCAACCTGGTGATTGGTGTTGTAACTGAAACTAGAATATCGAAAGAACTAGGTGCTTTTACCAACGATGAAATGATCAACTCAGCTGTAGTTGAAAACTGTCGTTCTCACCAAGAAGACGAAACGATTCACGCTTCTCAGTTTCGAGCGTTAGGCAAATGGTCTTGGGCAAATATTGATAATCGCCAAAGGGAAATTTTAGCCAAGTTATATGCAGAAACGACGATCGCTCGAAGCTATCCTGATGTGAACCGACTTGGATTCTATTTCTCTCAGGCGTCAGGCATCGACCGTGAAGAAGCAAACAAAATTATTTCCGAAATCTATAGACCTGAAGTGTTAAAGGAGGAAATGCTGATCGCCGCTCGACCTACGATTACCTTTTTAAAAAATATGGGAGTTTTGGAATTTAGTTCGGCTCGAGATGTGTTCCTAAATGCCGGTATAGAGGTCTAGCATCATGTTAGAATTTATAAAAAATAGCTTAATAAAAACGGTCTATTTATGGGGAGGGGTCATGAAGCTAATGATCCCGATTGCCATCGCGGTAAAGATTTTGGAAGTGTTTGGTGCCATTAATTACTTGGGAGAGCTACTTGAACCAGTGATGATCTCGGTTGGTCTTCCTGGGGTTTTGGGGCTGGTTTGGGCGGTTGCATTAATAACCAACCTTTGGACAGCGGCACTAGTTTTCGTAACGGTCAGTAGTGGAATGGAAATAACCAGCGCCGAAGCCACCACTCTAGGGATCATGATGTTGTTTGCCCATGGTCTTCCCTTAGAGATACGAATGGCTCAGAAGTGTGGTGTCAGTGCGTTTTTTTCCTGCTTTCTCAGAGTTGGTGGCGCAATAATTACGGCTTATTTATTTAACTGGATATTTACGACTTACGATCTACTCCAAGAACAAGCAATGATATACATTTCTCAAACCAGAATGAGTCAGTCAACTTATTCTGATTGGGTGCTTGGTCAACTCCAGAGCTATGTTATCGTTTTTTTAATGTTATTGGCCTTAACCTTGGTTTTAGATCTACTAAAGCATTTTGGACTTGTACATAAACTGGGCGAAATATTGTCTCCATATTTTAAATTGATGGGCTTATCTAAAAAATGTGCACCAATTACTCTTGTTGGTATGACGTTAGGGCTTGTTTATGGTGGTGCGTTATTGCTTAAAGAAGTTGATAGTGGAGATTTAGATGAAGACGATGTGATTTTGTCAATTACATCAATGAACTTATTCCACTCAATAATAGAAGATACGATAATTATATTTATGATGGGTGGGGTTTTAATCTGGGTTTTATTCGTTAGATTTATTTTAACAGTAATAGTAATGAATGTTATCTCTCAACTTTTAAAATTCAACAGTGATTTTTTTTGGAAAATTATAAAGGCTTAATAAGGAAAAGTTATGTGTGGCATCATTGCTATTTATCATAAAAATAAACTAAATAACGCAGACCAAATCGCACTCGAACTAGCAAAAACAATTCGTCATCGCGGACCTGATGATTCAGGTATTTTATCACTGAATAATATTACATTAGCTCATGAACGCCTTTCGGTCGTTGGTGTGGAAAGGGGTAGGCAGCCCATCACATCTCTTGATTATAGTGTTGCGTTGGTAGCAAATGGCGAGATTTATAATCACCGTCAGCTACGAACTGACTTTGAGGCTTCGTATGCTTTCAACACAACATCTGATAGTGAAGTATTGCTTCCGTTGTTTAAGACATACGGTCTCGATATGTTTGATCATATTAATGGAATGTACGGATTCATTATTTACAACGACGCAACTGGTGAATGTCTTGTTGCAAGGGATCCGATTGGCATCATTCCTCTATACTATGGCTATGATGAGAATGACGTGCTCTATGTCGCCTCTGAAATGAAAGCAATATCGGGTGTATGTGACGTTGTTTCGGAATTTCCTCCTGGCCACTATTTGCTAGCAAATTCGTGCACTGAGCCGGAGAGGTTTTACAAGCCATCATGGAAAGAGTTTGACAATGTAAGCAACAATACGAGTAGTGTTGTACAGATCCGAGAGTCGTTGTCTGCAGCAATCAAGTCTCACATGGATTGTGAGGTTGGTTATGGTGTATTGCTATCGGGAGGATTGGATTCTTCAATCATCTCTGCTGTCGCGCAGAAAATTACTAAGGAACAGGGCAAGAAACCATTGCGTTCTTTTTCTGTAGGCTTAAGTGGGTCTCCAGATTTAGTAGCAGCAAAGAAAGTTGCTGAGCATATTGGAACGATCCATCATGAAGTGATCTTTACGGTTGATGAAGGCATTAAAGCCATTGAAGATGTTATCTATCATATTGAAACCTATGATATTACGACCATCAGAGCTGCAACACCGATGTATTTGATGGCACGTAAAATCAAATCTTTGGGATTGAAAGTTGTTCTCTCTGGTGAAGGCAGTGATGAATTGTTTGGCGGTTACTTATATTTCCATAAAGCACCGAATGCCAAAGAGTTCCATGAAGAAACCGTTCGTAAACTAGAGCAACTGTCGAAGTTTGATTGCCTACGTTCGAATAAGGCGATGTCAGCCTGGGGTATCGAAAGCCGTGTTCCGTTTCTAGATAATGAATTCATCAATGTTGCAATGACGCAAAATCCGTTGGCAAAAATGTGTGGTAATGGGGTGATCGAGAAGCGAATCTTGCGAGAGGCCTTTGAAGATCTGCTTCCTCATAATATCGCTTGGCGACAAAAAGAACAGTTCTCTGATGGTGTTGGGTACTCTTGGATTGATGGACTCAAAGACTACGTTGACACAGTTGTCACTGACCTTCAGTTAAAAAATGCTCGCCTACAGTTCCCGGTCAATACACCACTGACCAAAGAGGGCTTCTATTATCGTTCAATATTTGAATCGAAATTCAAAAACAATTCGGCGGTACTGTGTGTGCCGCATGGAAAGACAATTGCGTGTTCCACTCCCAATGCAATTCTCTGGGACAAAGCTTTTCAAGAGTCAGCAGATCCATCAGGTCGCTCAGTTAAAAGTGTCCATGAAGAACATTCAGTTGTACTAGAAAAAGCTATTTAAACCCGAAGATCTACATTTAAAGCTCATTCACAATGTTTATGTCCATTTGAATGGGCTTATTTATGCCAAGAATAAAGGATTATTATGTTTTTGAAAGATTACGTTGGAAACACTCCAATTATCAAGTTGGAGAAAACGTCGAATTCATTGTATGCAGATATCTATGTCAAGCTGGAGTTCCTGAATCCATGGGGGTCTATCAAAGATAGAGCTGCTAAGTCTATGGTTGAGTCGGGAATAGCCTCAGGAAAAATCACGAACAACACGGTTCTGGTAGAAGCGACTACTGGGAACACCGGAATTTCTCTTGCTGGTTTATGTGCGTCTATGGGGTTAGAGCTCATCATCGTAATGCCTGAGTATGTGTCTGAAGAACGGAAGAAATTGCTAACAATGTTGGGTGCTACAGTCATCCTAACCCCCAAGGAACATAACTATGCTGGCGCAGTGTGTAAAGCCAACGAACTTGCTAAGCAGCCCAATCATTTTCTCGTCGATCAAGGTAATAACCCTGCAAATCCGCTCGCCCATGAACAAACAGGTCGCGAAATCATCGATTTCTTTGACGGTACACCAGATTTTTTTATTGCTGGCATCGGCACAGGTGGGCATTGCAATGGGATTGGAAATACACTCAAGCAGCACAACAAACACGTCAAAGTTGTCGCGATTGAACCTGTACAGGCGGCAATACTAAGTGGAAAAACACCGATGAACAAGGTTAATTCAGATCACGGGATCTTGGGGATTGGCCCTGGTATTATTGCCTCAACAGTGGATCAGAGTGTGATTGATGATGTGTATGTCATCAATGAACATACGGCTAAGCAGGTCACAAGGGAAATCATCAAAAATGAGGGGTTATTACTAGGCTTTTCTTCAGGCGCATCTATCGCTTGTGCGATTGAGTACGCTCAGCAACCAGAGAATGAAGGAAAGAAAATACTCACTATAGCCGCCAGTCAATCTGAACGTTACTTATCAGCCGGACTATAGAGAATTATCATGAAAACAATTGGTATTATCGGTAGTGGTGCTGGGTGTGTAGCGGTACTAAAGAACTTGTGTCAGAAAAATGTTCGCCACCTAAAAATAAAGATTTTTAGTGAAGACCATTCGCAAATTGGCTATGCATACAAATATGCACCAGACTTTTTTATCATGAATACACGGCTAGATTCATTAACACAGTTTGACGAAGTCATTCCACTTCAGACATGGCTTCAGAGTCGCAGTGAAACCTTCTCGGATGATGATTACATTCCAAGATATATATATGGTCGATATCTACAAGATGTTAAAGATGAACTCGTCACACAGATACAAGATCATGGTGGCAGTGTAGAACTCTTCGAAGCGGCTGATTACATTGATGATCTAGGAAACATCATTTCAAAAGATGTGACTTATGAGGTCGACACGGCTATCGTGAGTATTGGATTTGGCAATGATTTATTGAATGATGATCTTTTGTCCGCAATCAAAAACTGTGACAGTTCTAAACCTATAAGGATATTTGGCTCGGGGCTTAGCGCTATTGATTTAATTCTTTATGCCCATGACATTCATCCAAACGCATCTATTGAGTGTATTTCACCTTCGGGCCGATTCCCAAGGGTCCGAAGTCAGTTCAAATCTGGGGAAGGTTCCCTCTTTGATGGGTTGAAAGCCGGTGAATTTGGCATGAACGATGTTATTAGTCGGTTCAACGATCTGCTTAACAACGACATCGAAAGAAGCATTATCTACGATGAAAAATTCAGTTTAATCGACGAGATTGATTATTGTGAGTCAACCATTCCTGAATGGCAGAAAATTCTATACTCCTCTACGCTAGACTACTGCAAAGTGTATCAAAGTTTTGATGAAAAGGACCAAAAGCTAGCACATGAACTAAGGTGCAAAATCATCGAAAACAGAGCGATGTTTCCTTTAAAGAACGCTAGAAAACTGTCGATTTTACTCAACGATAAGCAGTTGAGCATTTCGAAAGGTTACTATTCAAGTGAGAGTGGTGACAGAAATGACTTTCTTGCTTTTAATACAGCAAAAATGACGCCCTTTTTAATGTTGAGTCAACTGCCTAAGCACCCTATTGCAGGTGTGGATGTTGATAAGCACTGCAGAGTGAAGGATTCTCGGAATATATACTGTTTAGGCCCTTTGACAAATGGCAGTCGTTTCTTTACTGAGGCTACGACATTAACGGTTCGTGATGCGTCTATTCTTGTGGAGCACATTTTGTCAGTAAAGGGCCTCACGCATGTTGACTAACGGAGATGTATATCGGTTTCGACAGTTACTCAAAGGAGTTGAGGTTATAGATATCGCTTCTTTTGGCAGTGCGATATCGCCTGAATATCTTATTAACTTACTCAGCGAAGCGAGCTGGAACGGATTCTCGTCCACAAAGTATGGTTTCATTGCTTCATCCCTGCCCGGGGCAGGTTGGTGTGGCGGGTTCAACACCTTGATCACTTCAAGAAACGTAGATTGGGTGATTGGCGGCTTTTTTGGTACGGTCGAACGTATCAATACCAGCATTGAGAATAACAGTATCGAAGTTCACAACATTCCACAAGGTGTGGCGAGTATGTTGCTATCTCAGGAAAATCGGAGTCTACAAACATCCATCGGCAGGGGAACTTTCCTTGATCCTGATTCTAGAGGGACGTTAATTAATTCTAATTACTCAGGCAGACTTAGTGTTTCGAAACGCGTAGACAACAAAATTGAATATCGCTTGCCCAATAGTGATTTAATTCTGGTTCGAGGCTCTGGTTTGACAGAGGCGGGATCTATCGTCATAGAAACTGACCCAATAGATTTAGATATAGAACAGTGTATTCGATCAGCAAAAGCAAGAGGCGCAAAAGTCGTCGTTCAAACGCCAAACACGATTATTTCTAATCCTACTGTAACTTGTAGCCTTGATTTGTTTGATGGTGTGTTCGTCCCTCCTAAGGGGCTACACCAAATCGGGTACTTCCCTCCAAGATACCACCAAAGTTCTCAGAACCTTACACGAACCTGTGATGTTTCCTATCGAATATCAGAAGGATTGCGTAAGCGAATTGAGCGTGATGAAGAATTGATCGTTGGCATAGGGCTGCCTGTGCCGGCCATAAACCGCTTACGACAATCACATTCAATAATGCCTTTTAAAGCGTTTGTTGAATCGGGTATGACGGGGCAGGTTCTATACGATGGTGATGGGTTTGGGCTTTGTAGTAACGGAAAAAGTGCGCTGTCGCAACGTGAAATTTTTCAAAAAATATGGGATGGCGATATCGATCATGCTGTATTAGGTGTAGGAGATATAGATGCCAACAGGAACATACATGTAGCGCAACTTGGACGAAAGTTTTTTGGTGTAGGGGGCTTTGTCGATATTAGTCAATCTGTAAAAAAGCTAACTTTTTGTCATAGGAAGAAAGCCGCGGCTGATAACTTATCAGATATAAGCTACAAGTATGATCCTTCACAAGACGTTAGATTTATCACTGGTTAATAAGGAGGTAATTGATTTTGCTTACTAGCTACGCACTATTAGTTTCACTTGGCATTATGAGTCCTGGGCCAGGCTTTATTCACACAGTCACTCAAGCCGTAAGAGGTACAAAATGGAGAATATTTAAAGTCGTTTCTGGCTTGGCGATAGCAAATCTATTCATTTCGACAATCGGAGTGATAGGGGGCGCATCGTTACTTTTAGAGCCGCGCACCACCACTACAATCACGCTGATTGGATGCGCCTACTTGCTCTTCGTTGCCTATAAACTGTTCCTGACAAGCGCTAAACCGTTCCATGAGTCAACAGTGCAAGCAAGCTTTGCTTCCAGTTTTATGATTCAAGTCTCTAATATAAAGGCCATACTCTTTATTACGAGCGCTGTGACCATCAGTATGAATAGGGCATTACCTTTTGAGCTAGTAATGCTGATACCAATGGTTACTTGTGGTATTAGTTTTATCTGGTATGGTTTGGTTGGTTTCACCTTTCAGGTGCCTATTGTGAGTCGATTTTTAAATACTCAAATTTGGCTGATTAACAAAGTCGCGTCTGTCGTCATACTGTATCTAGTTATTCAATTGCTGTTGAATATTAAAATTGTGTTTTGAAGTGAGGTTTGTAGTGACTAACTAAGGTTGGCCACTTAGTTAGAGGTTTTTGGTATCCACCGTAATCCGTTAAATGTTAATTTGGAAAAGCGGCTGACAAGGTTTTGTCCAGTTACGAGTTAGCTTTGTACCTCACAAACAGGAGAAAATTCATGGATGAATTTTTTGTCCTGATTTTGTGGCTTAGGTTAGGTCTCGTTTTTGATTTGGTATTGTTGGCTATCTGAACTCTCAAATTCGTTGACTGGTTATTGACCGAGTTCGGCTTGGCTGAGTACCGTGTTTTCTCGTTTATAGATCATGGTCAACCCTTATGACTCCCTCGATTCTAATCGCTCAACCGTCTCATCTTGAAGGCATTCACTCCCTGACTGCCGAATGGGGTCACTCCGCTAGCTTAGAGCAAACCAAATTCTGGCTAAATGCGATTACGGATTCCGACCATCACACCATGTTTGTTGCAAAACATGAGGGTGAAGTGCGTGGCTGGATCGTGGTCGAAAAACGTATTTTTCTCGACGCAGGACATAAAGGAGAAATCACCGCGTTAGTGGTGAGTCAAAAAGCGAGAAGAATGGGCATCGGCAAGTTGTTATTGGCCGCAGCTGAGCAGTGGACAAAAGAACTGGGCTTGTCTCATCTTGTTGTGCGCTCCAATATTGCGCGTATGGAATCCCATGCGTTTTACACAATGACGGGGTTTGAGTTTAAGAAGACGGCGCATAATTATGAGAAAGGGCTGATTTGGCAGTGACGTTTGCGTGGGAAAGGGAATTTTTTGTTTGCTACGAAGGTAGGTTCATTGGTTTCTTTGTATTTGACCGGCTCGGTATCTCAGTGAAGACAGTCTAAATGATCAAGCCACCTCCTAATTTGGAGGCGGCTTATAGTTTACAGAAGGCTGCTAATGTCGAAAGTTAGACTGAATTACATAGTTTCGGCATTGTAGATATCGTAAGAGAAATATTTATCAGCAATTGATTTGTGAGTACCGTTAGCAACCAGCCTTTCCAGAGCTTGGTTTAGTTGTACTTTCAAGTCGTCATCTTGTTTACGTACGGCAATTCCAATTCCTTTACCAAACCATTTGGGATCAGTGTACGACGGACCTGTAAAATGAAAGTTTTTGCCCTCTTCGGTGTCGAGAAAACCGCTTCTTAAACCAATGGCACCGCCGAATACAGTATCTAAGCGGCCATTTAGTAAATCCGTAAAAGCTTCATCAAAAGTATTGTATCGACGAATTTGAATATCAGGAAAAGCTTGGCTTAAATACTCATCACCGATAGTCGCACGCTGAACACCTACGACGAGTTTATTCATACCAATCATGCTGGTATCAATTTCTCTATCATTGGTCATGACAAATCGTTGCGGAACACGTGCATAAGGATTTGTGAAAGCTACTTTTTCTTCTCTTGAAGGCGTAATTGTCATCGCAGCAATAATGGCATCACTTTTACGTGCCAGTAACGCAGGGATAATACCGTCCCAGTCCTGCTTGCGAATAACACATTTCGCTTTTAGTTCTTCGCAAAGAGCATTGGCTAAATCAACATCGAACCCAGCCAAATGGCCGTCTTCAGTTGTCCAGTTAAAAGGAGGATAAGCACCTTCGACCATAAAACGGATAGTTTTCCACTCTTTAGCAAATGTATTTGCTGATAAGCCGCAGCAGATAACCAATGTGAACAATATTTTTCTCATCTAAACATCCTTTTATTCACGAGATAAAGTTTATTGAAGGTTTATTTACATATAAAACCAATTGATTATCTTAAGAGTGCTGGGCATCTTTCACAAGATAGGATTGCAAAAGTTTTAACAAAAATTAAACAAGGTGGTAAATAGGAGACTTTGGCAGTCGACAAAGACTATCTGGTGAACACTCCCATAAGTTGTGTTTAAAGCTTGGCCAAAGCGCAACATTCCACGATCAGAATTTGAGAGGCTACTGTGGCACCATCTGCTGTTCTTATTCATGTCCCTGACGTTCAAGCTGGATTGGCGTGGTATCAAAAAGCCTTTCCACAAGCGATGCCCGTTTTTCTCCATGAATTTGATTTCACTATTCTCGATATGCAGGGCTTTTCTATTGAAATCGTGCAGGCGGATGAGAAAGTGAGCACAGGGAAAAGTGGTTCAGTGTTGTATTGGCGGGTCTCTGATTTTGAAGAGACGTTGGCACATTTCTTATCGCTTGGGGCCAAACTCTATCGTGGTCCGCTCAATATTGAGAGCGGAATGGTGATGTGTCAGGTCGAAGACCCATTTGGCAACTTAATCGGCCTGCGGGGAATGAGCTAACGTTTTCAGCACATCAACCCCTCTCGCACTCACTCCATGTACTCAGCCAACACGCCCCGCAACGCCCCTTTATTGGTTTTGCTGATCTTCTGCATCAGCGCAAAACTCGGGTCGCAGACACCGCGCTCGCGCAGGTCGTTCACCATCAACATCCACAGACTGGCGGTCATTTGTGAGTCGGCTAACGCGCGGTGAAAAGTGCCGTCATTTTCAATCTGTTTGAAGCGCACCAAATCGCCCAGTTTGTGGGTGGGCGCGTTTTGAATCAGGCGGCGGGCAATCAACATTGAGCAGGCAAACTGACCGGGATAGCGCGCGCCGATGCGGTCAAATTCGGCATCCAGAAAGCGTTTATCGAACGACGCGTTGTGTGCAACTAACGGGGTGTCGCCGATGAAGTGAGCGAACTCGGCCATCACCTCTTCACAACTGGGCGCGGCACGCAGCATGGTGTTGGTGATGCCAGTGTAGCCTTCAATAAACCCGCTAACGCGAAAGCCCGGATTCATCAACTGTTGAAACGTGCCGGCGACCTGACCGTCGATGAGTTTCACCGCACCGATTTCAATCGCGCGATCGCCCATGTTGGGTGAAAGTCCGGTGGTTTCAAAGTCGAGAACAATAACGGAGTGAGCGGGATGGTGCATAACAAAGCCCTGATAAACGTAAAGGGCGAGTATACGCCGATTGCTTGGCAAAGGCATAACACATCGCCGTGAACGTGGGATCGCTCAGAGATGTCCGGCGATGCGTTCAAACCAGTCTGGTAGGATTTGGTTGTACCAAGTGACGTATTTATTCAGCATGGGGTTGCGGCGCTGGTGCAGCAGTGTCACGACTTCGGTGACCAGCCACGCTTTGCTGAGCAAAATGTGGCGTGCCAGTGCGGTGGCATCCATATCCGGGTTGAAACGGGTGTAGCGCTGCGCAAGTGTGGAGTAGGCCGATATTTCACCCATGCCGGGAATCAGCGGGGCGAGATCGATCGCGATGTGGCCGTGGCCGAAACGTTCCCAGTCAAACAGCACCCAGTCGCCATTGGTACGTTTGCCCCAATTGCCGCTGTTGGTATCACCGGAAATGATTTGCTCGGTATCAAACAACGTATGGCTGCGTACCTGACACTGGCGCAGCAGTTCAGAGCTGCACTCTGGCAATGACAGCAGCGCCAGAGTTTGATCTGTCTGCTCCTGAGACCAGCTATGACGTTTGAGTGGGGTTGGGGAAGGGATATCGGTGCGGTGCAGTTTGGCGATTTGCGCGAGGCCGATGTCGCAGCTGTGGAATTCGTCCAGTGCTACAGGATGTGGAATTCGTTCAATGACGAGCCGATCTAGCTTTGCGCTGAGTAGATCGGGGATGTGAATACCTGCCGCGCGCAGAAGCGGTGCAGTGTGCTGATAAAATGCCAGCTCAACCGCGCTGGGCGAAGTTTTAACAATGGCATCCAAGCCGTTCCAGCGTGTGCGCTGCACGCTGGAAGCACCCATTTGTGCCATCTCCGCTCTGTGAGATCTGTTCTCTGGCGGTGCCATCCTATTCGCTTTGACACCACACCTGACGCGTTACCACGGGCTCAAAGCCGACCGACAGGCAGTTGCGAGCGCTGGTGCTCTCTGGCATCACATCGGTTAAGAGCAGCGTGGCGCCGTGTTCAATCGCATCATGAATGCGGGCATGAAGCAGCGCGGTTTGGCAGCCGTTGCCGCGTGCCGTCTCCTGTGTGAACGCATTGGCGAGTGTGGCGACGTCATCATCAAGATACGTGGTTGCCCACGCGCAAGGCGTATCGCCCTGATAGGCGACAAAGCAGCGAAACGCATCACTGCAATACAGGTGGCGTTTGGCTTGCCAAATCTCATTGCTGCAACGCAGGCCGGAGGTTTTCAGCAGCGCCAGAAAGTCATCGGCGCGCTCTGATGTCCAGCGCTCCCCGCGCACCACAGGGTGATAATCACTGGAGTGGTAATCGCGGCTGCGCAATTGCAAAAACTGGTGATCAAACTCGCGCTGGAAGCCGTTGTCACTCATCCAGTTTTCGAGCGTCACGCTGTCGGCCGCTGGCGCAACGCTGATCTCCGGTGCGGGGCCGTTGGCATACAGCTCAAGCGCAGCGGCGAGCTGGCTGACGCTGCATTCTGCCTGAATCAGTAACTGGTTATCGTAGCGGCGGGTCGGGTCGATATACGCCTGATAAACACCGGCGTTGAGTACGCGCAGCTCACTCGGTGCATCGGTGGACAGCGTGCGCGCGTTATTAAACTGAAAGTAGCGCGCAAAGGCGCGGATGTGTGTGGGGGATGTGTGGGTCATAAGCCTGCTTGTGGTTCGTTATTCGGCGGCATTGAACGTGCGTGGACGCTCAACCTGATAAGTGCTCAGCGCGCTTTTCACCTGCTCTTCCACGGTGGTGTCTCTGAACAGGAAATAACTCGGCGCGATGATGGTGGTGCTGGATTGAATCTGCACCTCAAAAATGTTTTTGATCGGGAAGCGTTCGTCAGCCAGTTCACGCAGCGCGCCAATGTAGTCGCTCCATTCGGTATCGTCCGGGCGCACAATGCGCGCTTTGCCGCCGAGTTTGTAGCCGCGCTGCTCAAACACATCAATCATTGAGACGCACACGTTGGGGTTGGCGAGAATGTTCTGCTCGCTGACGGGCGAGGCGATATTGGCGATCAGCAGACGTTCGTCATCCCACAACGTAAAAATCTCTTTGGGTGACACATTGGGAACGAGGCTATGACTGACGGTGGCCAGCCAGCACAGCACGCTGCTTTCGCAGTAGGTATTGAGGTCCATCTTCATCGTTTTCTTCCTGAACTCGTGTATGACGCCGGGCATCAGTTATCCGACTGGTTGCTTATCTTTACAACTTGTTCACCGAGAATCAATGCTGAACAGAAAATGCGCGAAAGCGCTATCAAACTGCATAAAAAATAACAATTTCCGCTAGAGATCAGGCAAGGCTTGCGGTAGTATCGCCGACCTTTTTCGCACCAGAGTAGGAGTAAGCAGATGTACATAGGGTTTGACTACGGCACGGCCAACTGTTCGGTGGCCAGCATGCAGGATGAGACTCCGGTGCTGATCCCTCTTGAGCGCGACAGTCTTTATATTCCGTCGACACTGGCGGCGCCAACCCGTGATTCGGTGTCGGAGCACCTGTTCCGCCATCGCCAGATCTCGCCGGCGGATGCGCTGGGCGAGCAACTTCTGCGCCGTTCGGTGGCGGCCAACCGCGATGAAGACATCGACCTGCAATTTGATGACGTGGTGTTTGGTCAGGCGGCGCTCGATCTCTACCTGTCGGACCCGCATGAGGTCTATTACGTCAAATCGCCGAAATCGTTTTTGGGCGCGATGGGGTTGCACGATATTCAGCTGAGTTTCTTTGAAGATCTGGTGTGCGCCATGATGGCCAACATCAAAGCTCAGGCGGAAGCGCGCTCGAATGCAGTGATTGATGATGCGGTGATTGGTCGTCCGGTCAACTTCCATGGCCGTGGCGGGGAAGATTCCAACCGACAGGCAGAAAACATTCTGCGCCGCGCGGCGACACGTGCCGGATTCCGCCACCTTGAGTTTCAGTTTGAGCCGGTAGCCGCCGGGCTGGAATATGAAGCGACCTTAAACGAAGACAAAACCGTATTGGTGGTCGATATCGGCGGTGGTACCACCGACTGCTCATTGATTCAGATGGGGCCATCGTGGCGCGGCAAAGCGGATCGAACCCAAAGCCTGATTGCGCACACGGGTCAGCGCGTGGGCGGTAACGATCTTGATATTCATCTCGCGTTTAAACAACTGATGACGCCGTTTGGTTTTGGCAGCCAGACTCAAAGCGGGCTGGAAATGCCGATCACGCAGTTCTGGAATCCGATTGCGATTAACGATGTCAGCGCACAGGCCAAGTTTTTCGCCCGTGAAAACCTGGCGGATCTAAAGCGCTTGCACAAAGAAGCGCGTGAGCCGGAGAAACTGGCGCGTTTGCTGGCGGTGTATCACGACACGCTTGGCTACAGCCTGGTGAAGAAAGCCGAAGAAGCGAAGATTGCGCTGTCGGAATCGGCGCAGGTGACGGCGCAAGTGAAGGTGCTGTCGGAGCTGCTGGAGGTCGATATTCAACGCGAAGCGATGATTGAAGCGATTGATGCACCAAAAACTAAGATGATTGAACTGGTGACGGAAGCGGTGACGCTGGGCGGCGTGACGCCGGATGTGATCTTCATGACTGGCGGCAGCGCGCGCTCACCGATTTTGCGCGCCGGGGTTGAGCAGGCGTTGCCCAATGTACCCGTGGTGAGTGGCAACTACTTTGGCTCGGTCACCGCCGGCCTGGCGCGCTGGGCGCAGGTCTGTTTTCGCTGATGCTGAAAAGCCTTCTTCGGAAGGCTTTTTTATGTCGCTTTGGCTCGTGATTGGCCGCAGAATCTCGTAACATAGCCGCATCTTCCCTTCTGTTTGGTGCGAAAACGACCATGACAAAGACCCGCATTCTGATCTCCGATTCTACCGACCCGTGGTTTAACCTCGCGGTGGAAGACACCATTTTCCGTTCCATGCCTGCTGACCAACGCGTGCTGTTTTTGTGGCGCAATGCCGACACGGTGGTGATTGGCCGCGCGCAAAACCCGTGGCGCGAGTGTAAAACCGACCGCATGGAACAGGACAAGGTAAAGCTGGCGCGTCGCCAAACGGGCGGCGGCGCGGTGTTCCACGATTTGGGCAACACCAATTTCACCTTTATGGCGGGGAAACCGGAATACGACAAAGAAGTCTCGACCAACATCGTGCTGGCTGGGCTGAAAAAGCTGGGTATTGACGGTGTGGCCAATGGCCGCAACGACTTGGTGCTGGAAGATGCGAATGGCATTCGCAAGTTTTCGGGGTCTGCGTATCGCGAAACGCTGGATCGCGGTTTTCACCACGGCACGCTGCTGCTGAGCGCCGATCTCAGCCGTCTGGCGGATTACCTCAATCCGGACATCAAAAAGCTGCAAGCCAAAGGCATCACCTCGGTGAAATCGCGGGTGATCAACCTCAACACGGTAAAAGCCGATATTGAACACCAAGCGGTGTGCGAGGTGATCATGCAGGCCTATTGCGAGCACTACCAGCAGGAGGTGGAGCCGGAATTTATCTCGCCGCAGTCGTTTTTGGATTTACCGGGCTTTGAGCAGAAATTTGCGCTGCA